>DFIJ01000078.1:2735-70960 GCA_002372775.1 Christensenella sp. UBA3700
GTTCGAGCCCTATAGTTTCCACCAATGTGGTGCGGGAGTGGCTCAGTGGTAGAGCGTCGCCTTGCCAAGGCGAATGTCGCGAGTCCGAATCTCGTCTCCCGCTCCATTAGATGAGAGTGGCACCTTGGCCAAGTGGTAAGGCAAAGCTCTGCAAAAGCTTTATTCTCCAGTCCGAATCTGGAAGGTGCCTCCAAAGCATCTAATAAAAAAAGAAAATCATTAATATGACATGCGTGTGCCGAGTTGGCGGAATTGGCAGACGCGAGGGACTTAAAATCCCTTGGTCGAAAGGTCGTGCCGGTTCAAGTCCGGCACCCGGCACCATGAGAGTTCTTAGAAATAAGAACTCTTTTTTTTATTCTTTTTATGGTATAATGGAATATGTTAGGAGGGTTTTAATATGGCAGCAAAAACTAGTAAGAAAAATGACAAAGTAATAGCACTTGTCGCTTCAGTAGCGCTAATTGTTCTTGGAATTCTATTCTGTTTACAAAAGTCATTAGGTAGTTCTCTAGATTTAGTTCTTGGTATTGTTTTGATCGTTTACGGTCTATTTATGGTATTTTCTCAATATGTTTCAACTAAGACATTCTTAGGCGAAGATAGTATTCTTGGCGGACTTGTGATAGCCCTTGGTTCATATTTTATTATGGTATCTGTAATTGGTTCTATTATTCGTAATGTTGTTCCTGTAATCTTTATTGTTATGGGATCATTAATGGTGTTAGAAGCATTATGCAGATTCGTTATTAGAAAAAATAAGGATGTTACAGCCTTTGTTGTTTTATTACTTGTAGGTATAGCAGTTCTTGTAATTGGCGTTTTATTATTAACTGTTTCTGAAGTAATGAAATATGATTATCTAATTGTAGGTATTACATTTATTGTTTTAGGCGCATCTTTATTATTATTTTCACTTTTAGGAAAAAGATAAAATAATTGAATTGTGTTGATTAAAGCAGGGGTAGATAATACTCCTGCTTTTTTTCTTTTAAAACTCGCATTGAATAATAATATATTATTTTATATAATATAATTCGAGGGACTAATTATGGCATATAGATTAGGTAAAGCTTTTAGAAAATTCATGATAAAAGAAGATACTGAAAGACAAGAAATGCAATTAAAGGAGAATCTATTTGATAAAAAGATTCTTGATGATGTTGAAGTTCTTGAAGATATTCCATATGATGTCGAGGTAGAAGATTTCCATTTATTTGATATTAATTATTCAAAGTCAATAAAAGGAAAAGTAAGACCAGTTATTATAGATTTTCATGGTGGAGCTTATTACCATGGAACAAAAATGATAAACAAATTCTATGTTAAGTATATTGCTTCATATTCAAAATATTATGTAGTAAATGCTAACTATAGATTAATAGATAAAGGCGTAACAATATTTGATCAACTTATAGATACTTTAAGATTGGTTGAATATATTTATAATAACGCAGAGAAATATAATTTTGACAAAAAGAACATTTTCATCACAGGTGATTCAGCTGGTGCTCATATTGTTGGAATGCTTATTAATGCAATCAATAATAAGGAGTATAGGGAGCAGCTTGGAGTAACTATAAATGATGAAATAAAAATAAATGCAGTCGGACTTACTTGTGCTGTGTATAACTTTGATGGATTTAAAGAAAAATGGTTTCTAAAACCATTCTTTAAAGACATTATAGACAGAAAGTTTAAATCTTCTAATAAGACAGATTTAGTTGATGTAATGAAGTATTACACACATAAATGCCCAGTATTTATTAATTCAGCGTATGGAGATTTTCTAAAAGAAGGTTCACTAAAGGCGTATGAAGAGTTTAGTAAAAGAGGCGTAGATGTTGAAATGAGTTTCTGGGATTCTTCTATTGTAGAAGGAAGAAAACTTGAACACGTTTATAATATCTTATTCCCATATTACGAAGAGTCGATTACAACTAACAAAACATTCTGTGATTTTATAAAAAAATATACAGTTGATTAATAGATAAAAAATACGAATAATGATAATATACATTAGTATATTAATTTAAGAGGATCCTATGAGAAAAACTTTTGCTAGAAATAATCTGATTATATTATTTTTGTTGGTGCTTACAATAAGCATCTTTATGGGATTATTGTCTATAAATATTGCTAAAGCTGATGAACCTGAGTATTTTATAAGACTTAATAATGGCTCAGAAGAAATAACAGCAATCAAGATAGAAGCAGGTTTAACTCTTCCAACTGCGGAGTCTTTGAATCTTTCAAAAGAAGGCTTTGTGTTTTTGGGTTGGAGTGAATACGATGAAGAGTATTATAATCAGGCTGCTGTTGAGGATGGAGCAACATTAGACCTAGAATTGGTTGATGAATTAATTGCTGAAGAACGAGATTTCGTTTTATATGCAGCTTGGGAAAAAGAAGTTCAAGTAACTCTTAATATTGATAACTATTATGTTTTGGAATTAAAAGAAAATCCAACAGATCCAGATGTTATTGATTTAATTTCTGTTAATTACGATGGCAAATATGATTCAATTGTAGTACCAGATGACTATGAAGAAACTAAAACTATCGCTTACGATTTTGCATTTACATTACCAGAATTTAAAAATGGTGCTAGTGCAGGTTTTGATTTTGTTGGCTGGTATGAATATGATAATGGCGTTTTCATTCAAAAAACAGGTAATCAAGGCATTTCTTTAAATAGTTGTGATTTCGATTCAATTGAACTAGTTCCTGTTTTTCAACCACATAAATATAGACTTTTATATAGTTCATCATTTGATGGTACTTCTTTAGTAGTTAGTGATTTAAATCGTGATGTTTATTACAACGAAATATTCACTTATCCTTCAGCTCCATCAAATATTATTGAGCACTATACATTCCAAGGTTGGCAATTATATGGTAATAATAATGCGCCAGTCGGCGAGCTTGTTAATACAAGTGGTGTTTCTATTACTTATGACTATAAATATGCCTTAACTTTAAAACCTGTCTTTAAAGGCGATGATATTACAATTTCATATGTAGAATATGATGATTCAGCAATTGTAGGAACTACTACTGTTGAATATGGTACAAAAGGTACACAATTACTTGTTTTAGATACTTTGATATCTGAAAGTGCAGATATGAACTTCTTGGGTTGGAAGCTAGACAGTACAAAAATTACTGGAAGCGATGGTATTATAACAAATGCTTTTAAGCCAGAAACAAATGCCGTTACATTAAAGGCTGATAGAGAAGATATTTATTATTCAATTTCTATGCAAGCTGGAATGATAGCATATTATGAAGGAGAATATAGTCCTTTTGACATTACTGTTGAGGGCGAGAATAGTTATTTAAGAAAACTTAATTCACATTGGAATGCTTTTTCAACTCCAACAATATCAAATCAAGAAGTCAATAGTTTATATACATTCGTTAATTGGTCTATTTATACATATGATAGTGCAAATAATAAATGGGAAGATACTGGCGATACTATTAACGCTGGTGTAGATATAGCACATACTTATCATTCTAATGTTTTATTGGTTGCTAACTTTGACTCTGTAGATATAGATGTAACATATGATGAAATTGAAGGATTTACTCCAAACGTTACTAGTGTTAAATATGCAGATAAAACTGGATTAGATATCCCAACAAAAACAAACTTTACATTCCTTGGTTGGTATGTAGGTGATACTCAAATTACTGATGCTGATGGAGAGATGTTAAATATTTGGGGTTATACAACAACTCAACAATTAACAGCTCATTGGACAGGTGATGTATATATCATTAATTTAAATGCACAAGGTGGAAGTCTAGGTGGAGCGGAATCTTCAAAAGAAGTAACATATGGATCTGTGTTTGATCTTCCTGTTCCAACAAAAGAATATTTTGTATTTAAAGGTTGGAAAATACAAAAAACTAATGATATGTTACCAGATGTTATATTAACAGATGAAAATGGTAATTGCATTGAAGCATACAATTACTACGATTATTCTAAGAATATATGGGTTGATGCAATTTGGGAAGGTATAGAAGTTACCATTAATTACTATGATGGCGAAACTCAATTAGATTTTTCTACAACAGCTACATATAATGAGAACGTAACATTAGAGAATTATTCAAAAGATGGATATACATTTAATGGATGGAAATTAAATGGTTCAATAGTTTTAGTTGATGAAAATAGAACAACAAAATCTAAATGGACTAGAGGTGAAACTACTTCATTAATCGCAGATTTCACACCTAATACATATACTGTTTCATTTAGTGCAACAAATGCATTACCAGACGCTGTAGTTCCAAGTGGAACAGTTGAAGTCACATATGGTTCTACTGAAGGAGAACTAGGAGTTGCTACTCTTAAAGGTTACAACTTCGCTGGATGGTGCACTTCAACAGGAAGATTAATATCTGATAGTGAAGGCCATTTATTAAGTGGTTGGGATATTATAAGCAACGAAGCAGTTGAGTTATATCCAAAAATGAATCCAATTACATGTTATTTTAGATTCGTTCCAGTTTATCCTGAGGAGGAAGTGTTTGAGAAGGAAACTGACACAGCTCTTTATGATCAAGACTTCACATTCTTTGTTCCAACAAGAGAAGGATGGATATTCACTGGCTGGTATTTAAATGATATAGCCCTAACAGATGAGAATGGTCATAGCCTTCAAACAATAAAAGAAGTTACAAGTATTAATCTAAAAGAACCTAATAATATTAAGGCTTCATGGTATTTAGTTGAAGTTGTATTAGAGGAAGATCATATTACTTTCACAAATGACATTAATGGACAGATACCACTTCATGCTTCAATCAGATTAAGAAAGAATGCATTTGATCAAGCAACAATTGAAGATACATATAATTCTTCAACTATTTCTTGGGAATCAAGTGATGAATCAATAGCTACTGTATCAAGAGATGGTATAGTAACATGTAAAGGTTATGGATTTGCTACAATTTATGCAATTGCAGATAATGGTGGCAAGAAGGTAGCATGTACTATTGGCTCAGCATTATTAACAGTAAACGATGATTGCTCTAGATTAATATATGTTGAATTAAACAACGACAATAGAATTCCAGTTCTATGCGAAGATACATCATCAGTTTATTTGATCGTATCAATGGCTAAAGAATATTATGGCTACACAAATAGTGCTGTAATTAGAGATAGCAATAATAACGTTGTTAGCGAATTAATAAATACTTTTATAGATAAAGTTGTTCCTGCAAATGGAGTTCTACATATCAACTTGATCTATACTGTTACTCTAAAAACAACTGATATAATAACATTTAGAACTGCTCATACAAGTTATGAATTTAATCAACAAGTAGAGATTATAGACATAAAGTCTAAAGATGATAAATACTCTATCGGAAAGATTAGTGCAGTATCTACAGATGGAAATAACAGCGCAGTTGTAAATCAATCTAACCACACATTCATAATGCCTAATTATGATGTGAATGTAGAAATAGCTTTTGCTAAGATTGATGTTATAACAGGCTCTATTGTTGCTTCTGTAACAACTCCAGAAGGTTTTGAAAAGAATACAGTAATTGCTATTGAGAAAGGAAAGGCAAGCAGTTCTGAAGTTAAAGTTGACGAAACAAAGGAAGTTGTAGCTGTATATAGCGTATCTATTGCTCAAGCAAATGGAGAGCAATTTACAGGAACTTACACAGTTAGAATGAAGACTCCAAAAGAAATACAAGGAAAGGATGGAGTTAAGGCAGTATATAAGAATGCGGCCGGCGAAATGGTATTTACACAAGTAGATTTTGACGGACAATATATGTCATTCACTTGTGAGGCAACAGGAAATATTTCATTTATAGCTAACTACCATGAATCCGTATTAAATCTAACATGGTTAATAATCGTTCTTTCATTCCTAGACATGCTGGGCTTTATGGTTATTATAATTATGGCTGTTGCATATAGAGATTGCATTAAGCAAGAAAGAAGAGATGCGCTAAGAGTTAATGGTGTTGCTATTGCTCCAATAGCATTATTATCAGCTCCAATCGTGGCTTCACAAATTGCAGGAACAGTTGTATTAGCATTTATCCTTGGTGTAGAAATAATGGCAATTGTCTTACTTTCTGGTAAGGTTAAAGAAAAGAGAATATTAAGAGAAGCAGCTAGAAAACTAAGAGAGAGAAAATTACATAAGAATAACAATAATAATAGAGCTACATTCTAGTAGCAAAAGGGGAAAGGGTATGTCATACGCAGATAAGATTTTTATTAAAAACGTTACAGATATTATGGAAAATGGTGTTTCTGATGAAATGTATGATGTTAGACCAAAATGGTCAGATGGTACACCAGCACATACTGTCAAAAAGTTTGGTATTGTAAACAGATATGATTTACAAAAAGAATTACCAATTTTAACTATTAGAAAAACAAACTTCGAAGCAGCCATTGATGAGATTCTATGGATTTGGCAAAAGAAATCAAATAGAGTTGCTGATTTGCATTCTCACATTTGGGATCAATGGGTTGGAGAAGACGGAACAATCGGTAAGGCTTATGGCTATCAATTAGGAGTTAAGCATATCTATAAAGAAGGCGAATTTGACCAAGTAGATAGAGTATTATATGATTTAAAGCATAATCCTAATTCACGTAGAATTATGACAAACATTTACAACTTCCAAGATTTACATGAAATGAATTTATATCCATGTGCATATTCTATGACATTTAATGTGTCTGGTAACGTTTTAAATGGTATACTAAATCAAAGATCAAATGATATGTTAACAGCTAACAACTGGAATGTATTACAATATAGCGTACTATTAATGATGTTTGCTCAAGTATCAGGATTAGTTCCAGGTGAACTTGTTCACGTAATTGCTGATGCTCATTTATATGACAGACATATTGATCTTGTAAAAGAAGTTATTGCTAAAGAGCAATTTGAAGCTCCAAAGTTAATAATTAATCCAGAAATTAAGAATTTCTATGATTTCAAACTAGAAGACTTTAAGCTTGTTGATTACAAATATAATTTATTAGGAAAGAAAATACCAGTAGCGGAGTAAGAAAGATGAAAGCAATAGTAGTAGTAGATAAGAATTGGGGAATAGGAAAGAAAAACGATTTACTATTCCATTTGAAGAAAGATATGAAGTTCTTTAAAGAACAAACTATGGGAAATGTAGTTGTAATGGGTGGTAACACTCTATTATCTCTACCAGGCGCAAAGCCTCTTCCAGGAAGAACAAATATCGTTATTTCTGATGTGTTCAAGAGAGATGATGTTATTATGGTTGAAACATTCCCAGAATTACTTCAATTATTAAACACATATGATTCAGATAAGTTGTTTGTAATGGGTGGAGCTATGCTATATAAGACTCTTCTTCCTTATTGCGACACTGTATATGCAACAAAAGTAGATGCCGATGGACACCCAGAAGTATACTATGAAAATCTAGACAAATTAGAGAATTGGGAATGTGTATATGAAGGTGAACCTGAAGAAGATGAAGGATACACAATTAGGTTTACAACATACAAGAATAAATCACCAAAACCATTTGTTGAATAAAAAATAAAGTAGAGAAGGAAACTTCTCTACATCTTTTATGGTAGCAAGTTTAGTAATTTCAATTATTACATGTATGACGATGATAGGCTTTATTATTTTAAAGCCTACTTTTACTATTAAAAACCTTCGTTTGGGTACATATTGGATAGTAAGTCTAATCGGGGCTATAGTGCTTCTTGTTTTCTCTTTAGTGCCTTTTAGAGATGTTGTAGATGGTATATTCGCTAACACTGCTATCAATCCAATAAAGATACTTATTATCTTTATAACAATTACTGTTATTTCTGTTTATCTTGATGAGGTAGGATTCTTTAGATTCTTAGCTTCAAAAGCAATTAAAAGAGCGGGAAATAGTCAAATAAGACTGTTTGTCACTTTATATTTGCTTGTATCTATACTTACAGTATTTACATCAAATGATATTATCATTCTTACATTTACTCCTTTTATTTTCATGTTTTGTAAGAATGCAAAAATTAATCCAATTCCATATTTGATTTCAGAATTCGTTGCTGCAAACACATGGAGTATGTTCTTAATTATTGGTAATCCAACTAATATTTATTTGGCAACATCATTAAATATAGATTTTGCTGACTATATCAAAATAATGTGGTTGCCAACTGTACTTGCTGGAGTTACTTCATTTGCAGTATTATTCCTTCTTTTCTACAAGAAATTAAAAATAAAAATAGAGAATCCAGATATTGAAGAAGTTGTAATAGAAGATAAGTTTAAATTATATCTTGGCGTAGCATTTTTAGTAATTTGTATAATTGGTTTAGCTTTAGCTAACTATATAAATTTAGAGATGTGGATGATATCTCTTCCATGTAGTTTAATCTTATTTACTATAGCTATAATTTATGCATTAATAAAGAAAGAAAAACCTGTAGAAGTTGTATCTACACTAAAGCGTGCTCCATGGGAACTTATTCCATTTGTAATTTCAATGTTTATAATAGTTCAAGCACTAGATTATAACGGTGTAACAAGCAAACTTTATAATATGCTAAATGTAAATCATGATGCGCTTGTATATGGTTTATCTTCTGCATTATTTGCAAATCTTTTAAACAATATTCCAATGAGTGTTTTATATAGCTCGGTATTGGCTCTAGGAGTAAATAATGAGGCTGCTGTTTTTGCAAGTATCATAGGATCCAATATTGGTGCATTCTTGACGCCAATAGGAGCTCTTGCTGGCATTATGTGGTCAAGTTTGTTAAACAAGAATAATATCAAGTTTTCGTTTGTTAAGTTTATGAAATATGGAATTAGAATAGGAATTCCAACGTTACTTGCTGCAATACTTGGTGTGTATATACTTCTATAATTGTGGTATTTTGTCACATTTTTCCTTTTTATATAATAAAAATATTGAGATATTTCTCGCGCGTGGTATATAATAAACGCAATAGACTGCAAATTGCGGACTGCGTTATGGCGCGGAGAGGAGAATTTTTATTATATGTCACAACAAAATATTATGGACATCTTAGAGGAGAGAGGATTCATTCATCAAACAGTAAATAGAGATGAATTATATGAATTACTTGGAAAAGAGAGTGTTCCATTCTATATCGGATTTGACCCAACAGCAGATAGTTTACACGTTGGTCACTTCCTTGCATTAATGGCTATGAGTTATATGCAAAAGGCTGGTCATAAACCAGTAATTCTTATCGGTGGTGGTACTGCAAAGATTGGTGACCCTACAGGTAGAACAGATATGCGTCAAATGATGACAAATGAAACAATTGAACATAACGTTGAATGTTTCAGAAAACAAATGAGCAAGTTCATGTCATTTGAAGGCGACAATGCTGCTGTTATAGTTAATAATGCTGATTGGTTAGACAAATTAAACTATATTGAATTTATTAGAGATGTTGGTGCTTCATTCTCAGTTAACCAAATGTTAACATGTGATGCATTTAAGGCAAGATGGGAAAGAGGATTGTCTTTCTTAGAATTTAACTATATGCCAATGCAAGCATACGATTTCTATCATTTATTTAAGACAATGGGTGTTAAGTTAGAGTGCGGCGGTGCTGACCAATGGTCAAACATGCTAGCTGGTGCAGACTTAATCAGAAGAAAATTATCAAAGCCTGCTTATGCTATGACATTTGAGTTATTAACAACTTCTGAAGGAAAGAAGATGGGTAAGACTCAAAAGGGTGCTGTATGGCTAGATGCTGCTAAGACATCTCCATATGATTTTTACCAATACTGGAGAAATATTGCAGATGCCGATGTTGAAAAGTGCTTAAGATTAATCACATACGTTCCAATGGATAGAATCAGAGAACTTTGCCAATATCAAGATGAAAGAATCAATGAAGCTAAGAAGGTTCTTGCATATGAACTTACAAAGATTGTTCATGGTGAAGAGATTGCAAATGAAGTTAAAGCTCAATCAGAATCTGCATTTGGTGGTTCAAACGATAATCTATTAGAAAAGAAAGTTCCACAAGATTGCAAGAATATTTGTGATATCTTAGTATTCATTAAAGCTTGTAAATCAAAGAGCGAAGCAAGATCTATTTTAGCAGGTGGTGCTGTTAAGATTGATGAAACAGCAATTACTGATTTTGCTTACAATGTAACAGATGAAATGCTTGCTAATGGATTCATCCTTCATAAGGGCAAGAAGGTACACGTAAAAATTTCTAAAGAATAATGGAATATAAGGCAGTTGAGAGTGAGTTTGAAGAATTAATTGTGATAAGTAGATCAAAGTTTATCACTACATTAATTCCGATAACATCTCAAGAAGATGCCCAAGAGAAACTTAAAATAATCAAGAAAAAATACTCAGATGCTACGCACAATTGCTATGCATATATATCATCTGAAAATGCCCAAGAGCAAAAGTTCTCAGATGATGGTGAGCCACAAGGTACAGCAGGAGCTCCAATACTTGAAGTATTAAAAAAGAGAAAAGTATATATGACGCTAGCTGTTGTTACTAGATATTTTGGTGGTATAAAACTAGGCGCAAGTGGGCTTGTTGGAGCATATTCTTCATGCGTTGCAAGCGCTATTGACAAAGCAAAAATTGTAGAGTATAAAGAGAGTATTGAAATCATTGTAAACACTGATTATTCGACTTATAAAAAGTTACAAGAAATCATAGAAAACAATGATGGAAAAGTGCTTAATATCGACTATAGTGATAACATAGTTATCAATGCTGTAATAGTGGATAATAAAATAGATGATGTGATTGCAAAGATTGTAGATACATCAAACGGAAAAGCACAAGTTAAACAATTAGAAAAAAAATATAATAAATTTATATAAATGAGGCGATTGAAATGACAAAAATAACACTTTGTAACGAACGTAAAGCAAAGCCAGATTTCTCTAAGTTAGGATTTGGTAAGTATTTCACAGATCATATGCTTCTTATGGAATACAAAGATGGCAAATGGGGAGAACCTGAAATTGTTCCATTTAAACCATTTGAAATGAGCCCAGCTTCAAACATTTTGCACTATGCTCAAGGTATTTTTGAAGGTGCTAAAGCTTACAAGAACGATAAGGGCGAAATTACAGTTTTCAGAATTGACGATAACTTCATTAGAATGAACAATTCTGCAAGAAGATTATGTATGCCTGAATTTGATTCTGCAAAAGTGAAAGCTGCATTATTTGATTTATTAAAATTGGAAGAAAGTTGGATTCCTACAGCTAAGGGAACAGCATTATATATTAGACCAACAATGATCGCAGACCAAGAACAACTTGGTGTACATGCTTCAAAGATTTATAAGTTCTTTATTATCTTATCTCCAGTTGGATCTTATTATGCTCATGGTTTAGAGCCAACAAAGATTTTAGTTGAAGATTTCTACACAAGAGCTACAATCGGTGGTACTGGTGAAGCTAAGTGTATGGGTAACTATGCATGTTCATTAATGGGTGGTGAAAAGGCTGCTTCATTAGGATATGATCAATGCTTATGGTTAGATGCTGCTGAACATAAATATGTAGAAGAAGTAGGTTCTATGAATATGTTCTTCGTTATAAACAACGTAGTTGTTACTCCAGCATTAGTTGGTTCAATTCTTCCTGGTATTACAAGAAATTCTTGTATTCAAGTATTAAAGAAATATGGATACAAAGTAGAAGAAAGAAGAATCTCTATGGATGAAGTTGTGGAAGCTGCAAACAATGGTACATTAAATGAAGCATTCGGTTCAGGTACTGCTGCTGTTATTTCTCCAGTAGGCGTTCTAGGATATAAGGGTAAAGATATTATTATCAACAATGGCCAAATGGGTCCTATTACAGAATTCTTATATAAGAAGATTACAGGAATTCAAAATAGAGAAGAACCAGATGAATTTGGTTGGGTAACAAAAGTTAACTAATTATCGTTTTGATTGAATTTATAGATCCATTCTTGTATAGAGTGGATCTATTTTTTTGCAAAAAAAGAAATGCCTTTTACAGCATTTTCTTAATTATTCTTTTTAATCTTTTTATGCGTTCTTTACTGACTCGTCTTTTCTGTTTCCGATAAATATTATAGAAACAGCATCTTTACCAACGTGAGTGCCTATAACTGGGCCAAAATCATATAAACCAACATTCTTGTATCCAGCTTCTTTAATAGCATCTATTAAAAGTTGTGCATCTTCAATATTATCTGCATGACCTACACAAACGAAGTTTGTATCTTCAGGCTTTTTAGCATTATTTAAGAACATATTAAGCATAGTCTTTAATGCCTTCTTTGTAGACATAACTTTAGCCCATGGTTGTAATGTTCCATCATTTGCTATATATAATACTGGCTTGATATGTAGTGCAGTTCCAATATAAGCTTCGTTCTTTGTAGCTCTACCAGTTCTGCATAAGTGCATTAAATCATCAATTACAAATATTGCGTTAGTGTATTCTCTAATATCTTCAATGAATTTAACAATTTCTTCATATGAGGCGCCTTCGTCTTTCTTTAATAATGCTTGATAAGCAATCATACCTTCTCCGTATGATGCAGACTTAGAATCGATTATTGTGATTTTTCTTTCTGGATATTTTTCTTTTAATACATTTAAAGCTTTTGTTTCTTGATCAAAAGTACCGCTTAATACACTTGCAAAAGCAATGTGGATTAAGTCATTACCAGCAGCTAGAATTTCCTCGAAAAATTCTGTTGCTAAATATTCTGTAACCATTGTTGTTTGTGGAAGATCAGATTTTGTCTGAGCTTGAGAAACAGCTGCATAGAATTCCTTTGGACTTAACTTTTCAGTTACCCCGTCATAACCTACTCCGTTAACAGTGTATCCCATTGGAATGATTTTTAAATCATCTCTGAATTGGTATTCAGGTATATCTGCAGTTGCTTCTGTAGAAATAACGATACTCATGTCAACACCTCATAAACATAATACAATAAGATTTTAAACAAAATTGCGCGTGGTGTCAATTGGTATGAGAGTTTCTTAAGTCTTGGTTAAGATGCGCGCATTATTATTTTACTTGCAATATTGTAACTAATAATTTAAAATTAAAAGCGTATAAAAAAATATATAGGAGTTAACTTTTATGAAGAAGAGAGATGAAATCGACGAAATCGAAGATATCGAACTTGATGATGAAATTATTGATGATGAAATAATCGATGATGAAGTTATCGAAGATGAGGATGAAATTGAAGACGAAAAGCCTTCAAAGAAGTCAAAGAAAGCTAAACAACCTAAAAAGAAAGGTAAGAGCAAAGCCGGTCTAATTATTGGTATAGTTGCGGGTGTTCTTGTTTTAGCTCTTGTTGGTGGCGTACTTGGCGTTGGATTTGGAATCCTAGGCTGGGGTAAAGATTTAACAGCTAAAACAGCGGAAGAAGCATTCACAGCAGTATTCGGTAATGAAGCACCTACAGGAATTACAGCAAAGAAAGATATCGATGCTACTATGACTGCTGGTGAAATGTGCTTAGCGGCTGTAGAAAACTACTATGATGCAGACTTTGTTGCTAACGTATGTAGAGTAGGTGGTGTCGTTACAGATCTTGGTTTTGGTGCTGTAGAACAAGGTGTTCAATCTTTATCTTATAGAGATGGTAAAGGTGATGCTGTAAATTCTGATAATGCTAATGGTGCTAAATACTTTGCTTATTCAAAGTCATTTGGTATTGCTAATATGTGTGAAGAGTATTACTCAACAGGCGATACTGTAACATATAGAAAAACAGACAAGGTTAAGCAAGATACAAAGACAACAAAAGATGGAAAAGAATATACAATTGCTACAGCTGATGGTTGGACATTCCTTACAGACTATAACGATATTGAAGAATTTATTGATGACACATCTACAAATTTCACAAAGATTTGGTCATATAAAGTTGATGAAACAACAATTTTAAACTATGACGAAGAAGTTACAGAAAAAGATGGTGTATACTACTTCACAATCAAGTTAGACAAAGAATTAGCTACAGAAGATTATTCTAAAGTTATGGGTCATCAACTTGAAGAAAATATGAAGATGAAATTAAACAAATTAACATTTACAAATCTTGAGCTTGAATTTGCTGTATATGCTAATGGTTTTATTAAATATATTTATGTTCATGAATCATATAAGATGGACTTAACTGAGGTTCCAGTAATTGGTTCATTATCTATGGAAGTTTCTAATAACTGCATGAACGAATATACTTTTGATAAAGATGCTGTAATTCCATATATTACTGCTGATTTACAAGAAGTTCCATTCGTATTTGATGATGTAGCTACATTCTAATAATAAAATCAACAATAATTAATGCGATCACAATAATGTGGTCGCATTTTTTGTTATATAACAAATTAAGGATTCTTTATGTTTAAAATTAGTTATATTTTAGGTTGTCATATTATTATGTAAGTGTTGGGAAATGTAATTAATGTGTAGTAATATATTCCTATATATATTTTTTGTAGATGCCAGTGTGTTAGCTGGCATTTTCCATTAAATATTTACATTTAATATATTTAAAACTATAATATTATAAAAGGTGAATTATTATGAATAACAAACAAAAGAATCTTATAGTAGATGCTTCAGTAATTTTAGTTTTATTAGGACTAATTATTTTAGGAACTTTCAAGGATTTAGCTATATCAGAAAAGTTATATATAGGAAATGAATGGATTAATTTCTTTGTTGCTATTATTGCGAAAATACCAGCATATGCTTTTGGTTATTATGCTTGTGTATGCTTGTTTGTTCTAGCAAAAGATAAACAAGATAAGGCAATGAAGATCTTTTTAATGTGTCTATATGCTGGGGGCGCTGCTGTTTGTGGCATGCTAGGTTTAGAAGATTTAGTAGAGAGTTTTATTTCTAATTTTGTTGAAAAAACAATCTTATATTATGCAGTTGCTTTAGTAATTGCTGCTGCAATTTTCTACCCAGTATATCTATACATAAACAAAAGAGGTGCTTCTAACTTATCTGTAAATAAAAAAGCATATCTATCTGTAATATTAGCTCTTGGTGTTATTGTTGTTTTATCTTTTGTTTTAAAAGAATTTGTTGAAAGAACAAGATATGAAGAAGTTTTATTTAGACTAGGAAGATATACAAGATGGTATGAAAAAGGATTTGGTGGAGATTCATTCCCATCAGGTCATACAGCATCAGCCATGGCTATTATTGCATGTTATCCATTATTAAGAAACATTAAATTATTAACTGAAAAAAAGTGGATTTTTGATATATCTATATTCGTTTATGTAATTTGCGTAGCGTTATCAAGAATCGCTTTTGGTATGCATTATTTAACAGACGTTGCTTTTGCAGCATTAATCGCTTATGTTGTTTCTAAAGTTGTTTACTATGTAATGTTTGGATTTAATGATAATTATGAAATTAAGCAAGGGAGTCTTTTAGAAAAGTTTTAATGTTTAATCAATCGATGTATGACTATATGATAAACACAACATCTTGTTTGCCAGAAACAAACAAGATGCTAAGTTTTTATGGAAAGATAATCGATAGAAAAAGATTTATAAAAGACGTTGAGAATATAGCTGCTTATTTGCAAAGTATAGGTGTTAAAAAAGGGGATAATGTTGTAATCTGCCTTGGTAATTTACCTAGTGCTGTAATTTCTTTTTATGCAGTAAATAGATGTGGTGCGATTGCAAATGTTTTACATCCATTAACAAAAGATGAAACTCTTAAAAAGATAGAAAAGCAAATGCATCCTAAATGTTACATTATGTTTGATGAATTCTATAATTCATATTCTTTATTCAAAGACATAGATACAAATGTAATATTATGCAGCGTATTAGATTATTTGCTTTGCTTATATAAACCTTTCTACGGCTTATATTCGGCGAAAAGAAGAAAGGGAATTGCTTTGTCTGACAAAGTTGTTAAATTCTCGAAAATATCTGCTACAGGCTTTAAGAAGGTGGATATTAGTGGCGGTGATATCGCAATATATATGCATTCATCTGGAACTACTGGAGAATCAAAAACTGCTTGCTTATCTAATGCTGCGTATAATCATCTTGCAGACAATTTAATTAGAACAGCATATGATGGAAAATTAAAGAGTGGAAAAGAAGGAATGCTTATGGTGCTTCCTATGTTCCATACATTTGGTCTTGGCGTAAGCTTACATGCTTCGTTATGTCTTGGCACTAGAACAATTCTAGTTCCAAAGTTCAATACAGTATATGTAAGCTTGCTAGTGAAACTTAGCCCTGTGAATATTATTCCTGGCGTTCCAAACATGTTTAGAAAACTAGCACACTGTTGGTTGTTTAATGGCAGATCTTTAAAAAAGATTATAGATTGCTTCTGTGGTGGAGATAAATTACCAAATGATGTAAAGGAAGAATTTGAAGGCAAGTGCCAAAAAGCAGGATCTTCCTTAGTAATAGCAGAAGGATATGGATTAACAGAATGTGGTGTATGCCTTTTAAATGTTCAAAAAGAACATAAGGATGGTTCTATTGGAAAACCTGTTTACGGTTGTGATGCTAAGATTTTAGATGAAAACGACAATGAAGTTGAAGTAGGGAAAATAGGGTATTTGTATATAAAAGCAAACTCAGCAATGAGTGGCTATTATAATGATGACAAAATTACTCCAGAATGGTTCTACACAGGGGATATGGCTTTTGTTGATGAAGATAAGAATGTATTTTTTGTAGATAGAGAAAAAAGATTAATAAAAATTGCTGGTGTTAATGTATTCCCACAAGAGATAGAGAATATTGTTAACGAAATAAAAGAAGTTAATTTATCTTGTGCAAAAGAGTGTGTTATCAATAATAAAAAAGCTATAAGATTATATGTTGAATTAAAAGAGGGTATTACTCTTAATGATCAGATTAAAGATGAAATTAATTTGTCTATTAATAACAAGTTATTAAAGTATTCAAAACCAAAAGAGATAATTCAAATAGACAAGATGCCAATTAATGCTATTGGTAAAGTGGATTTCAATAGATTAAGTTAAAAAAAAGAGAGGCATGCGCCTCTCTAAAAAAATATAAATTAGGAATTTATACGATTATTCGTTTTCCTCTTTCTTTGGTGTTGGGTTAGCAACCTCTTTTTTATACGCGTCCATAATTAATTTACATACATATGTACGTGTCTCACCATTGATTGGATGGGCAATATCTCTAAATATTCCATCTGGTGTTTTTCTACTAGGCATAGCAATAAATACACCATCTTGTCCATCTATTAATTTGATATCGTGAACAGCAAAACAACCATCGATAACAATAGATGCAACTGCCTTTAATTTTCCTGTCTCAGTTCCTGATACTAGTCTGATTGAAACGTCTGTAATCTCCATTTTTTAGATCTCCTTAATTTTTAGTCAATATTCAGCTTTTCTAGCCTACATCATAATTCTATTTTAGTTAACTAATTTTTACTTAAATTTGGCAAAAAAAAACATAAGAATGGCAAAAATGCTATTGACTAACAAAAACGAGTATTTTTAGGGCGTATTTTAATAAAAACTAATTAATATTAGCACTTTATTAAGTATTTGAATCGTGGTCTTACTGTAGATAGTGCGTTAAATACGTCTGGAACTTCTGAAAAATCATAAAGTTTTTCTACAAGGCCATTGACCCTTATTACTCCTGTAGCGAGCATATTTATTGCCGACTCAATTTCACCGATGCCGTCATTAATGCCCAGCATAGATAATCTCTTGCCAACTATGTAAGAAACATCAATTTTTGTGTCAGCTACTGCAGTATTATATCCCATGATTGCAACTTTAGCGTTTTGAGCACAAAGTTTTAGGATGTCTGGTGCAATTTGAGGAAGAGCGTCGGAATCAATTATTAAGTGATCGGCCATATTTCCAGCAGTAATTTCTAGAATTCTATCAAAGACTTTTTCTTTTTTAGAATTAATCGTGTAATAAATTCCTTTTTCTTCTGCTTTTCTTAGGACTTCATCATCAGTGTCAACTATTATAGGAATTGCTTGATAATACAAAGCAAATTGTCCAAGAATAATATTTAGTGTAGAAACACCATGCAATACTATGTATTGAGTTTCTTTAATTTCAAGTAATTTACAAGTTTTTAATGCCATTGCAATGTCTTCAATAAAGGTGAAATCTTCATCTGGAATCATCTCAGGAATAGAGTAAATATTATCATTTGAAACAACTACGAAATCTGAAAGATATCCATTGAAATCTTTACCATTGATATAGATCTTTTTTTCGCGTTTAACATATGGAGATATATAAACTCTTTGACCTTTACTGAATGCTTGATTTTTAGATTCACTTATCATTCCAAGAGCTGAACGTGATGGGATGATAGGTAGGTTGTCATATCTTGCATTGAAAGCAGCAATGTCGCTTTGACATAAAGAGGCTCTAGCTATCTTGACTTTAGCATGAGTTTTTTGGTTAAAATCTGCAGATTCTTCACTAATTAATGTTATCTTCTTTTCGCTGTTAATAACCCAAGATTGCATATAGACTCCTTAATTCTAGTTAAAGAGTATATCACAAAAGTATGTAGTAATCAATAAATAAAGGCGCAAGTAGGGGCATTTCAAAATGGGGAATATTTGCTTGACACCCTAAATGCTTACATATATAATATTTACGTATAAATTAAACGTGAGGTATATACGATGAAAGAAAATATTCAACCTAATTATCATGATGTTACAGTAAAGTGTTCTTGTGGAAACGAGTTTACATGTGGCTCAACAATCCCTGGAGACATTATTAAAGTTGAAGTTTGCAGCAAGTGTCATCCTTTCTATTCTGGTAAGCAAAAGCAAGTAAATGCCGGTGGTAGAATTGATAAGTTCAAGAAGCGCTACAATCTTGACTAATTAAAAAATTATAGTGATAGTTGGGTGCAAGGTTATATTTATCTTGCACCTTTTTTCAAAAAGAGGGCATTAAATTGAGAAAGAAGACAACGTCAATCGGAGGCCAAGCAGTTATTGAAGGTGTTATGATGAGAGGCACCAAGTCTGTTGCTACGGCCGTAAGAAACGAAAAAGGTGAGATTGTTGTCGAAAGTAGCTATGTTAAGCCTGTAAAAGAAAAGAATATCCTATTCAGAATACCAGTTATCAGAGGATTCTTAAATTTCATAAGTTCTATGGTTATTGGTATGAAGAATTTAATGAGATCTGGTGAAGTATTCGGAGAAGATGCAGAACCTGGAAAGTTTGAAAAATGGCTTTCTAAAAAGTTCGGCGTTGATGTCTACAGTATTGTTATGGCAATATCTGTGGTTCTTGGAATAGCTTTATCAGTTTTTTTATTTGTTTTCCTTCCTAATGCAATTGAAGGACTTATCATAAAACTTGCAAATATTGATATCTCTATTCCATGGGTAAATCTTCTTATAGGTCTAATGGAAGGTGCAATTCGTATGGGCATATTCATTGCTTATATTGGATTGACAACCTTAATGCCTGATGTTAAGCGAACATATATGTATCATGGTGCAGAACATAAAACAATAAGCTGCTATGAACATGATATGGAACTTACAGTTGAAAATGCTCAAAAGATGACAACATTCCATGATAGATGTGGAACTACATTCATGTTTATCGTAATGGCTGTTAGTATTTTGATTTTAGCAATAGTTAATGCATTACTAGCATTAACAGGTTTAGACATTTTCCAAAACAATGGAATTAGATTCCTAATTAAACTTGCTTTAATTCCATTTATTGCCGGTGTTTCTTATGAAGTTTTAAAATTCCTAGCTAAGTTTGATAACTGGTTCGTTAGATTATTAAAGATGCCAGGATTTCTTCTACAAAAGTTAACAACAAAAGAACCAACAGACGATATGGTTGAAGTTGCTATTGTTGCTTTTAAGACAGCCCAACAAATGGATAATGATCCAACAACAAAAGAGCAAAAATTTGATATCAAAGTATCTCTAAGCAAAGTTAGAGGAGATATCGAAGAAAAATTAAAAAAGACAAATGCTGATTCATCAGAAGTAGAATGGATTTTATCTATTGCTATGGGTATTAAGAGAAGTGAACTTCCACTTCAAAAATTCATTCTTCAATCTCAACTTGATGAAGCAAACAAAATCTTAGAAAAGAGATTAACAGGTATGCCACTTTGGAAAGTGATTGGCAATACAGATTTTTGTGGTTACACAATAAATGTTAATGAAGATGTTTTATCTCCAAGAGTTGAAACAGAGAATCTAGTTGAAGAAGCATTAAAAGTAGTAAAGAAAGATTCTAAAGTTTTAGATTTATGTACAGGAAGCGGATGTGTTGCTATTGCTGTTTCTAAAGAAACAGGAGCTCATGTTGTTGCTTCAGATATATCTGCAAAGGCCCTTATAGTTGCTAAGCAAAATGTAGAATTTAATAAGGCTGATGTGGAACTTGTAGAGAGCGATTTATATGAGAATATCAAGGGCACATTTGATGTTATTACAGCAAACCCACCTTATATTCCATCAGATATTATTCCAACTCTAGATAAAGAAGTGAAAGATTTTGATCCAATGGTAGCCCTAGATGGTGGCAAAGATGGATTAACTTTATATAGGAGAATCGTAGAAAAGGCAAGTGATTACCTAAATGTTGGTGGTTATATGCTTTTTGAATGCGGTGAAAACGAAGCCAAAGATATTGCAAATATGTTTACTGATTCTTATAAAGTAGATATTCGCAAAGATTTAGAAGGCATCGATAGAATTTTAGTAGCAAAGAGAGAGAAATAGTTTATGTTTGAAAGATTACGTTTAATGGCCGAAAGATACGCCAAGCTTACAGAAATGTTAGCTGACCCAGAAATTATTGCAGACCAAAAAGTATGGAGAGAATATGCTAAGGAACATGCTTCACTAGAAGAAGCTGTTAATTTATATAATCAATATTTAGCAGTTCAAAAGAATACTGAAGAGTGCAAAGAAATGATGAATGGTGATGACGAACTTGCTGAAATGGCTAAAGAAGAATTTAAAGAAGGAAAAGCAAAGCTTGAGGAATTAACTCAACAATTAAAGCTTGCATTACTTCCAGTTGATCCACATGACCAAAAGAACGTTATCGTTGAAATTAGAGCAGCTGCTGGCGGTGAAGAATCTGCTTTATTTGGTGCTGAACTATTAAGAATGTATAGAAGATATGCAGAAAGAAAGAGATGGAAATACGAAGAAGTTAACGTTGAATTAGACGAACTTGGTGGTATTGAAGAATGTACATTCCAAATCTCTGGTGCTGGCGCATTCTCAAAATTAAAATTTGAGAGTGGAGTTCATAGAGTACAACGTGTTCCTGCAACAGAATCACAAGGTAGAGTTCATACATCTACAGCTACAGTTGCTGTATTACCAGAAGTTGAAGATGTAGAAATTGATATCGCTGAAAAGGATGTTAAGGTTGATACATATAGATCATCAGGTGCTGGTGGACAAAAGGTTAATAAGACAGAAACAGCTATAAGACTTACTCATATTCCTACAGGTCTTGTTGTTACATCACAAGATGAAAGATCACAATTAAAGAACAAGGAAAAGGCTTTCCAAGTTTTAAGATCAAGATTATATGAATATTACAAGTCAAAAGCAGATAGCGAATATGCTTCAGAAAGAAAGAGCCAAGTAGGTTCTGGAGATAGATCAGAAAAGATTAGAACATATAACTTCCCTCAAAACAGAGTTACTGACCATAGAATCGGCTATACTATGTATAATCTAGAAGGTTTTATGGATGGAGATATGGAAGATATGTTAGATGCTTTACAACTTGCTAAGCAAAACGAATTATTAGCGAGCGTAGAGGGCTAGGAGTAAAAAATGATTAAATACAGTAAGCAAAAGAATGTATTAATGGAAAGTAACTGGAAACCAAATTTACAAGATGTTGGTTCTCCAAATCTTTACCGTGAATTGTATTCTTATGAGACTATTCCAAAAATAGCCTTCAATTTCCGTCAAACACCAATGGAGATTCCTGATCAAATTTGGATTACAGATACAACATTTAGAGATGGACAACAAGCTACAAAGCCATTTACTGCTGATCAAATAGTAGACATCTTTAAAATGGAGCACGAACTTGGTGGTCCAAAGGGAATTATTCGTCAAAGCGAATTCTTCTTATATTCTGAAAAAGATAGAGAAGCTGTTAGAAGATGTATGGAACTTGGTTATGAGTTCCCACAAGTTACATCTTGGATTAGAGCTAACGAAAAAGATTTCGAGCTTGTTAAAGAAATGAAGATTAAAGAAACTGGTATTCTTGTAAGCTGTTCAGATTACCATATCTTTAAGAAAATGAATCTAACTCGTAAGCAAGCTGCAGATAAATATCTAGGCATTGTTAAGATGGCTTTAGAAAAGGGAGTTATTCCAAGATGCCACTTTGAAGATATCACAAGAGCTGACTTCTATGGATTTGTTGCTCCTTTAGCATATGAGCTTATGCAATTATCTAAAGAGAGTGGTATTCCTATTAAGATACGTGCATGTGATACAATGGGATATGGTATTTCATACCCAGGCGTAACTTTGCCAAGATCAGTTCCAGGTATTATTTCTGGTTTAAGATATTATGGTGAAGTTCCATCTCAATATCTAGAATGGCATGGTCATAATGACTTCTATAAGGTTGTTACAAATGCTGCAACTGCATGGCTTTATGGATGTTCTTCTGTAAACTGTACACTAATGGGTATTGGTGAAAGAACAGGTAACTGTCCACTAGAAGCAATGACTGTTGAATATGCTGCTCTAAAGGGTACACATGCTGGAATGAACTTTAGAGTAATTACAGATATTGCAAGATATTTTGAATCTATGGGAATTGAGATTCCAGAAAGAACTCCATTTGTTGGAAAGTCTTTCAATGTAACAAGAGCTGGTATTCATGCTGATGGTTTATTAAAAGACCCAGAGATATATAATATCTTTGATACAGATAAGATTTTTGGTGTACCACCAAGAGTTGCTGTTGATGCTCACTCAGGACTTGCTGGTATTGCATACTGGATTAATGCTTATTATTCAGTTCCAAAAGAGGAAAGAATAGATAAGAAAGATAAAGTAGTTGAGCGTATCAAAGAAATGGTAGATGCAGAATATGAAAGAGGTAGAACTGCATCGATTAGCGATGGTGAATTGGAATTAATGCTACAAAGCGTTGATCCTATATTATATTTAAGATTAACAAATAAATAATTGAGGTAAATAAAATGAATTATGTAAGTACAAGAGACAAAGAATGTAAGGTTACATCTGCTGAAGCTATCAGAGATGGTTTATCTAAGGATGGCGGTTTATTCGTTCCAGAAAAGATACCAACATTAACAAAGGCAGATTTTGATAAGCTTATTGAATTATCTTATGAAGAAAGAGCTGCTTTCGTTCTAAGCAAGTTCTTAGAAGATTATACTTATGATGAATTATTAGGTTATGCTAAGGCTGCATATTCAAGATTCTATGGAGACGATCCATGTCCACTTGTTAATGTTGCAGATGATTTATATGTTCTTGAATTATGGCATGGTCCAACATGTGCATTTAAGGATATGGCATTAACTATGTTACCTCACTTATTAACAGGCGCTAGAAAGAAGACTGGTGAAAAGTCTAAAACATTAATCCTTGTTGCTACATCTGGTGATACAGGTAAGGCTGCTCTAGAAGGATTTAGAGATGTCGATGGCGTTGATATTATTGTATTCTATCCATCAGATGGTGTTTCTGATATGCAAAAATTACAAATGAAGACACAAATTGGTAACAACGTTTACGTTTGTGCTATCAATGGTAATTTCGATGATGCACAATCTGCTGTTAAGACAATCTTTAATGATGATGCTATTAAGGCAGACTTATTATCTAAGGGATATAAGTTATCTTCAGCTAACTCAATTAACTGGGGTAGACTTGCTCCACAAATCGCATACTATGTATCAAGCTACTGCGATTTATTAGCAGGTGATAGAATCAAGTTTGGCGATAAGGTAAACTTCTGTGTTCCATCAGGTAACTTTGGTAACATTTTAGCTGGTTATTATGCTAGCAAGATGGGAGTTCCAGTAAACAAGTTTATCTGCGCTTCTAACTCAAATAAGGTATTAACAGATTTCTTCACAACTGGTACATATGATATCAACCGTGAATTCTTTAAGACAATGAGCCCTTCTATGGATATTTTGATTTCATCAAACTTAGAAAGATTCTTATTTGAAATATCAGGTAGAGATGATAAGTTAATCGCATCAAGAATGGCTGCTTTAAAGAAAGATGGTAAGTACACTGTAACAGATGCTGAATTAAAGAAGATTAGAGAAATGTTCGATGCTGGATTCGCTTCAGAATTAGATACTAAAGATGCAATCCATATGGAAGATGAACTTGATGGTTATGTTATGGATACACATACAGGTGTTGCTATGGCTGTATATCAAGATTATATTGAAAGAACAATGGATACAACTCCTGGCATTATCGTTTCTACAGCTTCAGCTTACAAGTTCCCAGCTGATGTATATCAAGCATTAACAGGAAAGAAGATTGCTGATGCATTTGAAGCTTCTGAAAAATTAAATGAAGAAACTGGTCTTGAAATTCCAGAACCATTAAAGGGATTAAGAGAAAGAGAAGTTAGATTTAACGACGTAATTGATAAGAAAGATATTGCTAATGCAGTATTATCTTACGTAGATAAGAAATAGGGGATTAAAACATGAAGACAATATATAGTGCTATACAACCATCAGGAATAATGACACTAGGAAACTATATCGGTGCAGTAGATAACTGGCATAGAATGCAAGCTGATGCAAATAATTCTTGTATCTTTGCTCTTGCAGATCTACACACAATTACAGTAAGACAAGAACCAGCACAATTCCGCAAGAATGCTATGAGTTTCTATGCTTTATTATTAGCACTAGGTCTTGATCCAAAAAAGAGCATTATATATTTCCAATCTCATGTTATGGAACATGCTTATTTATCTTGGCTTTTAAATTGCTACACAATGGTAGGCGAGATGAATAGAATGACTCAATTTAAGGATAAATCTCAAAAGCACCAAGATAACATCAATATGGGTCTTATGGATTATCCTGTTCTTATGGCTGCAGATATTCTTTTATATGATACAGATGAAGTACCAGTAGGTATTGACCAAATGCAACATATTGAAATCTGTAGAGATATTGCTATGAGAGTAAATAGTATCTATGGTGATGTATTTAGAATTCCAAAGGGTGTTTTAACAAAAGTTGGTGCTAAGGTTATGTCACTACAAGATCCTACTGCTAAAATGAGTAAATCAGATCCAAATCCAAAAGCTGTTATTTCAGTTTTAGATGAAGATTCTGTTATTTTAAAGAAATTTAAGAGCGCTGTTACAGATAGTGAAACAGTTATTCGATTCGACCCAGAGAATAAGCCTGGTGTTTCTAATCTATTAACAATATTATCTGTTGCTTCAGGAAAGAGCATTGAAACTCTTGAAAAAGAATTTGAAGGCTTAATGTATGGTCATCTAAAGGTAAGAACAGGAGAAGCTGTAATCGAAATGCTAAAGCCTATGAAGGAAGAATATAAGAGATTAATCAATGATGAGGCTTATCTTCTATCTTGTGCTAAAGATGGCGCTGAAAGAGCTGCTGCTATTGCAGAAAAGACTTTAAGAAGATTTAAAGACGCTATAGGATACGTTTCACTATAATGTATGGTTATGTTTTACCCGATAAGCCAAACATGTTCGTAAAGGACTATTCTCTTTATAAGGCATTTTATTGTGGCTTATGTAAGAGTACGGGTAAAATGTGTGGCCAATTAATGCGTTTTACAACAAACTATGATATGACATTTTTAAATGTTTTATATCATGCCATTCTAGATAAAGAAGTTAAATTCTCGGAAGAGACTTGTATATTAAATCCAATTAAGAAAAAGAGTGTAGTTGTTGATGATGAATTAACTCACGATATTATTGATATTAATAATATATTATCCCACTATAAATGTATTGATGATGTTATAGATAATAAGAGTTTAAACAAGAAGATTGCCGATGATCTTGTTATTAAATCTAGATACAATAAATCTAAGAAAAAGTTTGTAAAAATAGATGAAATTGTATCCAAAGGATACAATGACTTAAGACTTTTAGAAGAATCTAATTGTGGTTCTGTAGATAGAGTTGCTCATCCTTTTGCTAACATCATGCAAGGCATTTCGAAAGAATTATTCAAAGATAAATATACTGAAGAAATTGGAGAAATGATGTATGCACTTGGAAAGTGGGTATACATTATGGATGCAATAGACGATATTGATGACGATTATAAAGAAGGAAAGTTTAACTTTTTTTTAGTTAACTATGAATATAATAATAAAGGACAGTTCCTTTTAGACAAGAAGGGTGACCTTGAGTTCATTCTTATGAATTGTTATAATACAATACGTAAGAACTTTGATAAAATAAACATAAATAAATATGAAGGAGTATTAACAAATATTTTGTGGTATGGTATTTTAACTAACACAAAAGATATGTTAACAAGAAAAGAAAAATGCAAAAAGATCCGTATTTAATCCTTGGTATTGAAAGGGGTGCTTCTCAAGAAGAAGTTGAAAAAGCCTATAAGACACTAAGAGCTAAATATTCCGATTTAAAATTCGAAGAAGGCGAAGTAGGTGCTAATGCAGCTAAGATGCTTGGTAAGCTTGATATGGCTTACGAAGATTGCCTTATGGATATAAAAGATAGGGAAAATGTTAAGAATTATGGCTCATCATATGGTGAGATAGATAGTTTAATTAAAGAAAAGAAATATGAGGAAGCACAAACTCTTTTAGATAAGTGTGAAGTAAGAGATGCTGAGTGGCATTATATGGAAGCTCAAATCTTCTATAAGAGACAATGGCATTCAGAAGCTAAAGCTCAACTTGAAATCGCTTGTGATTTAGATCCATCAAATGAAAAATATAAATCTACACTTGATAGATTAGAAAGAGTAATGAATAGACCAAAAGACGCTGAATTTAATTCAGAAAGAGGTCAAAGACAATCAAGAGCTGGCTATGCAAATCCAAATAGTTCAGACTTTGCAGATAATGGTACAGATGCTTGCTGTAATGCATGTTCAACATTATTGTGTGCAGATTGTTGTTGTGAATGTATGGGTGGAGATTTAATTCCTTGTTGTTAAAATGAAAAAGCTTACAGGAAAAGAAATAGCTTTAAGTGGAATATCCGCAGCACTTGCAATAGTATTTATTTTAGGCGCAGTATATGTGCCTAATTTAACTTTATCTTTCTATGTATTTTCCGCAATTGCTATATCTTTGCCTCTATTAAAGAACCTTGTTATATCTTCAATTTTGTCATATGTCGTAGCATCAATTGTCGCGTTTTTACTAGTTTCAGTTAATGCTATGCCTTTTATATTATTCTTTGGATTATATGCTATTATTTCATGGCTTTTAGACTTTAAATTTTATAAGCTTGAATATATTCCAAAAGGAGTTAGAATAGGCCTTATTATATTCCAAAAGATTATTTATTTTGTTATGGTATTCTTTGGATGCTATTTCCTAATGGAGTTAACTGTTGCTGATTTCAAGTTGTTTGACACAACTTTATCCTTACCAGTTTTAATGCTTATAGCTTTTGTTATATTTGTTTTATATGACTTCCTATATAGAGAAGCCTTTAAAATGGTTAAAAGAAGACTCGAAAATAAAATCTAACATTGATAATATCCCTCTTATTGTTTAGAATATTAATTAAGGGGAAATATTATGAAACTAACACAGAAAACTAAAACTATCATTGCGATAAGTGCGTTTTTAGTTGTATTTATTGCATTATTATTAATAGCAACTTTTTGCGATTTACAAATATCTAAAATTTTAACAAAACATACTCTTCCAGAAGGACAATATATAACAAACAGTTTCTATCCTGCAATAATGGAAATATTAGGTTCTGCGCCTGTATATTTACTAGTAGGATGTGGTTCAACTATCTTGTTCTTATTCTTCTTTAGAGACCAAAAAGAAACATGGAAAAAGTGCATAAGTGTTATCTTTGCCGTTTTTGGTATCTTGGCATGGAAAAAGTTTTTAGAAGATACTGTTCAATATATTATTGAACACTATGCATTAGCAGATGACCCTGTTGTTCATACAGGCTCATGGTATGGCGCCGTAATCATTATTATGTCAATTATGTATGAAGCAGTTGAAATTTTAGCATTAAATAACATAAAGAAAGAGACAATGCAAAAACTTGTTTGGCTTGCTGTAATTGCTTATATAACAGCATTAGTTCCAACAGTTTTAATTAATATAGTAATAAAGAATCCAGTAGGAAGAATTAGATATAGAGCAATGAATGTTCATCCAGATAATCCTCTATATGGATTTGCCGCTTATACCCCATGGTATGTAGCAAAAGGACAATGGTTATCTAAGGACGAAATGTTGCTTCTATTTGGTTCAACGGATGCTTTAAAATCATTCCCATCAGGTCATACATCATCTGCAGCAACCGTATATGCTCTTATAGCGCTTCCAAAAACACTTGGAAAAGAAAAAGATAAAAAATGGATGTTACCATGTCTAATTTGTCCAATTGTTTATTCAGGTGCAGTAGCCATCGGAAGAATAATGGCAGGTGCTCATTTTATGAGCGATGTGCTTGTTGGTGGAACAATGGCATTCGTTTGTGCTGTACTTTCTATGGAAGGATTCCTATATAAATGGGACAATATTAAATCGATTTTTAGAAAAGCAAGTAGCTTTACAGAAATTAAAAAAGCAGAACAAACAGAATAGATTTAATTAAATTTAGTAAAGAGGATTGGAAGGTTTATGAAATCTTCCAATTTTTTATTCATATTTTTACGTATTCGATACATATATTATTGATAACCTATTAATATAATTAATAATTTTATTGCTAGGGTATAAAAGGCTGTGTTATAATGGATGGCGATAAAAATTATTTTAAAGGAGTGTTTTCAATATGGCTATTACTGAAAATAAGGCTATTACAACAAACAAGAAGGTTCTAGAATTCGTTGAAAAGCAAATCGAATTATTAAAACCATCTAAGGTTCTTTGGATCGATGGATCAGAAGAAATCTACACACAACTAACAAATGAAGCCGTAGCTAAAGGCGACATGATTAGATTAAATGAAAAGACATACCCAGGCTGCTTACTACATAGAACAAAGCCAAATGACGTTGCTCGTGTTGAAGCAAGAACATTTATTTGCTCAAAGAAGGAAGAAGATGCAGGTCGTATGTACAACTGGTGTGATCCTCAAGAAATGTATGCTAAGTTAAACAACATTATGGCAGGTTCATTCGCTGGTGAAACAATGTACATCATCCCATATTCAATGGGTCCTGTTGGTGGTCCTATCTCTAAGATCGGTATCGAAATTACAAGCTCTATCTACGTAGTTCTAAACATGAGAATTATGGCTAGAGTTGGTAAGAACGTTCTAGATGCTCTTGGCGATTCTAACGATTTCGTTAGAGGAACACATGCTAAGTGCTCAGTAAACCCAGATGACAGATATATTTGCCAATTCCCAGAAGATAATACAATCATCTCAGTTAACTCTAACTATGGTGGTAACGTATTACAAGGTAAGAAGTGCTTCGCATTAAGAATTGCTTCATACCAAGGTAAGAACGAAGGATGGATGGCTGAACACATGTTAATTCTTGGTATCAAGAGACCAAATAAAGAAACAGTTTATATGTGTGCTGCATTCCCATCAGCTTGTGGTAAGACAAACTTAGCTATGTTAATTCCACCTAAGTCATTCCAAGATAAGGGATACGAAGTATTCACAGTTGGTGATGATATTTCATGGATTAAGCCAGGTCCAGATGGTAGATTATATGCTATCAACCCAGAAAATGGTTTCTTCGGTGTTGCTCCTGGAACAAACAAGAAGTCAAACTACAATGCTTTAATGTCAACAAAGAAGAATGCTATCTTCACAAACGTTGCTATTAACCCAGATACAATGGAACCATGGTGGGAAGCTATGGAGAAAGACGCTCCAGATAAGAAGAAGCCAGACTTCCTAGTAGATTGGACAGGTAAGCAATGGTGGCCAGGTATGGTTGATGCTGACGGTAAGGAAATTAAGGCAGCTCATCCAAACTCAAGATTCACAGCTCCAGCTGAAAACTGCCCATGTATCTCTCCAGTATTTAAGGATGGTACTCCAGTACCTATTAGCGCTTTCATCTTCGGTGGAAGACGTCCAACAACTGTACCACTTGTATATCAAGCTAAGTCTTGGAACGATGGTGTATTCATTGGTTCTATCATGGGTTCTGAAACAACAGCTGCTGCTACAGGTGCTGTAGGTGTAGTAAGAAGAGACCCAATGGCTATGAGACCATTCTTCGGATATCACGTAGCTGATTACTTCCAACACTGGATCGAAATGGGAGAAAAGACTCCTGTTGATAAGCAACCAAAGATCTTCAACGTTAACTGGTTTAGAACAGACAAAGATGGTAACTTCATTTGGCCAGGTTTCGGCGACAACATGAGAGTTCTTGATTGGATGTTAAAGAGAATCGATGGTGAAGTTGATGCTCAAGATACAGCAATCGGTTATGTTCCATACTCTAAGGATATCGACTTAACAGGTTTAGATAACTTCTCAGAAGAAACATTAAAGGAAATCTTAGTAGTAGATAACGATGCTTGGAAGAAGGAAGCTGAAGGCGTTAAGGAATTCTATGCAACTCTAAACGTTGGTGGAAAGATGCCTAAGATCTTATTAGATAAGGCTGATGCTTTACTAGAAAAGGTTTCTAAATAATTAGAAATTTAATCTAAAAATATATGGCTCTAGAATGAAAATTCTAGGGCCATTTTTTCGTATTATGGGTTTAAAAATAAAAATAAATATAATATAATATTATAGATATGAAAAAATTAGCGGATTTTCTAGTAGATAAAAAATATGTTATCTTTGCAGTGTTTATAGCACTGTTAGTTTTGTCTGTAGTTGCAGTATTTTTCGTTAACGTAAATTCAGATATTATGTCATATCTTCCTGAAGGACTAGAGATGTCAGATGGCATCACATTTATGCAAAAGAATTTCAATATGCAAAGTGAAGTTATTGTCGGCGTAGATGATGTTACCTATGATGAAATGTCTCAAATTATGGAAAAGATTTCTGGAATGAAAGGACTTAAAGACGGTGGTGCAGTTTGGATTGGTACAATCGAAGCTATGACTAGTGCTGATGCGATGAGTTCTTTTGATTTAAGTAGTCTTGATTCTAATCAAGCTAGTACTTTAGTTGATGCAATAAGATCAATAGATGGAGTTAAGAGTTTTAACATATTTAATATGACTATCACTATGGATAATGGTGATGTGTTAAATTTAATGGATATGGCTCCAGAACTTGCTTATGAAATGCTAGAAAACCAATCTTTGTTAAGTATTTTCTATCCAAATTATACTGTTGATGAACAAGGTAATGAGACAATTGTTTTCGACAAAACAGTAAAAGCAAAATATTTATGTATGTTAATGCTAGATGTTCCATCATCATCAGATGAGGCTTTAAGTTTATTAAGAACTGTAGATGGAGATATTTTAGCAGAATATGATCACGCTATCGGCGGCGATGCAGAAATCGTTAGACAAATTTTTGATTCAACAATTAATGAAATGTACAAGTATATCCTAGTTGCTGTACTTGTTATGTTTATTATTTTGATTTTAACAACAACATCATTTATGGAACCAATTGTATTTATGTTAACTATTGGTATTTCTATCATTATTAACATGGGTACAAATATTGTATTTGGCAGCGTGTCAATCGTTACATTCGCATGTTCTGCCGTATTACAACTAGGTCTATCTATGGATTATTCTATTTTCTTAATGCATGCATTTGCAGAAGAAAAGCAAAAGACATTAGATGAGAACCTAGCAATGAAGAGAGCAATTCCAAGAACATTCTCAACAGTTACAGCTTCTGCTTTAACTACGGTTGGTGGTTTCTTAGCACTATTTGCTATGAGATTTGGTATTGGTGCTGACCTTGGTAAAGTTCTTGCTAAAGGTGTATTCTTAAGCTTACTTACTGTTGTTATGTTACAACCATGTTTGATGCTTATGACTTCAAAATGGTCTAACAAGATGGCTCATAAGATATATTTACCAAAGTTTAAGGGCGTTGGTAAATTCTCAATTTCTAACAGAAAGATCCTTGTTATTATTGCTATTGTATTGTTAATTCCATCTGCGGTATTACAAACATTACAAGGCAATAATTTATCATACATAAAATTCGTTGATACTCCAGAATATAGTGAAGGTTCTATTCAAGAAACAGTTAGCTTATTATCTAACTCTATTATCACTATGGTACCAACTGATTCAGAAGAAGCAAATGAACAATTCTTAGAAGATTTATCTGAGATTGATGGTGTTTCAAATTACTTAAATATCTATACAATGATTCCAGATGAATATAAGCCTTTATTATTTGGCTTATTAAATAATAAAGATGTTATGGGTATAATGTCATCTATGCCAGGAATGTCCATGATGACGGGATTCGTTAATAACGGATATACTTTAACTGAAGTTATGATTAATGCTGAGTCAGAAACAGAAAGAGAAGAGATTATTCTTGGAAAAGTTAAAGCATCATTAGATAAGAACTTTGGTGAAAATACAGACGATAAGAGAAGTTACTATATAACAGGTATGTCACAAGGTGTACAAGATTTAAGATCTATAACTCCAAAGGACAACCTAATGGTATCTGGTATCTCTATTTTGATTATCTTAATCATATTAGTTATTACTCAAAAATCTATTAAGATGCCAATTATCTTAATCGGATTAATTGAATTTGGTATTTTTATCAACTTATCTTTATGCTACATAATGGGCGAAGATATCAACTTTATGTGTTACATAATTCTAAGTTCAATTCAATTAGGTTCAACTGTTGACTATGCTATTTTGTACACAGACAAGTACCAGAGCAATTTGCAATTTATGCCTGCTAACGAGGCTGCATATAAGGCATTAAGAGATAGTGCTGTATCAATTATTACATCAGTTGCTATTATGGCTGGATGCTGCTTATCTGTAACAACAGTAGCAACAAATACAATTGTTAAACAAATCACATGGTTAATTGCTCGTGGTTCTATGATTTCTGGTGTATTAACAATAGTTGTATTACCAGCTCTATTAGTAGTATTCACAGGTAATAAGAAGTTAAAGAAGAGTGGTAGACATGCAGCAAGAATTCTTTCAATAAAAGAAAAAGAAGATGAATCTTCTACTCATTCTGAGGCTCCAGTTCAAACAGAACAATAATATGGTATAAGTTTATATATATTTGGCAAAACTGCACATTGTGAGGGAGGCCAAATTTTTTATTGAGTTTTTATTATTAGGAAGTATAGATAATGTTTAGCGGAGAGTTTTTAGTACCAAGTTATTATAAAGATTTTAAATGCAAAGGAAATGATTGCAGAAAGTGTTGCTGTGGCGGCTGGGCTGTAACTATTTCTATGAAAGAATATTTTAAAATGCTATCTTTGGATTGTTCTAAAGAATTAAAAGATAAGATAGATATATCATTGCATGTTTTAAAAGATGCAGATGAGGATAGATATGCACAACTTCTTCCAAACTTTAGAGGAGAATGTCCTCTAAGACTTGATAATGGCTATTGTGGGCTTCAATGCGAATGCGGCGAGGAACAAATACCTGCTGTTTGTAGATATTATCCTAGAGAGCCTAGATTGTATCCTCAAAAAGAGTGCTGTATTTCAGATAGTTGTGAATGGGTTATAGAAGAACTAATAAAAGATAATAAAGATATATCTTTTGAAAAGATGAATCTTCAATTTTTCTTTGACGATGATGAACAAAATAAAACTATAGTAGATGAATTTAATCTTAGAAAGAAGTGTTTAGATATAGTTTCTGATCAATCTAAAACTGTTATGGATAGAATAAAATTAATATTTGACGTATTTGGAGGTGAGATTCCAGATGATGACTTTATTATAAAGTATTCTAGACGTCTTAAAGAGGAATTCGAGGATTATTCAAGTATTAGAGAATACTGCGCTCAAATAAGCGAATATGACTTTAAAAAGAATTTAGAGAATGTATATAAGATTTATCCTAAGTTTGATAAATGGACAGCTAACATTTTAGTTAATCATTTATATTATATGAAGTATCCATATATAGAAGATAAAGCAACACTAAAAGAAGAAGGAATGGCTCTTCTTGGTGTAATGTGTTTATGGGTTACGCTTCTTTCTAATGCTGGTAAAACTATAAATGATTTTTCAGATATAACGAGTGAAATGTTTAGGGTAGTAGAGCATGCAAGGTTCTATAAAAACGCAATGATTATAGCAGATAATATTTAAAAAAATATGGCTACCAGGTTTTTCCTAGTAGCCATAATTGATTACGCTTATTTAAATTAGATAACTCTAACTTTTACAAACTTTTCTGCAAGAGCAGCGTATGTGTTATCATCGATCTTCTTATCTAAGTCAAAGATGATATATGTTAATTCGCCTCTTGTTCCTGAAGCTGTAGCCTTAATGTTTGCTGCTTTAGAAACGATATCTGTAGCAACTTTAACAGCATCTTCAGAATTAGCAAGAACAGTAACTCTTTCGCCAACCTTATCTGCCTTAACGCAAGGGAAGTTTACTGAGTTTACAACGTTACCGTTTTCAATAAAGTCCTTAAGTTCCTTAGCAGCCATAGCAGCACAGTTATCTTCAGCTTCTGGAGTAGATGCACCAAGGTGAGGGAATGTTACGATGTTTTCAACACGAACCATATCCTTGTTTGGTAAGTCTGTGATTACTCTTGAAACCTTACCGCTCTTAACTGCTTCTACAACATCAGCGTTGTTGAATAATTCACCACGTGCGCAGTTAACAATAACAACACCATCTTTCATCTTAGCGATAGACTCTTTATTAATGCATCCCTTTGTTGAATCTGTTGCAGGAACGTGTAAAGTAATAAAGTCTGAAGCAGCATAGATTTCATTAACGTCTGTAACAACTTTAACGGCTGGATTTAAAGCCTTTCTAGCATTATCAGATAAGAATGGGTCGTAACCAATAACTTTCATTCCTAGGGCTATAACAGCGTCAGCAACTAATCTACCGATAGCACCAAGACCAATGATACCTAATGTTTTACCGAAGATTTCTTGTCCGATGAAAGCTTTCTTTCCTTTTTCAACTTGCTTTTCAATTTTTAATTCTCCATCTTCAAGACCTTGAGCCCATGTAATAGCAGGGTAGATCTTTCTTCCGCCAAGAAGTAAAGCGCAGATAACTAATTCCTTAACAGCATTAGCATTAGCACCTGGAGTATTGAATACGCAAACACCCTTAGCTGTCATTTCTGGTAGTGGGATGTTATTAACACCAGCACCAGCTCTTGCGATTGCAACAGCTGAATCTGCTACGTTGTAATCATGCATATCAAAGCTTCTTACAAGGTAAGCAACTGGATTATCTGAATTATCACAAATATTGTATGTATCGCTTGTTAATGTATCATTTACAAGTGAACTAATTGGATTAAGTCTTACGATATCTTTCATTTTCTCTTCCTCTTATTATTTATGAGCTAGTTCGAACTTCTTCATGAATTCGATTAAATCTGTAATACCAGAAACTGGCATAGCATTGTAGATAGATGCTCTCATACCACCAACAAGTCTATGACCCTTGATAGATAAGAAACCATTCTTAGAAGCTTGTGCGATGAATTCAGCATCAAGTTCTGGTGTAGGTGAAACGAATGGAACGTTCATTAATGATCTATCTTCTTTATTAACCTTATTTGTATAGAAGTCTGAGTTATCAATGAAGTCATATAATAAACCAGCTTTATATTCATTAATCTTTTGTTGTTCTTCAACACCACCATGAGCCTTTAGGTATCTCATATTTAACATTGTCATATAAATAGAGAAGCAAGGTGGAGTATTGTATAGAGAATTGTTATCTACTTGTGTCTTCCACTTTAACATTGTAGGGCAGATAGGCATACCATCTGTGATTAAATCATTTCTAACGATAACTACAGTAACACCAGCAGGTCCGATGTTCTTTTGTGCACCAGCGAATAGTACACCATACTTAGAAACGTCCATCTTTTCAGATAAGATGTTAGAAGAAATATCTGCAACTAGTGGATTCTTTGTTTCTGGAAGCTTTGTGAATCTTGTTCCAAAAATTGTATTGTTTTGGCAGATATATGTATAATCTGCATCATCTCTTAAATCAAATGTTTTTGGGATGTATGTAAATGTCTTGTCTTCTGATGAAGCAGCAACATGTATATCACCATATTTAATAGCTTCTTTATAAGCTTTCTTTGCGAAGTTACCAGTAACAATGTAGTCTGCTTTTCCAGTCTTTAATAAGTTTAGAGGTACAGCTTCGAATTGAGTTGATCCGCCACCTTGAACTAGGATAATAGAGTAGTTATCTGGAACATTCATAAGTTCTCTAATTAAAGATAAACACTCATTATTGATTGCATCGTATTGTTTGCTTCTGTGAGACATTTCACAAACGCTCATTCCACAACCTTGGTAATCAACAAAATCTCTTTGAGCCTCTTCAAGTACCTCTAATGGTAGCATTGATGGGCCAGCTGAATAATTGTAAACTCTGCTCATTTTTTATACTCTCCTAATAGTAAATTTTAGTTATCAAAACCCATTATAGTCTCGCGCGTGTATAAAAGCAAGAACAAAATTGATTTTCGGCTTATTTTTAAAATTTCAAATGGTAAAAACATGTCTAAAATTAGGTAACTTTAAGATTGGCGTTTTGTCAAAAAATTGCTAAATTATATAGACAAAATATGTTAATAATAATTTTTGATTTTAAGATAAAATAACTTATGTTATTTTTTACTCGGGAATTTATGTATGGAAATATAAATAAAACGGTTTCGAAAAATGGCCAATTTTGCGTCATAAAATTTCTAAAAGACGCGTTTTGTCTATTGAAAAAATATTTTCATTTTGATTTATGGATAAATGGCATAAAAATGGACAATCTAGTGGTCTATATTTATTGCGCGATTTGATTAATTAATATATAATATAAAAGATTTTTATAAAGGAGACGTTAAATGAAAGAAAAGTACAAACCATTAAAAGTTGCTTTCCTTGGTGGAGTAGGTGAGATTGGAAAGAACCTTACTGCCATTATCTACGGTGAAGATATTTTGCTTGTGGATTGTGGTTCAACTTTCCCAGACACAAATGCTCCAGGCATCGATTTAATTGTCCCAGATTTTTCATTCTTAGTTGAGAATAAAAAGCATATAAAAGGTCTTGTTGTAACACACGGTCACGAAGATCATATTGGAGGAATCCCATATCTTTTGAAAGAGATTCCAAACATACCAATATATGGTAGCGACTTAGCTCTTGCAATTCTAAATCATAAGCTTGAAGAAAAGAGAGTTAATACAGCAAAGCTTAATGTTGTTAAAGGATTTGATAGCATAAAACTTGGACCATTCACTGTTGAGTTTATTCCAGTAGCTCACTCAATAATTGGTGCATTTGCTCTTGCTATCACAACTCCACATGGACTTATCTTCCATACTGGAGACTTTAAAATTGACTACACACCAATTGGTAACTCTAAGCCTGTAGATATTTCTACATTCGCAAAGATTGGAGCAAGAGGTGTTAAGTTGATGCTTGGTGAATCAACTAATATCGAAAAACCTGGTACTACTATTTCAGAAAAACACGTAGGAAAGACAATAGACAAAATATTTATGGCAAATCCAGATAAGAGAATTATCGTTGCAACATTTGCCTCAAATGTAAATAGAGTACAACAAATAATTAAGATTGCTCAAAAAGACGGAAGAAAAGTAGCCTTCTCGGGAAGATCTATGATTGCTATCTCTGAAATGGCAATCGATTTAGGTTTAATGGATGTAGATAAGAAAGACTTAGTTGATGTAGATCATGTTAAGGATTATGCTCCTAACCAAGTTTGTATCATATCTACAGGTTCACAAGGCGAACCAATGAGTGCATTAACAAGAATGGCTAATGGTGAAGATAAGGTTAAGATTCAAGAAGGTGACCTTGTTGTTATATCATCTTCTGCAATTCCTGGTAATGAAAAAGCTATCTATACAGTTATCAACAACTTGTACAAGAGAGGAGCTAAAGTTCTATATGGCTCACTTGAAGAATTACACGTATCAGGACACGCTTGTCGTGAAGAATTAAAAATGATGTTATCTTTGATTCGTCCACAATTCTTCATTCCAGTACATGGCGAATATAGACATTTAAAACAACATGCAAAAATGGCATCAGATATCGGCATTAAAGCAAGCAATATAGAGATTGCAGAAATTGGTGACGTTATTGAGATTAAAAAGAATAAGTTGCAAAGATTAGATAAAGTAACAGCCGGCGCATTATTTGTTGATGGTGAAGATAATTTATCTCATGACACAATTAAGCAGAGAAAGCAATTATCTAACGAAGGTATGATAGTTGTTGTTTGTGACGTTAATGCTAAGATGCGTACGATAAGAACACCTATCACAATAAGAACTTCAGGCTTTGTTGCTAAAGATGAGATTAATAGAGATATTGAACTTACAACTCTAAAGCTATTTAATGAGCAAACAGATGGTAAGCCATTTGATAAGAATGCCTTTGAAGAAGTTTTAAAGAAGAGAGTTGCAAGAAGAATAACAAAGTTCGTACAACAAAAGCCACTTATCATGCCTATTGTTGTAGAGATGGATGAAGATGCCAATGAATAAGCTAGAAAAAATTAAAGAAGGATCAAAGGTTGAATTTCTTCCTATCTTATCTGATGAATGCGAACGCGTTCTATTAGATATTATGAAGAATGAAAAACCAAAAGAGATTTTAGAGATTGGAACTTGCGTTGGTTATTCATCAACAAAAATGCTACTAGCTTCAGATGCTCATATTGACACAATTGAGATTGATGAAAATAGAAGAAACGAAGCAATTGAAGTATGGAAAGAATATAACGTTTATGATAGAGTCACATCTTATCTTGGGGATGTAAATGACATCTTAACAAATGTTGTAAAAGATAAAGTTTATGATTTCATCTTTATTGATGGACCTAAATCTAGATACTTAGAACATTTAAAGATTGTTATGCCACATATAAGAAAAGATGGAATTATCTTAGCGGATGATGTTTTATTCTTTGGTTTAGTTAATGGGGATGAATGGGTTCCTCATAAACATAGAACAATAGTTACTCATTTAAGAGAGTTTATGAAGTACATAAAATCTTGCGACGAGTTGGATGTAAAAATAATAGATGAAGGTAACGGTATTGCCGTTATGAGAAGGAAATAATGAAGAGAGTTGAGTTATTAGCGCCTGCTGGGGATTTCAATAAGTTAAAAACTGCTATCCATTTTGGAGCAGATGCAGTTTATGTTGGAGGAAGTTGCTTTAGTTTAAGAGCAAATTCTAAGAACTTTACTAAAGAGGAACTTCAAGAAGCAGTTAAATATACACATGACCATGGAAAGACTATTCACGTTGCAGTAAATATTTTTGCTAACAATGATGATTTCGATAGTCTTAAGGATTATTTAGTTGAATTACAAGAAATTGGTGTAGATGCAGTTATTATTGCAGACCCTGGTATTATTACACTTTGCAAAGAAGTTGCACCAAAACTTGAAATCCATTTATCTACTCAAGCAAATACTACAAATAAGTATTCTGCAAAATTCTGGGCAGACAATGGAGTTAAGAGAGTAGTTCTTGCAAGAGAAACACAATTAAAAGACATAAAGCCAATGAGAGAATATCTACCAGAGGATATAGATATTGAAGCTTTCGTTCATGGTGCTATGTGTGTTTCATATAGTGGTAGATGTCTACTTTCTAACGCACTAACAGGAAGAAGCGCAAATAGAGGTGCTTGTGTTCAACCATGTAGATGGGAATATGAAATTGTTGAAAAGAATAGACAAGGTCAACCTCTAACAATCGGTGAAGATCAAAATGGTAGAGGAACTTACATTATGAATAGTAAGGACCTTAATATGATTGAACATATCGGAGAGTTAATTGAAAGCGGCGTTTCGTCATTTAAAGTTGAAGGAAGAATGAAATCTCCATATTATGTTGCATCAGTAATTAATGCATATAGAAAAGCTATCGATGCTTACTATGCAGATCCTAAAAACTATAAGCTTGATCAAAGAGTAGTCGATGAATTATTCAAGAATGCTCATAGGGATTACACAACTGGATTCTACTTTGGAGAACATAATTCTATTTGTCTTGAGACGTCTCAACCAAAATGTGATTATGAATTCATGGCAGAAGTTGTTGGATATGATGAAGAAAAAGGAATGCTTATTGTTGAAATGAGAAATAGATTCAAAAAGGGTGATACTTTAGAGATTCTATCTAACAACAGTGAGTATTGGAATAAAGAAATCGTTATTGATGAAATGTATGATATGAAGTTAAAGCCAGTTGATGATGCAAAATTAGTTCAACAAAGACTTTATATTAAAACAAATATGAAACTTACAGAAAGAGACATTTTAAGAAAGAGGGTTAGATGAAAAAGACTGTAGTTATTTTTTATTCAAAGGGGTATTGCGATCAAGTAGCTATCGCATTAAAAGAGTATTATGCAACAAAGCAGCAAGAAGTAAATGCTATTCTTATCGATGAGGATGATTATTCTAACTTCCATTTTGCAAATTTCCGCAGAAATTTGTATAAATTCTCAGCTAGAAACACTCCAATTTTCAATAAGTTATTAGGATTCTTCCAAGATAGACAATACGAATCTAGAATTAGAAGAAGCTTTAAAGAAGAGAATGAAGGTGTAGATAAGATTGAAACTCAAATTGATGCTGATGCAAATCAAGCTGCCAATAAGAGTTCTGCTCTTTCTAATTTAAAACTAAGAATGCGTCAAGTGGATGTTATTCTTAAGAGATTTATGCCAGAAGCAATTGTTTGTACTACAGCACAATCTTTAAAGAGAGTTTTAGTTGCTAGAGCAAGACTTGGATATAACAAGATGAAAGTCTTTTCTGCTATTTCTGATTTCTATGCTCATAAGGGATTCATTCTAAAGGGTGTAGATAAATATCTTGTTTCTAATATGGCAATAAAACAAGCACTTCAAGCTTATAGAATTCAAGAAGAAGATGTTGAAGTTGTAGGCCATCCAGTTAGAAATGGTGTTGAGAAAGTTTACGATAAGCAAGAAGTAATGAATTATCTAGGCATTGAGAATAAGGAATTACCAACACTTGTTGTTGCTGGTGGTAGATACGGCTCAAGCAGAATTAAAACAGCAATCAAAGATGTAATTCAATTTGCAGATAGAGCAAACATTATTGTCCTTTCAGATAATTCTCAATCAGTACGTACATTTGTAAATCAAATTTGCAGCAGTTTAAAGATTACAAATAATGTTTATCAAATAGATTCAATTGACGATATCGCAAAGATTTACTCAATTGCAAACTGTGTAATTTGTACTCCAACTGCATATATGACATTTGAAGTTATTGCAAGAGGAATTCCTTGTGTTCTTACAAGTCCAATCGACTATAGAGAAAAAGGAAACTTTGAATATTTAACAAACAATGGTTTCGCACTTGCTGGAAGTGACTCAGAAAGATTAATAGCTGGTCTTACAAGTATCGTAAATAATGATGATGATTGTAAAGAATTCATTGATTCAATCAAGGGCGTATTTAAGTTAAACGATGTTAAGAAGTATGGTGATTATATCCTATCTCAAACAGAAGTTAACGAAGACAATAAGATTGTTTCTATCGATGATGTTGTTCTTCCAAAAAGAGCAGAAATTATTGAAGACGAAATTGCAGACAAAAAGACAAAGAAGAAGGGAAAGAAATAATGATTAAACACGTAGTAATGTATAGCTTATTTGATGCTTCAGAAGAAAACAAGGAAGCATTAAAGAATAAATTCCTTTCAATGAAAGGAAAAATTGATGTATTAAAGGACATTGAATCAGGAGTAGATTATCTAAAATCTGGAAGAAGTTATGATGTTGTATTAATTTGCACATTTGAAACAAAGAAGGATTTAGAAACTTACGCTACACATCCAGTACATTTACCAGTACTTGCATATGTAAAACCTCTAGTTAGAGAATCTCACTCTGTTGATTTTGAGTATTAATTATGGCAGTAGTAATTGGTGTTGATAAAGGTTCTATAGCTGAAGAAATGGGAGTAGAAGTTGGGGATGAGCTTCTTGGCTTTAATGGTGAGCCAATAGAAGATATCCTTGATTACTATTACTATGACAGCCAAGAAAAGTTTGTTATCAATATGAAAGCAAAGCAAGGCGACATAGTTGACCTTGAAATAGAAAAGGATTTAAACGAGCAACTTGGAATGTCGCTTGATGATTCTGTGCAATTAAATCCTATTGTTTGCAAAAACAAATGCAAATTCTGCTTCGTAGATCAATTACCAAAGGGCCTAAGAAAAACATTGTATGTAAAAGATGACGACTATAGATTGTCATTTGTTAGTGGTAGCTTTGTTACTATGACAAATGTTGGACAACACGAATTAGATAGAATAGTTAAATTGCAACTATCTCCACTATACATATCCGTTCATGCTTTTACACCAAGTATAAAAACTAAATTGATTGCTAATCCAAATGGTGAAAAATTATTTGACCAAATGCATTTTTTAGCCGCACATGGTATTAGAATGCATACTCAAATTGTTATGTGTAAGGATTTAAATGATGGCGAGGAGTTAAAAAAGACATTAACTGAACTTGCTAAATTAAGACCTAGCGTACAAACAATCGCTGTTGTTCCTGTCGGAATGACAACACATAGAGAAGGATTATCTGATCTAAAACCAGTAGATAAGCAATGTGCTATAGACACAATTAAGATGGTTGAAGCTTTTAATAAGGAGCAAGGTGGATTGTTCTGTTGGTGTTCAGATGAATTCTACGTTAAAGCTGATCTTCCTGTTCCATCACTTGAATATTATGGAAAGCTTGATCAAATTGAAAATGGTATAGGTCTTTGTAGAGTCTTTGTTGATGCTGCAAAAGATGAACTTGCAAATGTTAACGTTTGTGATAAAAAAGCGACAATTGGTCTTATAACAGGACAATCATTCAAGGGATATCTAAAAAAAGTTACAGAAATGATTAATGAGAAATATCCAAATGTTGAGTTTAAGATATATGACATTATCAATAATTTCTTTGGGACAACAATTACTGTAGCAGGTTTAATTACTGGAACAGATATTGTTGCTCAAGTAAAGGATGCTCCTAAAGATATTGTTATACCAGCAACAATGCTAAGAGAGTTTACTACAACATTCTTAGATGGTATGACTGTTGAAGGACTTGAAAATAAATTAAATGCAAAAATACACGTTAGCCAAGGTGGTGCAAGCTTGGTTAAGATAGTAGGAGAAATAGTTAAATGAAGAGATTACCACTAATAGCGATAGTCGGAAGACCTAACGTAGGAAAAAGCACGCTTTTCAACAAGATAGTTGGAAAGAGAGTTTCTATTGTTGAGGACTTTGAAGGTGTTACAAGAGATAGAGTGTATTGTGACGCAGAATGGTGCGGACGTAAATTTACACTAATAGATACAGGCGGTCTTGATGTTAAGAGCGAAGATATAATGTGGTCACATATTAGAACACAAGCAGAGCTTGCAATTGATCTTGCAGATGCAATTATCTTTGTTGTTGATGGAAGAGTTGGTGTTACTCAAAACGATATTGAAGTATCTGACATTTTGAAAAAGACAAGTAAGCCAGTAATTATTGCAGCAAACAAAGTAGATAATAACGATACCACAAATGTATATGATTTCTATGATTTAGCAGTAGGAGAAGTAATTCCTTTATCTGCAGAGCATGGAAGTGGCGTTGGAGATTTATTAGACGCAGTTCTTGCAAACGTTGATGCTTCTCAATTTGAAAATGAAGATGAAGATGTTTTAAAGATTGCTATCGTTGGAAAACCAAACGCAGGAAAGAGCTCTTTAACTAATAAGATTTTAGGGAAAGAAAGAGTTATCGTTTCTGATATTGCTGGAACAACACGTGATGCTATAGATACACCTTTTACATATAATGGTAGAAAGTGCAAGATTATTGATACAGCAGGTATTAGAAAGAAAGCATCAGTTGAGGAAGGTATTGAACAATATTCAGTATTAAGATCATTAGCTGCTATTAGAGAAGCTGATGTTGTATTAATAGTTATTGATGCTTATTCAGGTTTTTCAGAACAAGACACAAAGATTTGTGGTTATGTTCATGAACAAGGAAAACCATCAGTTATTCTAATGAATAAATGGGATTTAATTGAAAAGGATACTCATACAGTAAATGTATTTAATGAGGATCTAAAGAGAGAATTGAATTTCATGGATTATTTTGTACCTCTATATATCTCTGCAAAAACAGGTCAAAGAGTAGATAGAGTATTAAAAGCAATTTTTGAAGTTTATGAAGAAGCTTCTAAGCGTGTAGCAACTGGCGTATTAAATGATATTATTGCTGATGCCATCGTTGCTAATGAACCACCAAGCGTTCACGGAAAGAGATTAAGAGTATATTATGTAACTCAAGCGCAAACAAATCCACCAGTGTTCTTGTTCTTTGTTAACGACACATCATTAATGCACTTTAGTTATTTAAGATATTTAGAGAATGTTTTAAGAAAGACATTCGTATTTAAAGGAACACCTATAAAACTAATTATTAGAGAAAAAGGTGAAGAAGACAAAAAGTAGTTAAAAATTTTTATTAAAATGGAGATATAGAAAAATGAATTATTTAGAACTTAGTAAAGAAAAGAAAGCTCAACTTCTTGATGAAGTAAACAAAGAGTTCAACGCCTTCGTTGCAAAAGGTTACAAGGTTGATATCTCAAGAGGAAAGCCATGTTCAGAACAATTAGACATTGGTATGGAAATGTTTAAGGGTATTGATAAAGCTTTAGAAAGCATGCCAAAGAACTATAGAAACTATGGTATGTTATCTGGTATTCCAGAAATGCAACAATTATTTGCTGACATGTTAGGTTTAAAGCCAGCTAATATCATTGTTGGTGGCAGCAGTTCATTAAACTTGATGTACGATACTATCCAAAGAGCTTTACAATTTGGTGTTTGTGGTGAAAAGCCATGGAATGATTCAAAGGTTAAGTTTATTTGCCCAATTCCAGGTTATGATAGACACTTTGCAATCTGCGAACATTTCGGTATTGAAATGATCTCAGTTCCAATGAACGAAGATGGTCCTATTATGGATGTTGTTGAAAAATTAGTTTCATTAGATGATTCAATCAAGGGTATTTGGTGCGTGCCTAAGTATTCAAACCCATCTGGTTGCGTATATTCAAATGAAGTTGTAGATAGACTTGCAAAGATGAAGACAAAGGCAAAAGATTTCAGAATTTTCTGGGATAATGCGTATGTTGTTCATGATTTAACAGATACTCCAGAAAAGTTAGCCAACATTATGACAGTTGCTGAAAAGTATGGTAACGAAGATAGAATCTATGAATTCGCTTCAACATCTAAGGTAACTCTTGCTGGTGCTGGTGTAGCTTGTATCGGTGCTTCTGAAAAGAACATTAAGGATATCTTATCTCACTTAACAATTGAAACAATCAGTTACGATAAGGTTAACCAATATATCCATTATTTATTCTTAAAGGATATGAACAATATTGCTGCTATCATGAAGAAGCAAAGAGAAGTAATTAAACCTAAGTTCGATAAATTCATTAATGCATTCACAGAGGAATTCTCTACAGATAGCAATATCGCTAAGTGGACAAATCCAAAGGGTGGATATTTCATTACTCTTGATGTATATCAAGGATGTGCTAAGCGTGTTTACGAATTATGTAAAGAAGCTGGCTTAACATTAACAAAGGCTGGAGCTCCATTCCCATATGGAAGAGATGATGATGACAAGACATTAAGAATTGCTCCAACATTTACATCAACATCAGATTTAGATATCTCAATCGCTATCTTAATTTGTTGCGTAAAGAAGGCTTGTCTTGAAAAGTTATTAGAGGACTAATTATATGAAGATATTAATTGCATCAGACATTCATGGTTCGCAATACTATGCTAAGAAATTAGTAGATAGATTTAATGCGGAAAAAGCAGATAAAATGGTGCTTCTTGGAGATGTTTATAACCATGGTCCAAGAAACCCATTTCCAAAGGACTATAATCCAATGGGAGTTGCTGCTATTCTAAACTCAATTAAGGATAAACTTATTGTAGTTAAAGGTAATTGCGATAGTGAAGTTGATCAAATGATATCTGAATTCACATTTGTTGAGAGCGCTCAACTTTATGTCGATGGAAAGGTTATTACATGTACACATGGTCATAAGCTAAACAAAGACAACATGGATACAAGTGTTGGTGATGTTTTAGCTTATGGACATTTCCATACGAACTTTATGGAAAGAGTAAACGGAGTCTTGGTAGTAAATCCAGGTTCTGTGTCTCTTCCTAAAGAAAATTCCGTTTCTGGCTATCTTTTATTATTTAATAATAATATGATACAATATAATATAGAAGGGGAATTAATTCAACAAGAAACAATCTAGTAGATATTTATCCGTAGGGGGAAGTAGAATGTCAAAAAAAGGTTCTTCTGGATATTCAGGCAGCACAGTTGTAAACTTTGCATGTTTAATTGCTATAGTTATCGCTATAGTTATTTGGGTATTACAAATCGTATATAAATATACTGATTGGACTTTTATTGGCAGTATTAATGGTGTTTTATCCATCGTAAAAGATGTTTTGTTAGCCGTCGTTGTTTTCCTTTGCGGTATTCGCTACGCCTTATCAATGAAAGATTCTACAACTAGAACTATATTGCTAATCTTATGCATAATGTTTGCAGTCCTATTTATTGTTGGGATTGTATTACTATAACTATAAAATAAACTCTACTCGGAGGGGCTTATGAAAAAGAAAATTATGGTGGCATCATTCAGCTTGGTTCTAATGTGCTTAACGGTTAGTTTGGCGTTTATTCCATTTTTGCAAGACAGTGGAAAGACAGTAGACCCAGTAGGTATATCATTAAGTGCTGATGATCAAGTCGCACAAGAAGTTGTACAAGAAACTGCACAAGAGGAAGAAGTTTCTGGTACATATGAGATCCAAACTCCTGTTATAGCAGAAAATGAAGATTCTCAGGCTGTGGATGTAACAGAACCAGTTAATAGTGTAGACGAAGGTGTAGCTACTCTATATTTTGAAAAGGCATTAATTCCAGGTACATCATCATATAAATTAACTAAGGCAACACCTACAGCTAAAAAGGTTGTAGCTAATTCTACTGATTCGATAACAGTAATCGGTAAGAATGCATTTTTAAATTGTACAGACGTTATTTCAATTGACTTATCTAAGTTAACAGAATTAACAACTATTGAAGAAAAAGCTTTCTTTGGATGTACAAATCTTGAAGAAATTATTATTCCATCTTCAGTTACAAGTTTTGGTAAATGTGCATTTGAAGGAACTCAATGGCTAGTAGATGCAAGAAAGTCATCAGATAAGGGTTTAGTTATAGTAAATAGAGTACTTGTAGATGGTTATGCAGCAACAGGTGCTGTTGAAGTACCAAATTTAGTTCAATCTATTTCAGAAGAGGCATTTGCTTACAATAAGACAATGAAGTCATTAATGATTGGCTCTGTATCTAATATCCCAGCTAATATGTGTACTGGCTGTAAGGTTTTAGATAAGATTGATATCTCAGGTGCAACTACTATTGGTGCAATGGCATTCTATAATTGCGCAGCTTTAAAGACAGTATTACTAGGATCAGCACTTACAACAATCAATATGTATGCATTCTCTAATTGTACAAAACTTGAAGAAGTTTCATTTGAACATGTTACTAACTTAAGCACAATTGGTTATTCAGCATTTGCAGATTGTACAGCATTAAATAAAGTTATTTTCAATATGGACATTGATTTAATTGATATCTGTGCATTTGCAAGATGTACAAGACTTGAAACAATTTCTTTCTGTTCTTCACTAGGTGAAGTTGAAGTTAACGAAAATGTTGTAATTAATGTATTAGTTAAAGATGGTGCATTTGGTGGATGTAAGAACTTAAAGAATATCAATAAATATGCAACAGGAGCTAATGTAGTATTCACATTTGAAGACTTTGCTTTAAGAGATACATATTATGCAGCACACTCATAATAAATAATAGTAAAGATACAAAGAGGTATCATGTTAAAATGGTACCTCTTTTTTTTATGTTTATAGTACAATTATCAATATGAATAAAAAACAAATAAAAAACGTATTATTCTTGCTTGCTACCGCAGTCATCTGGGGTATAGCGTTCGTGTCGCAAAGGTCGGCCGCAACATCCTCAATGGGTGCATTTACTTTTAATGGTATAAGATACTTAATGGGCGGAATTGCATTAATTCCTGCGGTTTTTGTTTTTAGAGCAATAGATAAGAAAAAGGGAGTATACAAAGATTTATCTTTGGCGGAATATAAGGCATATAACATAAACACTGTTAAATACGGTTTAATATCAGGCTTTATTTTGATTGTTGCTTCTATTCTTCAACAAAAAGGTATTGAGGGAATGTCCTCTGGTAAAGCTGGATTTATTACAGCTTTATATATAATATTTACTCCTATCTTTGGAATATTCTTCCATAGAAAACCATCAAGTATTATCTGGATAGCAGCACCTCTTGCTATTATCGGAATGTTTATGTTGTGTATGGTTGGGGAGAGTTTTGTATTTACAAAATATGAAATATTTGTATTGTTGTGTTCATTTGCTTTTACAGCACATATACTATACCTATCTCACATTACTCCAAAATGCGACGTTATAAAGCTTTGCTGCATTCAGTATTTATTTTCAGGTACTTTATCAAGTATAGCTATGTTTATATTTGAGACTCCAAGTATAGATGTAATAAAAGATTGTATTCCTCAGCTTTTATATTCAGGTTTAATGTCAGCCGGACTTGGTTATACATTTAATGCTCTTGGCCAAAGAAACTTCTCACCAACTATTGCTGCAATGATTCTTTGTTTAGAATCTCCTATTTCTGCTATTGCTGGATGGGTTATACTAAAAGAGAGCTTATCACTTGTACAATGGCTTGGATGTTTAGTAATGTTAATTGCTATTGTAATCGCTCAAATACCAACAAATAAGAATAAACAACAAGAGAATAAGGAATAACATGAAAGCTGCTATAGTTTTAAAATCACCTAATGAAATTGCTCAAATTGAGGAAGAATATATAATAGCTGCAGATGCAGGATATTTATCTTGTGTTAAACAAAATAAGAAAGTAGCTATAGCTATTGGTGATTTTGATTCAGCAAATATTCCAAATGATTTAGATGTTATAAAACTTAATGTAGAGAAAGATGTTACAGATGGTGAAGCTGCATTAGATTTAGCAATAGAAAAAGGTTTTAAAGAAATTTCAATATATGGACTTGGCGGCGGAAAAATTGATCATATTTTATGTAATTTAGCATTACTTGCTAGAGGATATAACAAAGGTGCTCGTGTAATCGCAAAAGAGCCTAATTGTGATATCTATTATTCGGAGACGGGCAAATTCTCATTTGATGCAATAAAAGGGCGTGATTTCTCTATTATCGCCTTTGGAGATAATGCTGTTGTATCTAATGGGGTAGGATGTAAATATAAAATAGATAATATTGAATTATCTAAGTATAATTTAGGTCAAGGCATTTCAAATAAAGCTCAAGAAGATTTTGTATCATTTGATATTTTAAAAGGTTCAGTTTTAATTTTCATATATAAATAAAAGCAGAGACGACCCACGCGTTTTGTGGATCGTCCTGACTAAAATAAGAATATGGTATATAAGATTACTTATTTTGCATCTGCAATATAAGTAGTATCTTCATTTGTGTCATTTATAACTGGTTTTTCAGTTAATGTAATCATATTGATTTGGTTAATAAATAATTTGCTTCTTAGTAGGAAGTAACCAAATACCATAGAGATGATTCCGTCGATAGGTACATAAGCGATGTTGTATACAAAGCTGTATGTCCAAATGCTTGTGAAGTTTTCTGGCATCCATGAGCCGAAGAATACAGCACCTGAAATAAAGTGTGATAGGAATCTAAATACAACACCTACAGCAAGACCAACAATTAGAGAAATTGATGGATTCTTAATAATCTTTTTGAACATACCGCCAAATAGTCCAATGAAACCAAATGGGATAATATAATCTAAGAAGAATTGTAAGATATGATAGAAATATGGGTCTTGGATAAATTGTAATAAACCAAATGCTACGCCAACTAAAGTTCCTTTCTTACATCCAAAGATATATGAATATAAAGCAATAGGAAGAAGAGAAGCAACCGTAATCGAACCACCATATGGTCCTTTGAATAATCTAATATAAGATAATCCAAATGCAAGCGCTAATAAGATGCCTGCGTATGCAATTGATCTTGTTTGGTATTTTAAGTCTGTATGTTTTTCTTTATCAAAGATAAAAGGAAGAACAATAAGCATTGCAGCAAATAAAATTGTCATAATAACAGTTAATGCCATAAATGGAACTGTTTCTATGTATTCACGGCAATCCATTTCTTTAAAAGTGCCATCTTTGATTGCAATAGCGATATTTGCGGCGATGATTGAAGCGCTAAATGCGATTAGTGTATATACGCTGATCTTAGTGCTTAGAACGAATGAATCCTTCTTTACGAAGAAAACTACTAGATTTGCAACTAGTAGAATGCCAAGTAAGGAAAGTAAACATACAAGTTCAATTCCACGTGTTGATGATACATTGAAGTAGTTTGTGTAGCTAGCTTCATCTGCAGCAACTAAAAATAATGATTGAAACATAAAAAAATCTCCTTTGGCTAAGGAGAACTTGTAATAGTATGGGAATATATTAACTTCCTTTCGCAAGTATTAACTTGACCAAGTTCAAAGGGTATTATCTCAGCCTATAAGGCACCCCTAGCCATTAATAAATATATAGCAAACCAATTTTATTGTCAATTGTAATTTTTTACCATTTAAAGTATAATTATTTTATGGCAAAATCCGTTGTAGTAGAAGATTTGTATATGAGATATTTTGGTGGCTATCTAGGGGTAGATATGGCCACTTTTTCTATAAATGGAGATGGTGTTTTTGCTATATATGGAAAAGCTCAATCTGGAAAAAGTACAGTTTTAAGATGTATCGCTGGACTTGAAAAATATCAAGGCAAAATTGAGCTTAGTGAAATTAAAGATATTGTATATTCATTTGATACTAAATCTTTAAAGATGTATTCAACAGTTCTGGAGAATTTACTAATACCTTTAAAACTTAGAGGTGTAGAAAATGCTGAGGATATTGCATTATCTAGATTGAAAAAATATGGGATAGAAGATCTTAAAGATAAAAAGGTTAGAGAATTATCATTAGATGAAAAGTCTATTGTAGTAATTGCAAGATGTTTTGAAAGAGATGCAGATTTATATCTTTTAGATGATGTGCTAAAGAATATAGATGATAGACATGACGAGATATTAAATATTCTAAAAGATGATGTGAAAGGCAAGATGGTTGTATTTGCAACAAGCAATATTGATGATGCTTTTTCTGTATCTGATACAGTATCTATAATGGCATATAAAAAATATATACAAAGAGGAACAAAAGAAGAATTATTAAAGTGTCCAAAAAGTAGAGAGACTTTAATGGCTCTTAAAAATAGCGGTGTAATAAACACTGAATTAAAGAATGATGATAAAGGTTATTATGTTGAAGTTTCAAATCTTAGATTCGATGTAAATGAACCTATCTCCAACATTTATGTTGGAAAAGAAATATCCTTATCTATTGTTAATGATGAAATTTATAAGGATGTGTATTTTGATAAATCTACAGATTATGTGATTTCAAAGAGGTAATTATGGAAGATAATAATGTTTTTGAAGAAAGCCAAAATAAGGAAGTAGTGGAAGTGTCCAGCGATTATATTCCAAAGAAGAAGGCAATTATAATTTGTGTGTCTGTTCTTCTAATATTAGCACTTATTGCAGGTGCTGGTGTTGGGGGGTATTTCTTTGGCAAGAGGAATTCTCTTGATGAGAATATGCCTTTAATGGCAGAAGCATATGAAGCCTTCAAAAAATATTATTATAAAGATATAAATTGGGAAGAGTTCCAAGTTTATGCTACAGCTGCAATGATGACTCAAGTTGATGACTATACTGGGATGTATTTAAATGCTGAAGTTGAAGCTACAAAAGCTTATGGTTTTTCGTATAATGAAAGTGGTATTAATGAACATATTATTTATTATGTTATGAAAGATTCTCCAGCAGCTACAACAAAAGCTACATATCATTATTCTGATTTACAACTTAATAACAAAGAAACAGTTACAGATGATGTCTATATTGAGGAAGGAGATAAGATATACGCGATTAGTATGGTTAGTCCTACTGCAATAGCACTTTTAGGCTCTGATCCTATAATTGTGCAAGGAATGGAAAAATCGAAATTTAAAGATTTATTAGCTGCGGATGAAAACGCAATATTTTATATCATAAAGAGTAATGGCGATGATACTTACAACAACGATTTATATACTTTTAGATTAGAAAAAGAATGGCTATCATCTAAAACTACAGAATACTATACAGCTGAAGAAATTGGCGATACAACAGGTACTACAGCATTACTAAAGTTTAGAAGTTTTTCAGGTAGTGCAATTAAAGATTTTCATGCTGCTTGTGAAACTTTTGTTGAAAGCGGTGCAACTAATCTAATATTAGACCTAAGAGGCAATGGTGGTGGTAATGCTACTATTCTAAGTTATGTAGCAGGTTGCCTATTAAATGGGGCAGATGATACTTCTCTTCCTCTTCTGAAATTAAATTACAATGCAGGATATGGAATATTTAGAACTACATATTTTTCAACAGATTTTAAAGGCACATATGGCGATAAAGAATATGAGACTATTAACTTGCCATCTGTTGTTAATAATTTCAAACTTGTTGTTTTATGTGATTCTCAAACAGCATCTTCATCAGAAGCATTAATTGGAGCGTTGATGTACTATAACGACATAAAGATAGTTGGTGGCAAAACATATGGAAAAGGTGTTGCTCAAACAATAGTTGAAATTGGAGATGGCAAGTATTATTTAAATATTACTAATGGTACATACTATATTCCAACAAAAGGCGAAGATGGAAAGATATGTTGGGATGTTACAATTCATGGAGTAGGAATTACTCCAGATTCTGAGAATAAGATTTCAAAATCATATAGACCTCTTGTAAACGACTTGTATATTAAGCGTGGATTAGAATTGATTACTGCTTAATAATTGATTTAAATAAATAATTGATATAGAATAATTGTATTCAGGGAACCATATTACTATGGGCTCCCTGTTTTTTTATTTGCGAGGCATTATGAAAACTTATCTAAAAATCTTACTATGTTTAGTAATAGTTGGAGTAATAGCTGCAGGGGGCTTTACATTCTATGTATTTTTTGTTGAAAAGGAACTTGGAGATGAGTATATATTCAAGTTTTCTACAACACTTCAAACTATCAATGAATTATCCTTTGATGCTGATTTTTCATATATAAATTCTATGCAAGATTTTAGCGTTTCTTGCAAGGAAGAAATTAATGGAAAAACTAGCAATTATTCTCTTAAAAAACAAGGTCAAGATTCAACATTTTTTATGGAGTATAAAGGGGATGATATGACTATAGATTTCTATATAGAAGATACAAAGTATCTTATCTCTCAAAATGGAGCTATTGAAGAGGTTGGTCAAGGAGTCTTTTATGAGAGTGTTTTATTATACTTTAAAAAGGTGATGCCACTAGAGGAAATTGATGGTAAATATTATCTTATAAAAGCAGATAAAATGAAGGATATTAACCATGTGTTACAAAAGGGAAGTAACCTTACTTTTGTTAATAAATCAGATAGCGAAGAATACGATCTTTGCTACGATTATTACTCAAATAAGATTGTTTCTTACAAACTCAATTATTTACAAATAAATAGCGGAATTTCTTTTCCTTATTCTGTGTGTTATGTGCTAAACTTATCACTAGGTAAGTGAGAGTGAAAAAAGAAAGCCTAAAATATAGATTTTTTAATCCTAGTTTGTTTACTATAGTCGTTGTATATATAGCAACGATTATTTTAGTTGCTATTAGTATTAAGAATGCTATTGCTAGTGATACATCTGCTAGTGCAATTGTAGTTTATGTCTTGTCTTTCATTATTTTGCCATATGCGATATATCTTGGTGTAAGATTGTATCCACACGTAAAAGAGAGAATTATTCGTTTTATAAAGATGAGCGATACATTGTCTTTAATGCTAGACAATTATGGTTACAGAACAATTGTGTTCACATTCTTCTCATTTGCAGCTACTGTAATATTCGTCTTATACAACATCGCACTTGCATTTATATTCCATGTAGGCTGGTATGGAGCACTTGCAGGTTATTATACCTTCTTGTCTATCTTAAGTGCTCATAACTTGATTAGATTCAAGGATTCAAAATATTCACAAAGTAGTTTAATTATCTCATTAAAAACATACAGAAACGACGGCATATTGTTATGTATCGCTATTGCATTTATTGAGGTAATTATCATTCTTGTTGTATCTCAAGGAAAGTCATTCTCAACAACAAATATGACTATGGCTGTTTATGTAACAGCATTATATGCATTTATAAAGATGGCTATATCAATAGCCAATTTCGTAAAGGCAAGAAAGCAACATGACTATATTATTCGTGCAATTAAGAACACTAATTTAGCTGCTGCACTTGTTTCAATTTTTGCTCTTCAAACATCAATGTTAAAACAATATGCGCCAGAAGATGCTGTAAGATATGTAACAATTTGGAATTCAGCAACAGGCGGTGTAGTATGCGCCATAATACTAGCAATAGGCATATTTATGATAGTTATTGGTCAAAAAGAATTAAACAAATTTAAAATACCTAAGCCTAAAAAGCAATAAAGTTTTGTTGTAATTTATAGCGCAATTTTATATAATATTTTTATTATTTAATTTCGGGAATTAAAAGTGAGGCTTTTATGGCATTAATATTACCAAAAAAATACAAGAGTTTATTATCTGTTAGAGAAACAGAAAGAGCTATTAAAACAGCAAGAACAATTTTCACAAATGAATTATGTGATAAGTTGAATTTAGAGAGAGTTACAGCACCTATGTTTGTTAAGGCTGGAACTGGTATCAACGACGATTTAAATGGTACAGAAAGAGCTGTTGGCTTTGATATTTTAAATATGCCAGGCGTTGAAGCTCAAGTAGTACATTCTCTAGCTAAGTGGAAGAGAATTGCTTTAGCAAAATATGGTTTTGATGTAGGTGAAGGTATCTACACAAATATGAACGGAATCCGTCGTGATGAAGAATTAGATAACATCCACTCAATCTATGTAGATCAATGGGATTGGGAAAAGGTTATTTCAAAAGATCAAAGAAATGTTGAATATCTAAAGAAGACAGTTCAAGATATTGTTAATGCTATTGCTGATGCTAAAGAGGGAATTACAAGAGTATATCCACAATTAACAAAGACAATAGACAGAAACGTTACTTTCATTACTTCTCAAGAACTTGAAGATTTATATCCAAATCTATCTCCAAAAGAAAGAGAAAATGCTTTTGTTAAGAAGCATCACACAATCTTCATTATGCAAATTGGTGATGTATTAAAGAGCGGTGAAAGACATGATGGTAGAGCACCAGATTATGACGATTGGAAATTAAATGGCGACTTAATCATGTATAACGAAGTTTTAGATATGGCATTTGAAGTTTCTTCAATGGGTATCAGAGTTGATGAAGAAACATTAAGATTACAACTTGCAAAGAGCGAACATGAGGAAAGATTGGTATTACCATTCCACAAGATGTTATTAAATGGTGAACTTCCATTATCTATCGGTGGTGGTATCGGTCAATCAAGACTATGTATGTTACTTCTTGAAAAGGCTCATATTGGTGAAGTTCATACTTCAATCTGGCCTGATGAAATGGTTAAGAAGTGTAAGGCAGCAGGAATCGAAATATTATAATTTAAAAACTAGGGGAATTTTGAGAAAGCAGGTGCGAGATGGAAAATACTTACAATAGCTTTAAAAAGACTAATAAAAAGGAAATCACTAGACTTACTAAGCTTACAAAAAGATGTGATGCTATTAGCGCAAATCTTTATGAAAAGCATAAGGTGTTTAGAGGCTTAAGAGATAATCAAGGACGAGGCGTTGTTACTGGTCTTACAGATATTTCTGAAATCAATGCTTTTAAATACACTAAAGATGGTGAGAGAGTAGCTATTGAAGGCGAATGCTTCTATAGAGGTATTCCTATTGAAAAATTAATCGCTGGTGGCGCATATGAGGGTAGATATGGTTTTGAAGAAACTGCATATTTATTACTTACAGGTAAATTACCAGACAAGGAAGAATTAGATGATTTCATTTATCTTTTAAATGGACTTAGACAACTTCCAGATACATTCTTAAGAGACGTTATTTTAAAATCTGTAGCTGAAAATATTATGAACGCTATGGCAAAGTGTGTATTGTCTTTATATTCATACGATGACGCTGCAGAAGATATCTCAATACCAAATGTATTTACACAATGCTTAAAATTAATTGCAGTATTCCCAGTACTTGCAGTTCATTCATTACAAGCACATAGATATTATCACCAAGGAAAGAATTTAAAGATCAGAAATCCAAAGCCATATTTATCTACAGCTGAAAACATTCTTTATATGCTTAGAGGTACAGGTAGATATACAGCTGAAGAAGCTAGACTTTTAGATGTATGCTTAATTCTTCATGCAGAACACGGTGGTGGTAACAACTCAACATTTACAACTAGAGTTGTAACTTCATCAGGAACAGATACATATTCAGCAATTGCTGCTGCACTTGGTTCACTAAAGGGACCAAAACACGGTGGTGCTAATATCAAGGTTGTTGAAATGATGGAAGATATCAAGTCTCACGTTAAAGATTATTCAGAAGAAGAAGTTAAGGCATATCTAAAGAAAATTATGGATGGCGATGCATTTGATAAACAAGGTTTAATCTATGGTATGGGACATGCTATTTACTCACTATCTGACCCAAGAGCTAATGTATTACAATCAATCTTATTTAATGAAGATTATCATTTCAACCATACAGATGATTTTGAGTTATATAAGCAAGTTTATAAGCTTGCTCCAATTGTTATTGCAGAGAAGAGAAAATTGTTTAAACCAGTAGCTGTAAATATCGACTTCTATACAGGCTATATTTATAGAATGTTACATATTCCAAAAGAGTTATTTACTCCTATCTTTGCTATTGCAAGAATTGCAGGTTGGAGTGCTCATAGAATAGAAGAACTTGTTAACCAAAGCAAGATTATTCGTCCAGCTTACGTTGCAGTAGGTGAGAGACAAGAGTATGTGCCTCTAGAGGAAAGAAAACCTTCACTTTAATAATAATTATGAATCATATTTGAGCGCTTCAGATTGAGGCGCTCATTTTGTTATTCGATATTTTTTATAAAATTTATCGATTAGACGCGCTAGCGTATTGTTTTAAGATTTTTATTATTCTATAATATAGTGGATGAGGGTTATTAAGTGGAAAATTTATCTAAGCAAACTGCTGATACATTAAGCAGTTATATTTCTAAGACAAGTGGATTAAAAACAAAAGACTATTTAGGATACGCATTAGGCGATGCGGCTGGCTGTTTAGTTTTCTCATTAGTTACTTCGTTATTACAAAAATTCTATACAGATATTTTTTCAATTCAACCAATGTATATTATGGTCATGTTTGTTCTTGCGAGAATTTGGGACGCAGTAAACGACCCAATTATGGGTAGAATTTGCGACTCAGTTAAGATAACAAAATATGGCCGTTACAAACCTTGGTTTTTATATGTAGCTTTGCCTTTGTCTTTTACTGCAATGTTAATGTTTGCAAAATGGCCAGGAATAGGGGATCCAGATAAATATACGTTAACATGTGTATATGCTACTGTTACATATGTTCTATTTGGTATGGCATATACAATGTTACAAATTCCATATGGATCACTTGCAGCTGTAGTAACTACAGATGAAAAAGAAAGAAATAAATTGTCTATTTGGAGATCTGTAGGTGCTGGTGTTGGCGCTATGCCAGTACTATTAATAACATCATTCTGTTATAGCACTGATGAGAACGGTGTAAAGACTATGATGTATAAGCCAATTATTATTGGCGTTATTATAATGTCCATAGCTTCTGCTTGCTTACTTGTTCTATGTTTCTTTATGAATAAAGAAAGAATTATTGCAAAGGGTAAAGAAGCAGAAATAGAAGAAGAGAAATTAAAGCATAAACATAGAACAGCAGAGGCATTAAAAAATCTGTTTAAGAATAGGGCATTTATAGGTATTTCTTTAACTGCTATGTTATTGCTTGCAGGACAAATGTTCACTCAAAGTTTCTATACATATCTATTCGATTATTATTTCAATGCTAACTGGATGAATCTAATAGCAACAGGATGTAATTATGCACCTATGGTAGTTCTAATGTTCTTCACTCCAAAACTTGTAAGAAAGTTTGGAAAAAGAGAATTATGTGCCGTTGGTTTAACACTATCTTGTGGAGCAAATTTAGCCTTATTCTTTATGAAGGGCATTGATCCAAGTATATTGATGTATCTATTTATGGCCATGTGCTTTATTAGTGGATGTGGACTTACATTTATATCTTTGCAGCTTTGGTCTATGGAGACAGATGCTTTAGATGATCTTGAAGTAAAGACAAAACAAAGAGATGATGCAACAGCATATTCTATCTTTAATTTCTTTAGAAAATTAGGACAAGTTATTGCAGCTATTGCGGTAAATGGCGCATTGATGGGTATGGGTTATATTGTTGGTAATGTAGCTCAAGGTGATGAGAATCTTAATATTATGTACATATTAGCAACTTTAATTCCTGCTGTTATGTATGGACTTATGGCATTATTCCTATTTGTCATATATCCACTTTCTAAAAAGAAGGTTGAGGAACTACAAATTGAGAAAGAAAAGAATATTAAGGAGGCTTACGAAAACAACCGAATTATTATTAACGAAAGTTAAGTTAAAGGACGTCACTACAAACATTGTTTGTAGAAAATATATAAAGGTTATTAAAAAGGGGGAGGCAAAGAAATACAATGGCATATAATGCGTTTGAAAATTTCTTAGCAGTTGTGGACAAGGCAGCAAAAGCTGTCGGAATGGATGAACAAGATTACATTGCAATCAAGTATCCAGAAAGAGAATTGAAAGTCTCCATTCCAGTAAGAATGGATAATGGCTCAATTCAAGTATTTGAAGGCTATAGAGTACAACATAGTTCTTCACGTGGCCCATGTAAGGGCGGTATTAGATATCACCAAGATTGTGATATTAACGAAGTTAAAGCGCTTGCAGCTTGGATGAGTTTTAAGTGCGCCGTAGTTAATATTCCATATGGCGGTGGTAAAGGTGCTATCAAGGTAGATCCTTCAAAATTATCGAAGAGTGAACTTGAGAGACTAACAAGAAGATACACTGCAAGTATCTTACCAATCATTGGACCAGAGAAAGATATTCCAGCTCCAGATGTAAACTCAAACTCACAAATTATGGACTGGGTAATGGACACTTATTCAATGATGAAAGGCTATACTGTACCAGGTGTAGTAACAGGTAAAGACTTAGATGTTGGCGGTTCTATTGGTAGACCAGAAGCAACAGGTCGTGGCGTTATGATTATTACTTTACAACTTCTTAAGAAGTTGGGTATTGATCCAAAAGGCGTTTCTATTGCTATTCAAGGTATGGGTAACGTAGGTTCTGTAGCAGCAAGACTTTTATATGAAAAAGGATGCAAAATTGTTGCTGTATCAGATGTGTCTGGCGGTATTAGAAATGCTAATGGTTTAGACATGCAAGAGGTATTAGCATTCATTGGTAACAAGCAAAGATTCTTAAAAGATTACAATGCAGATAATGTAGAGCATATCTCAAATGAAGAATTGCTTGAAACTAAGTGTGATGTATTAATTCCAGCTGCTATGGAAAACCAAATTACAAAGGACAATGCTAACAAGCTACAATGTAAGTACATTGTAGAAGCCGCAAATGGTCCTACAACAAAAGAAGCTGATGAGATTATTGATAAGAGAGGAATTATCTTAGTTCCAGATATCTTAGCTAATGCGGGCGGTGTTACTGTTTCATACTTCGAATGGGTACAAAACTTACAAGCATTATGGTGGGATCTAGACGAAGTTAATGAAAAACTTGAAAAGATCATGGTTAAGGCTTGGAATGAACTTGATGATGTAGCAAATAAGAATCATCTAAGCTATAGACTAGCTGCTTATGTTGTAGCTATTCAAAGAATTTCAAGAGCTAAGAAGTTAAGAGGAATTTTTCCTTGATAATTAGCGATTTAGAAAATTATTTAGTGGGAGCAGGGCAACTTGCTCCCATTTTACTTTATATTTAAGCGCTAATTACGCATAACGCTTTACAACACGCACTTTTATTTATATAATATTTTTATTATAAATATATATTTATTGGACAATAGATGGATTACGCAATTTATACAATAGCGATTGTACTTTTAATTTTATTATCAGGTTTCTTCTCAGCTGCAGAGACAGCTTATTCTTCTATTTCACGTCTAAAGTTTAAGACTATGGCTGAAAACAAGAAAAAGAAGTATCAATGGGCTGGCGCACTTGGCGACAATTACGACAAATTATTAACAACAATTCTTATTGGAAACAACATCGTTAATATCGGTGCTGCTACTTTGTCTACATTGTTATTCACAAGATTAATTTCTGACGGAAACTTAGCAGGTACTATTTCTACTATCGCAATTACAATTATAGTTTTATTCTTTGGTGAAGTTGGACCTAAAACATTAGCAAAGAGAAATCCAGAACCATTTGCATTAAATTCTGCATTTATCATTTTGATTTTATTCTACATCTTATATCCACTTAACCTAATTCTTGGTAGCTTCCAAAAGATGCTAACAAAGATTTTCAAGACTCAAGAATCTCAAAAGATTTCTGATGAAGACTTAATCAATTATGTTGATGAAGCTGAAAACTCAGGAGAAATTGATGAAGATGAATCTGACTTAATTAAATCAGCAATTGGTTTTGATGATTTAACAGTAGAAGATGCTTTAACACCAAGAGTAAATGTTGAAGGTATTGATGTAAGAACTTCAATGGAAGTAGCAAAGCAAAAGTTCTTAGAAACTGGTTATTCAAGATTCCCAGTTTATAAGGGAAATATAGATAACGTTATAGGTATTCTAAACGAAAAGGATTTCTATAGAGGATATGAAAAAGGCGAAACAAAGATTAGAAACGTAATGTCAAAGAACGTAATTATGCTTCCACCTGCAATGCCTCTTCCAGATGCTCTAGAAAAACTACAAAAGGGTAAAATGCATATTGCTATCGTTATTAGTGAACATGGTGGCACAATGGGTATTATTACTCTTGAAGACGTTTTAGAAGAGTTAGTTGGTGAAATTTGGGATGAGCATGATGATATTGTTGAGCCAGTTAAGAAAATTGATGAAGAAACTTATCAAATTCAAGGAGATTACAACTTAGATGATTTCTTTGAATTGTTCGAGATAGATCAAGATCCAGATGATTACGATCCAGTAAAGGTAAGCGGCTTTTTGGCAATGCTACTTGAAAAAGCTCCAGTTGTTGGAGATGAAGTAGATTTTGAAAATCTTCATATTAAAGTTGACGAAGTTGAATTCAACAGAATCGTTAGCTGTACTGTAAAGATTTTGCCAAAGGAAGAAAAAGAAGAAGAAAATAAAGATCTATTGCTACGTGGTCTAGTAGGCAATAGCGACGACGAAGAAGCGGAGGATTAATATATATGTACGATAAAGTAGACTCGAGTATGAATTTCGTTGACAGAGAAAAGAAAGTCATCGATTTCTGGAAACTAAATGATGTCTTTGAAAAGAGCATCGAGCAAAATGAAGGAAAAGAGGAGTTCTCATTCTATGATGGACCTCCAACAGCCAATGGCCGTCCACACGTTGGACACGTTTTAACTCGTGTTATTAAGGATATCATTCCAAGATATAAAACTATGAAGGGCTACCATGTTTTAAGAAAAGCTGGTTGGGATACTCATGGTTTACCAGTAGAACTTGAAGTTGAAAAGTCACTTGGTATGGATGGTAAGGAAGAAATCGAAAAATACGGTATCGAACCATTCATTAAGAAATGTAAAGAAAGCGTTTGGAAATATAAGGGCGCTTGGGAAGAGATGTCAGATAGAGTTGGTTACTGGGTTGATATGGAACACCCATATATCACTTATGATGACAACTATATTGAATCTGTATGGTGGGCTATTAAGTCTATTTCAGAAAAAGGCTTATTATACAAAGGTTATAAGATTGTTCCTTACTGCCCAAGATGCGGAACAGCATTAGCATCTCACGAAGTAGCTCAAGGATATAAGGATGTTAAAGAAACATCTGTATTCGCTAAGTTTAAGAGAAAGAATGCTGAAGGTTATTTCCTAGCATGGACAACAACTCCTTGGACATTACCATCAAACGTTGCTCTATGTATGAACGCTGATGAAAACTATGTTGAAATCAAGACAAAGGAAGGCGAAGTATTCGTTCTTGCAGAAGCATTGGCTCCATCTTTATTTGAAGATTATGAAGTATTATCTACAAAACTTGGTAGTGAATATGAATATGCTGAATATGAGCCACTATACAATTGCTATGAAGGCAAAGATAAAGCATTCTATGTTACAAATGATTCATATGTAACTTTAACAGATGGTACAGGTATCGTTCACATAGCTCCTGCATTTGGTGAAGACGACTCTAGAGTTGGTAAGAACTACAAGCTTCCATTCCTACAAATGGTTGATGAAAGAGGTAGATTAAAGAAAGAAACTCCATTCGCTGGTATCTTCTGTAAAGATGCAGATAAGTTAGTTATTAAGGATTTAAAAGAAAGAGGATTATTATTCAAGGAATTACAATTCGAGCATAGCTATCCATTCTGCTGGAGATGTGATACTCCACTTCTATACTATGCAAGATCTTCTTGGTTCATTAAGATGACAGAAGTTAGAGATAATCTTCTAAAGAATAATGCAACAATCAATTGGATTCCTCCAACAATTGGTACAGGTAGATTTGGTAACTTCCTAGAGAACGTTATCGACTGGGGTATTTCTCGTGAAAGATATTGGGGAACTCCACTTCCAATTTGGATTTGTAAAGACTGCGGCAAGATTCATGTTGTAGGTTCAAGAAAAGAACTTAGAGAACTTGGCGGATTAGATAAGGATATTGAATTACATAGACCATACCTAGACACAGTTAAGTTTAAGTGTCCAGATTGTGGTGGTGAAATGTCTAGAACTCCAGAAGTATTAGACTGCTGGTTCGATAGTGGTTCTATGCCATTTGCACAATTACATTATCCATTTGAAAATAAGGAATTATTTGAAAAGCATTATCCAGCAAACTTCATTTCAGAAGCTGTTGACCAAACAAGAGGTTGGTTCTATACATTACTTGCTATTTCAACATTATTATTCGATAAGGCTCCATTTAAGAACTGTATCGTTCTTGGACACGTTAACGATAAGAATGGTATTAAGATGTCAAAGCATAAGGGTAACGTTGTAGATCCTATGTCAGTTATTGATGTACAAGGTGCAGATGCTGTTAGATGGTATTTCTATACAGGTTCTATGCCATGGCTTCCATCAAGATTCTCAGCAGAAAACGTTTCTGAAGTACAAAGAAAGTTTATGGGTACATTATGGAACACATATTCATTCTTCGTTCTATATGCTAATATTGATAACTATGATCCAACTAAGTACAATCTAAAAGATTGTAAGTTATCTCATATGGATAAGTGGATTTTATCTAACTTAAATACATTAGTAGATTCAGTAGATAAGAATCTTGATCAATACAAGATTACAGAAGCTGCAAGATCTATCCAAGATTTCGTAGACGTATTATCTAACTGGTACATCAGACGTGGTAGAGAAAGATATTGGGGTAAAGATATGACAGACGACAAGATTGCTGCATATACAACTTTATACACAGTACTTGTAACACTTGCTAAGGTTCTTGCTCCATTTACTCCATTTATGTCAGAAAATATCTACAGAAACTTAGTTACAAACTTTGATAAGAGTGCTCCTATCTCAGTTCATTTATGCTCATTCCCAGTAGCAGATATGACAATGGTAGATAAGAACTTAGAGCATGATATGGATATCGTATTAAAAGCTGTAACAATTGGTCGTGCTGCAAGAAATAAGGCTAACCTAAAGAACAGACAACCTCTATCTTCTTTATATATCCAAACAGATATGAAGTTATCTGATATAAAGATGTTAGATTTAGTTGCTGATGAATTAAACGTTAAGAAGGCTGAAATCGTAACAGATAATTCTAAGTTTGTTACATATGAATTAAAGCCACAATTAAAGACTGTTGGTCCTAAATATGGTAAGTTCCTTGGCGGTATTAAGGCTTATCTTGCTGAAAAGACTGGAACTGATGAAGCTTCTAACATCGTTAACGAAGTTAACGCTGGAAACGCTCATGTATTTGAAGTTAGCGGTGAAAAGATTGAATTATCTAAAGATGATTTATTAATTAACCCAATGAATAAACCTGGATACGCTCTTGAGGCTGAAGGTAACATGACAGTTGTTATTGATACTAACTTAACTCAAGAACTAATCAACGAAGGTATTTCAAGAGAATTAACATCTAAGATTCAAACAATGAGAAAGGAAGCTGGCTTTGAAGTTACAGATCATATCGTACTTGGATATGAAGGTGAAGGAAAGACAGTTGAAGTATTATTATCTGACAAGTCAATACTTGATGTAGTTCTTGCAGATTCTCTTGTAAACAAGATTGAAGGTTTCGAGAAAGATTGCGATATTAACGGAGAGAACATTAAGCTTTCTGTTCTAAAGAAATAATGATAAAAGTTGCTAATGGTTGGAAGGATTACGAGATAATCGCTACAGGCGATGGTCAAAAACTTGAGAGATGGGGCAAGTTGTGTTTGCTTCGCCCAGATCCTCAAATTATTTGGCATCCTTCCTTTAAATTAGAAACATATCCTAAGATTAATGCTACATACCATAGATCATCAACAGGTGGTGGCGGATGGACATTTTCAAGTAAAGTTCCAGACAACTTTACTATTGAGAGAAATGGTTTAAAATTCTCATTAAAATTAATGGGATTTAAACATACAGGTCTATTCCCAGAACAAGCTGTAAATTGGGATGCTATGCAAGAGTTAATAAAAAAGGCTAATAGACCAATTAAAGTTTTAAATCTATTTGCTTATACAGGTGGTGCAACAGTTGCTTGTGCAAAAGCAGGTGCCCATGTAACACACGTAGATGCAGCAAAAGCTATGGTTGAAAGAGCTAAAGAAAATGTAGCATTATCTTCTATTGATACAACACACGTTAGATATATTGTTGACGATTGTTCTAAGTTTATTGCCAGAGAAATAAAAAGAGGCAATAAATATGATGCAATTATTATGGATCCTCCATCATATGGTAGAGGGGCTAACGGAGAGGTTTGGAAACTTGAAGATTGTATTCATGATTTAGTTTCAAAGTGTAGTGAAGTTTTATCTGAAAACCCATTATTCTTCCTAATTAATTCATATACAACAGGTTTACAACCAACAGTAATGGAAAATATATTAAAGTTATCCCTAAAGGGCTTTAAAGGCACAACAGAAGCTTATGAAGTTGGATTACCAACTGACGAAGGTTTAGTTCTTCCTTGTGGCTGTAGCGCTGTATGGATAAACAAATAAGGAATATTTATGGCAAATAATTTTACTTATAAGGATTTAGTAGTAGTTTATGAAGACAACCATATTATTGTGGTATTAAAACCACAAAATGTTCCATCTCAAGCTGATGAAACAAAAGATATGGATATGTTAACTGCAGTTAAACAATATATTAAAGTTAAGAACAATAAGCCAGGCGAAGCTTATGTAGGTCTAGTTCATAGATTAGATAGACCAACAGGTGGCGTAATGGTTTTTGCTAAGACTTCTAAAGCTGCAGAAAGATTATGTGAACAAATTAAAGATGGCGAGTTTGAAAAAGAATATTATGCTGTAGTTTGTGGAGAGCCAAAGCTTTCTAAGGATACATTAACAAACTATTTAAAGAAAGATGAAAAGAATAATAAAGTAGAACTTGCAACAATGTCTGAAGAAGGCTCAAAGAAGGCTGTATTACATTATGAAGTAAAGGAATCTAAGAAAGGTTATTCATTATGTAAGATTGCTCTTGAAACAGGAAGAAGCCATCAAATCAGAGTTCAAATGGCAGCTATAGGTTGTCCATTATACGGAGATCAAAAGTATGGTCTTGATCATCCAGAAACATTTAAAGTAGGTAAGCTTGCATTATGGGCAACAAAATTATCTTTCAATCATCCTGTACAAAAGGATAGAAGAACATTTATTGTTTACCCACCAGTAGAGGAAGCTCCATGGAAGGCCTTTGAAGTAAATAGATACCTAAATATTGGTGTAATTTCAAATCCTTATGAGATTTCTAGACAAAAGGAAAACTTAGCGAGTATTGCAACAGAGGATTAATTTTAATAATCGTCTTCAGAAGTGAATTGAGAAGGAGCATGTGATGCTCCTTTCTTTTTGAAAGGATTATAAATAAGAACAACAACAAACACGCATAGAGCACATACTAAGAAGAAGAAAATGTTTCTTCTTAAATTATTTTGAGCAGCTTTTGCGTTTGCTTGTCTTGTTTCTTCTATAGCTTCTTTTGATTGTGGATGAGCAGCAATATTAGCTTCGTTAAAACTTGTTGTAACATCATCAGCTTTAATATAGCATGCATTTAAATTACCATCTTCAATATATGGTTTTACATAGAAATAATAAACTCCATTAACATCTTTTTGATATCCATAAAAATCTATTGAAACAAGCTCTTGTTGAGGCCTTGCTAAAAATGAACTAGAATCTTTATCGTATTTGTATAGAGTTGTTGCTCCTTGTGGGGCAATTAATTCTATGTTGTAATATGGAGTTGATACATCAAGTTTAGTAATAGAACTAACCTTATTTTCAAAATCGGATTTTAAAACATATAAATCAGTTAATCCATTGTATGAGATTTTGTAATATAGATTATTATCTGCACCAGCTACTGCAGTATCGTTATTTCTTATAAAGAAATAAGTATATGGGATAGTGAATAGTGGATTTGTATTTTCGTCATATACTTGAAGTGGTGCTGTTGTTTCATAATAAAGAACGCTTTCATCAGCAAAAACATTTGATGTACAAATAAGCATTGTACATAAAATAACAAGCAATATAACAACTACAGATAAACTCTTTCTCATCGAATATTATTATATAATAATTAATAAATAAATTAAAGATTAATATTGTATAATAAGGATGTGTATCCGTAGTCTAATTGGATAAAACGAAAGCCTCCGGCGCTTTTGTTGTGAGTTCGACTCTCGCCGGGTACACCAAATTATAAAATGCGACAAACGTGACATGCGTTTGTTGCATTTTTATTTAAAATATAGATAAATAGCCACTTTTTTTGCATTATAAGCATTCGAAATAATTACGACATTGTCGCTTTTTATGTAGGCATAATTGAAAAAACGACATATTTTGATATAATTTAATCAAGATTTTGAAATGTAGGTATTGATATGTTTAGCCAGAAAAAATCAAAGAACTACTATGAGGTGTAATATGAGTAATGAG
>DFIJ01000046.1 GCA_002372775.1 Christensenella sp. UBA3700
AGATAGTCTTCTTGTTGAAATAATGCTCTACCTCATCACCGTCACCAAATCCAGTTGGAAGTATTCTCATTCCAAAATCATCAGTTCCCCAATATGGCTGACGGAAACTATCTGGTTCGTCAACATCATATTCCTCATCGGGGTTTTCCTCTGGTAGTCCATCAGTGCAAAGATGTCCAGGAACTGGTTTTGTATTCTTACATTCGCAATCTGGTTGCTCTAACCAGCCACAATCTGATTTAAGCTTAGTGCCTGCATATTTACCAAGTAATTGATGGCACATTGCTGAATCGTGGTCTCTATATTCGCAAGGTTCAATTGAGTTAAGTAAGCAATCCCAATCAGCCTTTGTTGGAACTCTCCAACCTCTACCTTCTGCCTTTAATTGTTCATTAATCTTCTCTACTGCATCATAGTTATAAAGATAACCGAATTCACTGATATATTCCTTTGTGATATATCTAGTTCCAACTGCAAATGTCTCAGGTAAAACTTCACCTTTAGTCTTGTCAATTAACTTTTCAGCTGGTCTGATTTTCTCAGTAGGATTAATTCCTATTGGTGAACTTAATGTACCTTCACCAATCAATGTTCCGTCAGTAACAACACGAGAAAGCAAGCCACCACCAAGAACGCTATCAACATTCTCAGTAGTAACCAATCCCTTAATAGGAACTCTTACAGCAGCTTTTGTGTCTCCACTTGTTAAAACGCTATATGAAACATATATGTTTGCGCCATCACAAGCCCCTGACTCTTTTTCTGAAGGATTTTCAAAAACAACTTCAAGGTCATAAACAGCCCCACTTAAAATTGGAGTTAAGTCAACGACTAATTTATCACCGTTGTTTCTTGTAAGAATAACTGACTTTGTTCTTTCATCAAGCTCAGCACTCTTAATATCCTCATCCTTGAGATTCAAAAAATTGCTATCAATTTCGTTAACTGTTAACTTGCAATTTTTTGTAACATCTTCCTCATAAGGAGAAACTAGTTTATAAAAATATAAGCCTTTAGACATGTTATTATTTTATTTTTTATTATTTAATTTAATATAAATATTAAAAAATTTTAACTTGGGCCTTATTTATAGTAAGAAATGTATATAAACCCTACAATTTTTATGAAACGCCCTAAAGGATATTGGAAAAACAAGGAAAATATGATGGAAGAAGCTAGGAAATACACTACTAAAAAAGAGTTTCAAAAAGGAAACTTAAGTGCGTTTCTAGCTGCGCATCGTTATGGGTTTATAGATGAAATGGATTGGCTTGTAAAACAAAAACAGCACAAGAAAGGTTATTGGACTTATCAGCACATAGAGGAAGAGGCTGTTAAGTACAACACCAAGACAGAATTTTATCAAAACAATCAAACCGCATATAGAGCAGCGCTTAAACTAGGAATAATAGATGATTTCTTTATGATGAACGATTATATAGAATAAAAGGAGTGATTATTTATCACCCCTTTTATTTTTCTCCCATTTATAATTATTCAAAATATTCATATATTCAACCCCGCAATTATAGAACTTAAATGATTTAATATAACCAATGAATGTTCCTGCGAAATTTTCTTCCAATGGATAAAGTCTTGTTGGTTCTAACATGTAATTTGGCTGAATTGTTTCACCTAAACCTTGTGTTCCACCTCCAAGAGAAATATTGAATGGTACGCCCTCTTGTTTTTCATAAAGGTCATTCAATTTATGGAAATTGAAATTAGGCAATTGCTTTGTGATATAAACCAACTTTCCGTCAACGTAGAAATAAAGTTTAATCTTTCCAAAAGTCTTCTTTAACTTAACGTGAACCGTATGCCATTCACAATCACTTATAACTCCTGGGTTTGAATAACCTTCAATTATTGAAATCTTATGTTCATCTTCAGATTCACAATCCAATACAAGGTATCTATAGCCAATCTCTCCATTATCTGTAATTCTAAGAGCAAATGCATTATTGTATATGTCATTGTATAAATCGTCATATACGCTGTTAGCCTTATCCCTTAAAACATCAATGTCCCTAACTGTATATCCAGTTGATGTTCTATTCATCAAAATGAATAAATTCTCTTTAAACTTATTCCTTTTTCCAAAATACATCATTTGAGTTCCTTCAACCCAATCTCTTACTGTATATCCTTTGCAGGTTCTGTCAAACAATAAAAATTTATTATCAGTGTAGAAATAGTAATCATTAGCTGATTTAAATAAAAAACCATTGTCTGTTTCATATTCAAAATCTACAATATTAAGTTCATTTTCGAAATATCCTGGGTCTTCCTCAAGTCCATCAAAATCATCGATATATCCATCTTCCCCGAATATCAAATCACAAGAAAGGCATTTATCACTATTTCCATTTTTAACATATGCTTGCTTAACACAACCACAATAGTTTGAAAATGAAACTTGCTTATAGCTTGAACTATCTGAGCAGCAAGAACAGCCAATTACCTTATGAGGAAGACTTTCATCAATTATGCGTGGCTTAATAGCATAATCCAAAAAATCATCCATTATACTATTACCTTCACAATCAATATCATCTGAGAATAATTCTTTTTCACTAGGAGTATAATATTTCTCATCGTAATAATTGAAATTCACATAATCGTCTATATCATCTTCAATATATTCAGGCTCAACATCATAAAAATTACCAACAATATAGTCTTTTTTATCAATATGAGCATCTTCAATGTAATCATCGTATGATAGTGTGAAACAAGATTCTTTACCCTCAACATCATCTTCATCGTACATATATATCCATTTATTTTCAGCCCTAGTTCCTAAATAAAAGAATATACCTTTGTTATTTGGGTATTTATCGTTTAATGTTTTATCAGATTCTTTTTCTAATTCACATTTGTTTAATTCAAATTCGAATTCCCAAAAATCCCCATCTTCCATTCTGAAAGGCAATACCCTGTACTTATTGCATTCAGTCATAAAGAATCCTTGATAGAAGCCACCATTTAATTTAATGGCATCATTTTCTATATGAACAGGATATTCGTATAGAAGAGTATTACCACTTACAGCGTGGAGTTTTAATCTGTTATCGTTTTCAACAATATCATATTTTGATTTGGTGAAGATTTCAAAAAAGTCTTTGTTACTTATTCTGTCTTTCCTATAAGTGAAAAAACCATTATCTATTGCAGTATAGCCTATGTTGTTAAGTGTATATGTTGTTGTATATGCACTTTCCCATTGATAATTGCTACTTCCAAAAAGCCATGTGTCACCACTATAACATTCTGGCAATGAAACATCAATGTATGATATTAGACAATTATCATACATACGATTTGAGTTGGATAAAAAGTGTCCGAAAGAGTCTTTATTTATGAAAAAATCCCAATATTCGTCCTTATTTACCCTTATTTTTAAATTATGGTAGTTATTATCCTTTAAATTAGCCATCTAGAATAAGATTATTTATCAAATATAAATATTTATATTAAATTAAATATGTATATTTATGAAGAAGATTAAGTTAAAAGAAGAACAACTTAGGCTTTTTGAAAAACTAATAAAAGAAGAAGA
>DFIJ01000018.1 GCA_002372775.1 Christensenella sp. UBA3700
ATTAAAAGACGTGTATTTGGAGACAAAGAACCTAAATATGTTGCTGTATATAAAGACAGACCTCGTGATATTCGTATCGCTTATATGATTGCTCTTAAATTGCTCACCTGATATAATTGTCAAGCGATGCTGGAATTTACTAAAATTACGTTTCAACAATTCTTGAGAGATCGTAAGAAAGACAATTTATTAATGAGTAGACCGGAATATGCAGTTTCTGTTAGAGCAAAGAAAAAGCCAACTAAACGATTAATTGGAGTTCCAAGTACAGAAGCTGTAATTAAACATGGATTGGAATTAATAAGTGCCTTTTTATCCGATTATTATTACACAATTGATTATCCAGAAATGCTTGAAGAACTTCTTAAATACACCTATGAAAATAAGCGTAAATTTGATATAATTGCAGCAATGTCTTGCTGTGAAATAGGTGATGAAGCATTAACTGGAATAACTCCAATGAAACCAGCAGTTACTAACAAAACTTGACAAGATATTGGATATTATAAAGACAATAGAGGTATTCTCCATTATGGAGTAATTCCAAATAAAAAATTAATATAATGACAAAATTAGAACAAGAGGTTTTATGTATAATTAACGAAACCATAGATGGATGTTATATAGGAAAACTAAAGGTTAATGTATTCTATCCTGAACAAGTATGTGGAGATCCTGCTTGTAAACCATTAAATGATACTGTTTATGAACTTCGTTTGTACTTGGATAGATGATACACGCCTTTGGTATTTTCTTATGAAGGTACTGAAGATGAATTTAAAGAATTTATTCGTAAAGAGTTCAAAAAGAACAGATATGAACTGGTTCGTTATTATAAGATAACAAGAGAACCGATTGTTTTTGAAGAAACTGATTGGGACGATGAATAAAGAAAAAGAAATTGAGAAAATAAATCAATGTATAACCGAATTGGTCTATGATAAAACGGCATTAAGAAAAGCATATAACTATTATCATGGAATTCGTGATGCGGACCAATTTAAATACTTAGAGACAAATTTTGGAATCGGAGTTCCAACATCAATTACATTTACTCCACTTATGAAGAAACATATTGATGTTTTAGTTGGAGAATATTTGGAATTAGAACCAGATATGCAAGTTACATGTAAAGATGATGAAACAGTTTCTAAAATTCAAAGAGATAAACAATTGAAGATTGATTCTGAAATATCACAATTTCTTCAGAAATATCTTCAAAATGCTATAGTTGACATATTGATGAATTCAAAGGAACCTGTAAACGATCCTTTTATTGAAAAAGAATTACAAAGAATTCAATTAGATGTTGAAAATTCTTTTGAATCAGATTATGAAATTGCTGCACAAAACATACTCGAGTATATCAAACATAATCGTGAGTTAGATATTAGAAATAAACTCAGAGAGATGCTTACGGATTTACTTATTGGAGGTATTTGTTATTATAGAGTAAAACCGTCTGGCGGAAAAGATAATCTTGTATTAGATGTACTCAACCCACTTGACACATTTGTTGATAGAAATCCAAATGGATTCTTTTTAAATCAATCACGTCGTGCTGTTATTAGGCGTTGAATGACTAAAGATGAAATTTACGAAGAGTTTGGAGAGGATTTGACAGACAATGCATTAAGTAAACTTGATGAATATTTTACTGGAATTAAGTATGGCGATTCCTTGAACAGTTATGTTGTGGTGAATTCTGAAATGGAAAGAATGTTGGATGATGGTACTACCGATAAAGGTCCAACTCCCGGAATTCTAGCAGGATTAGAGGTTCATCCTTTATATCCTTATGACACTGAACAGTGAGCTGCTTCGCATAGTAATCGTTTAATTCCAGTTTATGAGTGTCAATGACTCGAATGAGATAGAAAGAAGAATCGTTCTGTTCTTCATGAAGGTGTTAAGATTGGATGGGACATTTACATAACTAAAGGAGAACCTGAATATTACATTAGAAGCAAGAGTGATCCACGTAGTTGTAAACTTAATTTAAATGGAATGTTCTTTAATGATAAGAATGGACAACCATTTAGTCTTATTCAAAGTACAATGTCTCTCCAAGATCGATATGACCTCTTATTGTACTATAGAGACAATCTTATTGCAACGTCTGGCACAATTGGTGACTGAGTTGATGCAGCAAGTCTTCCTGCTTTTCTTGGAGTTGAAATGCCAGAAAGAATTCAAAAATGAATTGCGTATAAAAAGAATGGTATTGCTTGATACGATTCTTCACAAGAAGGAGCGCAATTAATCAATACTACATTTAATGGTTATGATGATTCTATTAAAGCACAGGCCATTCAAGCAATTCAAATTGCAATCGATTCTGTTGAACAACAAGCATCTTCAATTTCTGGTGTATTTCAACAGAAGCTTGGACAAATTCAAGAAAGAGAAGCAGCATCTAATGTAAAGGTCGGAATTCATCAATCAACATTACTTACAAAACAGTATTTCCATGCGATGGATTTAATGCAACGTGAAGTTTATTACGATTTGTTAAATTTATCAAAGTTTGTATTTAAAAAAGGACTTACTGGAACAATTGTTCTGGGAGATAGATTAGTAAAAACATTTACTGCATTACCAGAACATTTTACAATGACTGATTATGATATTCATATTGCTGATAGTTCTGAGACTTATGTTAAACTCCAGACTGCTCAACAAATGAATATTGAATTTATAAAAGGTGGACTTGTAGATGCTGAGATGGCATTTGATATATTAGATGCCAAGAGTTTAACTGAAATGAAACATAGAATGAATAAAGCAGTCCGTGAAAAGAAAGCTGAAAACAACATGCTTCAACAGTTACAGCAACAAGTCCAGCAATACGAATCCAATCTTAAGCAAGATCAGAAAACTATATCTGATCTACAGAATGAAATCAAACGTTTGCAATCACAAGTTCAAGCAAATAATGATGCTAAACTTCAAATTGAACAAAAACAAGTTGAAATTAAAGAAAAAGAAGCTATTGATAAGAAGGATTATAATGATAAACTTATCGAAGTCAAAGAAAAACAACTTGATGCGGAAATGATGCAAATATGAGATGGAAATCCTTATAACAATCAAATAAGAGATGTATAATGGGAAATTTTAATAAAGAAATATATATGAGAGGGTGTCGTTTGTTTACAAGATTAACAGACGACCTCTCTAACATATATCAATTCATATTTTCAGAATCTGGAGAATTTTCTAATATTTACGATTGTTCAGAAGGAATGGAATATGAATTAGAAGATGATGGAACATATTATATTGTTACAATTAAAAACGATAATGCAGAATTAACAGAAACTGGACTTAAAATAGGTTCTAGAATATGAACTGCAAAAGAAATACAAGAAAACATTCAAGCAGAAAATCAAATTGTTAACATTGGATTGTATGATTTGGATGAAATTTTGTCAATTTGTAAATTAAAGAAATGTTTAGCTAATTTAGAATTAAGAATGTTCCAAGAGTTGCTCAAAAACTGTGGTTCAAATAAATGTAAAAATGAAGAACTAAAAGGTCAGAGAGATTTTTTGTTTATTGCAGTTTGATTAATTGAGCATTATATAGAATTAGGCAATATAGAAATGGCTCGTAATGTATACGAACGACTTCAAAGTTGTGGATCTATTTGTGAAACAATATCTAATAACAAAAAAGACTGTGGATGCAATGGATAATATATTAGAGCAAATTTATCATATGTTTATGCAGAAAATGACAGATTTAGAACTAGGAAATATGCTAAACGATAATGATCTTTGTAATATGTGAGATCTTATACATGCATATGAACTTTTAGATAATAATATTATAAGTTTAAAAGAACAAAAACAAATAATTGAATATTATGGCAATTAAAGGTTTAAAATCAACACAACTTGCAAATGATCCAACAACATCTGCTTTAAAATTCAACTTTAAAACTTACGAACAAAAGAATTCTCCATTCTACAATAACTCTACAAATATTGATTTTGTAACTTATAACGGTTCATTATATGTTTGTGTTGAGAATGGAGTTTCTTTTAAAGCTGGTGATCCTGCTAATAATGGATTCTTACTTTTAGTTGAAAAAGGTAAAGATGGGCGTCAAGGTGTAGATGGCAAAGAAGGTCCTATGGGTCCCATGCCTAATTATACATTGTCTTTTGATGGTAAGCAAATGGTTGTTGTGGAACAGCCAACTGGAATTCGTAAAGCGGTATCTCCAGATTTAACAGGGCCTGTTTGAGTTCCTGAATTACACGATAAGAAAATAGTTTGGACTAAAGAAGAATCTTCCGCAAATACTAGACCCGCAGACATTGATTTAGAACAACTTCGTCCTGTCGAAGAACGTCCATTATTACTCAGAACCAATTCTGATAACACTAAACGAAGCGATGAGTCATCTGGTCCAGCTAATGTAATTCAATGAAAACATGAAGGTGATGAATATTGGACAAATCTTATTTCTATCTCTGAATTAATGAATCTTACACTTGCTGGAGTAAGTTTCTGACAAGATGAAGATGATGATAATTCTTGACACTTTGGGCATAAGGAAGTTTTAAAAGCAACGTACAGTTCTAGTAAAGATGCAACAAAGATAGTTGCAGTTGAATTAGGTGACGTATTATACGATGCTGGTAAAGTTCCTTTTCCAGATAATTCTATTGATTTAGAAGCAATTAGAATTCAACTTGATGATTTAGATAGAGAACTACAATTACTTAACTTAAGAATTCCAACAAGAGTTGGGCAATTAGAAAATGACGTACCTTATTTAAAGGAAGCTGATTTATCTACTTATGCTAAGAAATCTGATATTCCTACAGATTATATAAAATCTGTAAAAGTAAATGGAACTGTACACACTCCTACTAATGGACAAGTTGATTTAGGTAATATTGGTGGAGGTTCTGGAACAGTTGATGCTTATACTAAAGCTGAATCTGATGGAAGATATATTAGAGG
>DFIJ01000176.1:0-3767 GCA_002372775.1 Christensenella sp. UBA3700
GGAAAGCTTCAGAATTTATTTGAGCAGCTTTCTCATAGTATTCCTTTGCTGTTTGAAAATCATTTAATCTTGTATATACCATTCCAAGTCCGTAATATAACTCATATATATCTGGGTTGTAGTTTAATGCCTGCAAATATACATTTGCCGCTTCTCTAAATTGCTCCTGATCGTAAAGAATTAATCCTAATAAATCAGATGCTTTATAATAATCAGGCTTCTTATCAATTAATTCCTGCAACATTCTCTTAGCTTCATCTTGTTTTTCTATTTGATTAAGTAAAAATGCAATTTCATAGTATGAATCATAATCTTTTTTGTTGTAATCAACAGCTAAGACATATTCATCAATTGCTGCTTCAATCATACCTTCATTCTCATATACTTCTGCTAATAGCTTATGAGAATAGTAACTATTTGGATGCTTTTCAGTATACTTAATTAATATCTTTCTTGCTTTTTCACTTTGTTCAAGTTTTAGATATATTTTTGCTTTCGTTACTGCAAAAATTTCTGGTAAAAATATTTTCTTAAACTCAAGAGCTACAACAATAAGTGGTATTATTATCGACATTGTATATGTTATACCAAGAAGTACTATACTTGCATCCACGCTATTGCTATAAACAACAAATCTAATCAATATACCAATAATATTCGTAACTAGTAAATATAAATATAGCAAATCTTTTTTCTTAATTAATTTCGATAATAACGCTCCAAACATTACAAAGGCAACTGCAAAAAACAATACCTTCTCCATGCGAAAAAAGTCTCCTATCTTTCAAATTTTTCTTTATAATTATTTATACATTTCTCAATAATATTTTCAGCTTCTGCTCTTCCAAGCATTTTATCAACTGTAGTTTGTTTACCTTCTAGTTGTTTATATACTTCAAAGAAATGCATAATTTCGTCTAAAGTCTGTGTTGGTAATTCAGATAAATCTTTAAATCCATTTAGATATGGATCATTAACTGGAATACAGATAATTTTTTCATCTTCTTCACCATTATCAACCATTTTTAAAACACCAATTGGATATGCATCGACTAATGTAAGTGGAACAATTTCCTCATGACATATTAGAACAACATCTAATGGATCATTATCCCCTGCATATGTTCTTGGAATAAATCCATAGTTAGCTGGATAATGTGTTGCTGTATATAAAACTCTATCAAGTTTTAACATACCCGTTTCTTTATCCAATTCATATTTATTTCTTCCATTCTTTTGTATTTCAATTACACAAACAAATTTATCTTTCTTAATTCTTTCTCCATTTATATCATGCCATATATTCATAAAATTGTCCTCCTCATCCGTACTTTATCTTGCATAATTGTATTCTAAAAATGCTAAAAAGTCTAGCTTTTACAATAAAAATCCGTATTTTATTTTTGTATCACTTTATACTGTTTTGACATTTACATAATATGTGTGGTATAATCTTCTCATCGTAAAAAGAGCCAAGTGCTCTCCGCCCGCCAATGTACAACCTGATAGGAGGATGTTTTATGACAAAACCACGGAACCCTTTCAAGTCGCTCTGTAAAGTGACAAAAGACAACAATACTATTCCACCAGAGTTTGCAGTCTGTAGAGTCATGAAATATATACGATTAATCAAAAACATGACTCAGCAAGGCATTGCAGAGGTCAAAACACCTGATGGAAAGTTTATGAGTCAGTCATACATTTCAAAAATAGAACTTATGCAAATCACACCTACATTTGATACTGTTTTTTTGTTCTGCCAACTGACGAAAACTGATCCTTGTGATTTTCTGGACTGTGTCGCAAAAACCATGTATATGTCGAATCTTCAAGCAGCCGAGTATATCGGTAAGAAGATTATGAAGATTTTAATGGATGAATAATTGGCCAGTTAACACAAAGGATTCCCCAAAAAAAGAGATTCGGTACATAGTACTGAATCTCTTTTGGGCTCTATATTTTTTTATTAAAATCCAAATATATTTTTCTTTTTAATAGGTGGTTGTTCATTCATTGTCTTAGCAAGTTCATTTAGTATGTCTCTTTGTTCCTTTGTTAAATGTTTTGGAACTTGAACCTGAACTTGGAATACAAAGTTACCTTGATTTGTAGAATTTACATTTTTAAAACCTTTACCTCTAATAGTAAATTTCGTTGCAGTTTGTGTTCCTTCCGGAATTTGGAATGTTTCTTTTGAACCATCTACCATTGGTATTTCAAGATTAGCCCCTAGCGTAGCTTGAGTGAATGTAATAGGTACAGTACAGTATACATCATTTCCATTTCTAGTAAATATACTATGTTTCTTAACTCTTATTAAAATGTATAAATCTCCCTTAGCTCCACCTCTTGATCCAGCTTCACCTTCACCTCTTAGAACTATAGTTTGACCATCATCAATACCTGCAGGAATTTTAATCTTAATCTTAGCTTGTTTTCTAATTTTACCTCTTCCCTTACATACATCACATGGTTGTTTAATTACTTTTCCTGTACCACCACAAGTACCACATGTTCTTGTAGTTTGCATTTGTCCAAGTATTGTATTCTGAATTTGTCTTACTTGACCAGTTCCGTTACAAACTGTACATTTATCAATTACCGTTCCTGGTTTTGCACCATTTCCTCCACAAGTTGTACATGTTTCGTTTCTTGTAACAATAATTTCTTTCTCTACTCCTAGGAATGATTCTTCGAATGTAATATCTATTGTGCTTTTTACATCTGCACCTTGAACAGGTCCATTATTATTTTTTCTGCTTCTTCCTCCGAATCCGCCACCGAAGAATGATGAGAATATATCTCCGATATCTCCAAAATCTGAAAAGCCATCGAACCCGGTAGAATAATATCCACCGGCACCTCCGCCTCCAAATCCTTGTGGGCCATCAGGTCCAAATTGATCATACATTTTTCTCTTCTGAGGATCTGATAATGTCTCGTATGCTTCATTTATTTCTTTAAATTTCTTTTCAGCTTCTTCCTTATTGTCAGGATTTGCATCTGGATGATATTGTTTAGCAAGTTTTCTAAATGCTTTTTTTAATTCATCTTCAGTTGCAGTCTTGCTTACTCCAAGTACTTCATAATAATCTCTTTTATCTGACATTTCCTATTTTCCTTTCCGAAAAGTTAAAGTATGAGGTTGGATTTTTTCTCCAACCTCGATTGTAATTATAATTATTTGTTATCTCCATCGTCTTCAACTTTGTAATCTGCATTGTATACGTTTCCATCTGCATCAGTTTCAGCATTTCCAGATTCAGCTCCTGCCTCAGCGTTTCCGTTTGCAGCTTGAGCTTGTGAATATAATTTTTCAGATACAGCATAGAATGTTGTTGTTAATTTTTCTGTTGCTGTTTTAATTGCTTCTATATCATCAGAATCTTTAACAGCTTTTAGTGCTTCTATATCTGTTTCAACTTTAGCTTTTTCTTCTGCGCTAATCTTGTCACCTAAATCAGCTAATGTTTTTTCACAGTTATAGATTAAACTTGATGCGTTATTTTTAGCTTCGATTCCGTCTTTTTGTTTCTTATCTTCAGCAGCATGTGCTTCAGCATCTTTAACAGCTTTTTCAATATCTTCATCAGATAAGTTTGTAGAAGCTGTAATAGCTATATCTTGGCTATTTCCTGTTGCCATATCTTTTGCAGATACATGAACAATACCGTTAGCATCAATATCAAATGTTACTTCGATTTGAGGTACTCCTCTTGGTGCTGCAGGAATTCCTGTTAATTGGAATCTTCCTAATGTTTTGTTAT
>DFIJ01000176.1:3875-4321 GCA_002372775.1 Christensenella sp. UBA3700
TCAACTGATGTTTGACCATCTGTTGCTGTTGAGAATACTTGTGATTTCTTTGTTGGTATTGTTGTATTTCTTTCAATTAATTTTGTAAATACTCCACCATATGTTTCGATACCTAATGATAATGGTGTTACATCAAGTAATACTAGATCTTTAACATCTCCTGATAATACACCACCTTGAATTGATGCACCAATAGCCACACATTCATCAGGGTTAATTCCTTTATTTGGCTCTTTACCTGTAATTTGTTTAACTGTTTCTTGAACTAATGGAACTCTTGTTGAACCACCAACTAATAATACTTGATCAATATCGTTTGATGTTAATCCAGCATCACTTAAAGCTTGGTTAACTGGTCCTGTTGTACTACGTACTAAGTCTCCAATTAATTCTTCAAATTTTGGTCTTGTTAATGTAATATCTAAGTGTTTTGGTCCTGTGCTATC
>DFIJ01000030.1 GCA_002372775.1 Christensenella sp. UBA3700
CATTCAAGGTAGACCGCAAGCTCATTAACAATAGGTGCATTAACTAATTGGCTCTTAGTTGCAGTAAATCCTGCTTTGGCAAATTTATCTCTCATCTTATTGCCTGAGGAAATCCCCACGTAATCGCTGCCTACAATGTACGCTGCATCAGCCATGCTAATTATGAAAGTATAAAATATGGGGGATGGAATAGAGAGTAAAAAAGTAACAATTACATCATCCAGATTATCGGAACTGGTACCATTAATCGCATTATAAAATGCTTAACATATCCTCTTTTCCTCTAAAAATAGCTATGAATAATCGGGATTGATTGTCCCTATATTTTCTATAATTCTATCAATCAATAAGCTTCTCATAATAAAAATATCTTCGAATTTAACTTCCGTCAAATCTAATTCCAGACATAAGAAAATGGCCCCTCCGTCCACCACAAACGGAGAGGCCTCATCTAGCAAGATATAACGTTGTTTAATACCATACTTTTCTTATATAACTATTAATTTTAATTATAATGTCTTCTTTTCCTTATATACTGCAACACTACCAGCGCAAAGAGCTAAGAGTAATGATACAACAACGATTGGCATCATAGAGTTATCAGCTGTACCTGAAGAAGATGTTTTCGATGTTGTAGATGTACCATTAGCAGCTTCTGTAGTTGTAAGAGCCTGTGTTTCCTCATTTGCTGGAGCTGCTGTAGTAGGATCTTCTGCTGGAGTTTCAGCTGGAGTTTCAGCTGGAGTTTCAGCAGCAGTATATACTAAAGCAAAGTCTGAGAATAATCTCGATGTAAATGTAATCTTACCATCAGCAACTGTTGTATCTAATACATCTACTGTACCATCATGTAATCTAAGTACTTTATATGTTACACCCTCTGGCATATCAACTGGAACATCAATTGTAAATGTAATTTCCTTATCAGTTGAAGTAAGATCGTTATTACCATCATTTACTACAATATTCAAATAACTTACTAATTTGTATCCATTTTCCTCAACTGAAGCATCAATTTTTTTCTTTGCAGTATCTCCTGATACAGGAGCTGGTACTCCTTCAATTCTAACAGTTGCTAAACCATTAGGATCTGTAGCGCCTGCAATTAAAGCTTCTGATGTTGATACAGTCTTTGAAGCTAAAATATATGCTTTAGATAAATCTGTTACAGCATACTTTATTGAATCACCATCATTTACATCTGTTAAAGAAACCTTTTCAAATGTGTCTTTAGCAACATTATACTGATATAAAACATAAGCTTTATTATCGTCTTTTCCCTTCACAATATCATATGTATAACCAGAAGGAAGACTTGTTTCTTCTGTTGTAATTTCTGCTGTATACTTTGCTGTAATAGAAGCTGTACAAGAAGCTTTTGTTGCTGGTTTATAATCATCCTGACCTTGAGTTCCGCTATCATTAGAACCACTCTTAACACTACTTAAATCAATATTCACAGATACTTTAACAGGTGTTGCTGCTGTATAGCCTTCGCCTAAAGCTTCTTCAATAGTATTTTTTGTTAAAGTTGCAGCAACCTTATTTGCTTCAATATCTGTTTTAATTTGATCATCTGTCATAGCTCCTGCATTAGTTGCTTCCCAAGAAATTGTCTTACTTAATGCAAATTCATATGTTGTTTTTGCTGTAATTGGTGAAAAATTTATTGCATTTGCTGCATCTAATTCATTTGAATCTAAGTCTTTCTTAATTGAAGATAAATCATTTGCTACATTTTGATCAGCCTGTGTGCTTCCTGCTGAGGTTGGATTAGTTAATGTTGCAACTGTTGATTTTTTTGTTCCTGTCCAATCTCCAACTGTTAATGAATCACTAACATTTAATGCACTTCCTAAAGTTGAATCATTGGGTAATACGTTTATAGTTATTCCATTATAAGACCATCCTTCTGTCTCATCTCCACCATTAGCTGGTGTACCAGCAATAGCAGGAATTGATGTAGCCACCATTGCCACGGCAAGACCTGTACTTAAAATAAGTTTTCTTAATCTCATAAATTAAGCCCCTTTCATTTTTACTTATTCTATTTATTGTTACGTTATATCCTCTAAACTATCCCCTCTCACACACAAGGATACTTTAGATTTGCTATTTGTATAATAAATCTTTATATATCATTGGTAAATAGGACATAGGTCTTAATTTATTTCTTATTCTGGTACTTTGTTACTATAGACATTTTTATATTCTAATTTGTAGTTATAATATTTTTTATTTTCTACCCCCCTAACATCTATTTTTTTACCCTCTCGATAATGATTCTTTACTATAAGTAAATAGTACAGAATTTTTTATAACAACAAAAAGCAGATAATTTAAACCCATATTTTAAATAAGAAGTTATTCATCATAAATTCTAGATATAAGGTTAATTATCTGCTCTTTATAAAGATTATTTATTGTTATATGTGCAAAGAAAAAAATCAAAAATTACAACTTAATTACTATTTAAAAAGAACTGAGTTCACAACTGACTGTAAATATTCTTGTCTACCTGAAACTGGAAGTTCTGGTTTCTTCATAGCACAAGCATAGTCAGATAGTTCTTCAAGACTTGCTGAATGATTTCTAATCTTCTGACCAATTTCAGAATTAAAGCTTTCATATTTCTTCTTTAAGTTCTCTTCTAATCTGCCATCTTCTAAGATTGCTGCAGCCTTCTTTAAGCCAAGGGCAAATGTATCCATACCTAAGATAAATGCATAGAACATATCCTCTGGTGTATTAGAAGGTCTTCTATTCTTAGCATCAAAATTAAATCCACCAGTAAGGCCACCTGCTCTAAGTACTTCAAGCATTGCATTAGTTGCTGTATAAACATCATAAGGGAATTCATCTGTATCCCATCCAAGAAGCATATCACCCTGGTTAGCATCAATTGAACCAAGCATTCCATTAATTGCTGAAATTCTAAGTTCATGTTCAAATGTATGTCCTGCAAGTGTTGCATGGTTAGCTTCAATATTCATCTTGAAATCCTTATCAAGACCATACTGACGAAGGAATCCAATAGCTGTTGCTGCATCAAAATCATACTGATGCTTCATTGGTTCCTTTGGCTTTGGCTCAATATAAAAATCACCTGTAAATCCAATGCTTCTACCATATTCAACTGCAAGTCTCATTAGGTTAGCTATATTCTCTTGTTCAAACTTAACATCTGTGTTAAGAAGTGTCTCATATCCTTCTCTACCACCCCAGAAGACATAACCTCTACCACCAAGCTTAACTGTAATATCAAGTGCCTTCTTAACCTGAGCAGCTGCAAAACAGTAAACATCAGCAGAACTTGTGCTACCAGCACCATTCATATATCTAGGATTACCAAACATATTAGCTGTTCCCCATAAACACTTAATATTAGTACCCTTAGTCTTCTCTAGGATGTAATCTGAAATCTCATCTAATCTTCTATTAGTCTCATTAATATCATCAGCTTCTGGTACAAGATCCACATCGTGGAAACAATAGTACTCAATTCCAAGCTTCTTCATGAACTCAATACCAGCATCAACCTTAGCCTTAGCATGCTCCATTGTTCCTGGAGTAGCACCAAAACTCTTATCAGCTGTGCCCATACCAAACATATCAACACCTGTAGCGCCTAAATTATGCCACCAAGCCATGGCAAATGGAAGATGTTCCTTCATCTTCTTACCAGCAACAACTTCTTCTGCATTATAATATTTGAAAGCAAATGGATTAGTGCTTTCTGGTCCCTCATACTTAATTTCTGGGACATTTTTAAAAAATTCTGTCATAATTTCCTCCCAAAGACATTGTAGCGCAATTCGCTTTAATCTTACTTTTAAAAAAGTATTTTCTATAAGTATGTTTTACCATATATCCCAAGTTTTTACAAGTACTTTGTTAAAAAGCTCGCTGATTTATTTACAGCTCTTTCTCATTCATTGACTATGTTTTTGTTAACATGTATTATATAGAATTTACTATAAAACTAAGATGTTGTAATATATCTTTATCAAAAGAGATAATGTTAATTTAAAGCAGGTGCAAAATGATTAAAGTAGATCTTATTACTGGTTTCCTTGGTTCAGGGAAAACCTCATTTATAAAAAAATACGTTGAATTTCTAACTGCTAAGGGCTTAAATATCGGCATAATTGAGAACGATTTTGGGGCAGTTAATGTGGATATGCTTATTCTTGAAGATTCCATAGGAGAGGATGCCGATGTTGAAATGGTGGCTGGTGGATGCGATTATGACTGCCATAGGAGACGCTTAAAGACTAAACTTATAGCTCTTGGTATGCTAGGATATGACCGCGTTATTATTGAACCATCTGGAATATTTGATGTAGATGAATTCTTCGATATCATAAACGAAGATCCTATAAATCGCTGGTATAGCATTGGCAACGTCATAACTGTTATTGATTCTAAGTTAGAATCAAACCTATCCAATTCTTCTAAATATCTTGTGTGCTCCCAAGTATCTCGTGCTGGTAAAATTCTCCTTTCCCATGCCGATCTTGCTAAACCACAAGATATTGATAACACTATTAGCATTCTTAATGACTGCATTAAGAAGTTTAAGGGAGACCGCCAAATCACTGAATCTGACTGCATTAAGGCCACAATCCCAGATCTTGATATAGATACACTTGAATCACTATTAATCAGTGGTTACAACACTTTCGACCATGAAAAATTAATTTTAGACGACAGTAATGATTACAATTCAGTGTATTTGCTTGCTTGTGGACTAACACTAGATGAGATGAAAGCTCTTATCACTAGATGTTATGAGGACACAAGATGTGGTAAGGTCTTTAGAATCAAAGGATTTATAAATGATACAACTACAGATTCTAAATGGTATCAGGTAAATGCAACAAAAACTGCACTATCCATAGATGAAATCAACCTTGGACAAGATGTAGTAATTATTATCGGTGAAGATCTTAATGAAGAATATATACGAAGTTTACTTCCAAAATCTAAGCAAGGTATTTTTTGTTAGGCTATAGCTACATAGTCAGGATTAATTAACTTATCTGTTGCTTCCTGGATTGTAAGCGGCTTTCCATAATAAAAGCCCTGACAGACTTCACAACCCATAGAAAGTAATTTCTTTCCCTGATCTATGTTCTCAACTCCTTCTGCGATTGTTCGAACACCAACTTTATTGGCATAGTTTAATATACTTTCAACAATATATTCTACTTTGTTCGAACTACAGATGTTATCTATAAAACTCTTATCAAACTTTATCACATCTGCATCAATCTTATGAAGTAAGCTAAGGGAAGAGTAACCTACTCCAAAGTCATCTATTGAAATTGCAAATCCTAACTTATGCATCTTAGATATGAAAATTTGTAATTTACTAAACTCATCTTCTGTTGATGACTCTGTAATCTCTATATCTATATACTTAGGATCTACCCCCACTTCCTTAGTTATGTTATATATTTTATCTTCAATATTATCAATAAATAAGTTCTTTCGCGATATATTTACTGAAATTACCGGAATCTTGATATTACAATCAAGCCACTCTCTTATTAGCAAGCATACTACTCTTAACATATACATATCAAGTTCATGTATCATTCCATTGCTATCAAGTATTGGAATATATTTTACTGAAGGTATGATTTTTCCTTCATACTGCCATCTACAAAGAGCCTCAAATCCCACAAGTTTTCCTGTCTTCATATTTACCTTAGCCTGTAATACCGGGTAAATGTTTAGTTCTTCTATTGATTTAGAGAATAAACCTCTAACTTTTCTTGTCCAATCCATTGTATCTTTAAAGCCAGAATTGTAATAAACAACTCTTTTTTTCAATCGGTTTTTTGCCATAGCATAGGCATCAATTGCCGCCTGCATTCTTACATCAAATGTCATGTTATCATCATCATTTATCATTATTCCAGCCCATGCAGCCAGTTCAAATTTTCTTCCGCCTGTGCCTGGTAAACCTGTAATAACTATACCACCTAATGCTTCAAGTATATTGTCCAAACTATCTCTTTTAACACATATTATAAAATGATCTCCACCAAGGCGACCTATTGCCTCATCTGCCTTAGCTAGACCTACTAACGTATGGGTGTACTTAATTATTGCTTCATCACCTGCAGCTACACCCCAACTGTCATTAATATACTTAAAATTCTGAATATTTGCATAAATTATGGCATAATCCGATATTTTGTTGCCTTCAACTAGCAAACGATTCATTTTTTCCTTCACAAATTTTAAATTAGCTACCCCTGTTTGGGCATCATAATATTTAGCTCTGTTAATCATCTTAGCGTAATTAACATTATTAGTTGTCAAAGTTATAATATTCGCAAAAGTGTCTAGATTTTCGTCTTTATCATATCCCTTTAACAAGGAAATTATCACCTTACCTTGTCTATATTGGCCCACTGGATATGAATAAGTAAATTCTTTACCACATTCTTCCTTGATATTATATAATTCATAAGAATATAATAACTTTTCTTCGATTTCTATATCGGTTAATTCTAGATTTAACTTTCCAACGTGTAGCCAATCACAAAGCTCTTTCACATCTTCTGCG
>DFIJ01000027.1 GCA_002372775.1 Christensenella sp. UBA3700
GCTGAGTATTGTGATAATGATGTTATTGCAACAGAAGCAGCATTTGATTATTTATCTGCTGACTGGATGGCTAGACAAATTTTAGCAGATTTAGCAGGTTTAAGTGTTAATGACACAACAAATACATTAACAACTAAAATTATATTTGATCAGGAGAGGAAACCTCAAAGTAAATTCTTCTATAGGAATCTAGCAGAACCTGTATTTGAATTAGATCCCGAGATAGAAAAATTCTTAAAGAAGGCATGTCCGAAAATGATGTCACAAAAGCATGGTGAAGCTAAATCTATCTTACCATATTTTCCTGGGTATAAGTATGAGAATGGGGTTTCTACATACCGAGGAGAGGAGGTAGGAGAAGGTGGTTACGTTTATGCTGAGCCTGGTATTCATTGTAATGTTGCTTTGTTGGATGTTGCTAGTATGCATCCCCACAGCGATATTGCTGAGTGTTTATTTGGTCCTGACTATACTGAAAAGTTTAGGGATATTGTTGAAGGAAGGGTTTCTATTAAGCATGAGGATTGGGAAGCAGTTAGTAACATGCTTGATGGAAAGCTTACACCATATATTCAAAAGGTAAAAAGTGGTGAGATAACTTCTAAAGATCTAGCTAATGCACTTAAAACGGCGATTAACTCTGTATATGGATTAACAGCTGCAAACTTTGATAATCCATTCAGAGATATTCGTAATAAAGATAATATAGTTGCAAAACGTGGAGCTTTGTTCATGATAGATTTAAAACACGAAGTGCAAGCTAGAGGATTTACAGTTGCTCATATTAAAACAGACTCAATAAAAATACCTAATGCAACACCAGAGATCATACAATTTGTTATGGACTTTGGAGAGAAGTATGGTTATACATTTGAGCACGAGGCTACATACGATAGGATGTGTTTAGTTAATGATGCTGTTTATATTTGTAAGTATAAAGGTGGTAAGAAAGATGGTAAGTGGGATGCCACAGGTACTCAATTTCAAATACCTTATGTATTTAAAACACTGTTTAGTAAAGAACCTATCGAATTTAATGATATGTGTGAGACTAAATCGGTTAAATCATCTTTATATTTAGACATGAATGAAAATCTACCAGATGTTAGTGATTTGGAAAAAGAATTGACTAAGCTAACTCAAAAATTCCGCAGGGAGGAAATTTCAGAAAAAGAGTTTGAAGTTCAATCTGCAGTATTGAATGAGCAAATAGCTAAAGGTCATGATTATCAATTCGTTGGAAGGGTTGGTAACTTCTGTCCTATATTACCAGGACATGGTGGTGGTTTGTTAGTTCGTGAACAAGATGGTAAATATTATTCAGCAACAGGCGCTAAAGGATTTAGATGGCTTGAATCAGAAATGGTTCGAGGTAATAATGAAAATTTCATTGATAAATCATACTATAACAAACTAGTAGATGATGCAATAGAAACAATAAATCAATATGGAGATTTTGAGTGGTTCGTTTCTGACGACCCATATCCCCGATGAAGATGAAAAAGACCATATGGAGTTAACCATAGATGGATGCTATGCACAGTATCCACCTTGTGGTGACCATAAATATGAAACATGTTTTGATTGTCCTAAATTTGATATGGATGAATGCAAAATTGGTTATAATTTATCAAGATATGTAATACATTGTAAATAGGAGGTTCATATGACATTTAAAGAATTTAGTAAATGGTGTAATGAACGTGCTTGTGATGGTTGTTGGGGAATGAAAGAAGCAATGGTTTGTGTAGCAATTTGCGAAGATATCTATAAAAAACCATTTTGGAAACGTGAAAAAATTTGGAGGGAAGATTGCGAAAAATCAGTTGTATCTCAGATAGTAGAACCAACAAATCGTTTAATAGAAAAGTACGCGAACAAAACATAGACTATAATAGAATATTAAGAAAGAGGTGATATAAAATGAAATTAAAAGACTTAAAAGAAAAACTTAAAAACAAAATACAAGAAAGCAAAACAAAGCAATTTGTTGAAGAGCATAAGAGTGATGTTTTACTAACAGCAGGAATTACTACTGTTGTAACTATCGGTTTGACTATGGTTTTCAAACGTGCTTTATATGTTCATGGTATGGATTGTTTTATGGCTGGTGCAAGAATGTCATCATTAGCAGATGTTTCAGCGATGGACAAAGTAATTGGTCCAGAACAAACTGAACTTGTTATGAAAGAAGCAACTGAAATAACTAAAAAAATGTGTGAAAATTTTAACCAAGCTAAATTAACACCACATCAGTTCAATAGAATGTATGAAGCTATAGGGCAAGACAAAGTTATACCAGTAAGAAAATAATGTAGAGAGGGTAGTAATATCCTCTTATGTTTTTATTTTAGAAAGGAGATAAGTATTATGAAAATTGATATTCATAACGGTATTTTGCAAATAGAAGATGCAAGAATAATTTATAGAAATTTTTCAGGAGTAGGAAGTAAGTATAATAGAGAGGGAGATAGAAACTTTGCAGTTATAATCCCTAATCAAGAAATTTGTGATCGATTAACAGAAGAAGGATGGAATGTTAAAATTAAACCACCAAGAGATGAAGATGAATCACCATTCATGTATTTACCAGTTAAAGTAAAATTTAACAATAGAGGTCCAGGGGTGTATGTGGTATCTGGAAAGAAAGTACAAAAATTGACAGAAGAAACCATAGATATGCTAGATGAAATTGATATTTCTAGTGTTGATATGGATTTAAGAGGATATGACTGGGAAGTCAATGGTAAGACAGGTAGAAGTGCATATCTTCAAGCTATTAATGTTATTCAAAACATAGATAGATTTGGTGCTAAATATGCTGCTGATGAATTACCATTCTAAGGTTGTGATATTTATGGCTATATCATTCATTAGAGAAACCTATGCAGATGATTACAACACATTACATCAGGCAATTATGATAGATTGTAGACAAGACATAATGAGTAATGGTCTGCATAGCAGATGCTTAAGAGAAAAGATAAACCCAAATTTGCACCTTATCTTAGTTGAACATATTGATGAGAAAGGAGATGTTATTTATGCAAGACGAACAAACTGTTGAAAAAGAATTAGATGAAGAATTAAAAAACGAAAACTTACATCCTACTGCACAATATACAAAATGTGATCCAGATCATGAACATCAAATAGCATTGATTAGATTTGCATTTTCTGAAATGTATAAATGTTTTGATGAGATATTACTTGATAGTAGAGAATCTTCATTAGCAAGAACTAAATTAGAAGAAGCTCAAATGTGGGCTATTAAGTCTATAACAAGAGAACCACAAATTTTAAAGGAGGATTAATATTATGAGCGAAGAAAAAAGATTGACTGAATATGAAAAATTTATGGAAAAAATTAATACGACACCTGTTATTTTAGCAGATACTGTTGACCTTATGTGTTCTGAAGACTATAAGGAAAGATTTATAGCGGAATATTATCAATTAAAAGTTAGATTTGATGCTTTAAATGATATGCTTATTAAATGGAAAGCTGGCACTTTAGGTTTTGTTCCAGCATGCACAGAAGGAACATTTGAAGATCAATTATATTACATGAATGAATATTTAAAAATTCTAAGAATTAGAGCAGAGATTGAACATATTGATCTATTTTGTAAACCATCTACAATAGATGAAGGTGTGCCAATCGAAGAAGAAAAAGAAGAACCTGACGCAAATATGGTAGAAGAACCAATCATTATAGAACCAGAAAGCACTGTTAATAATTAATAATGGAGGAAATAGATAATGGCTAATAAAAAGAGAAAAGAAAAATTCCACGGAGTATATAATCGCAAAATAATGCGTAGTATATTAAAACATTCTATGAAAACAAATAAAATTAGAGAAGCCTGGCATGCGCTTAGGGCAGAAGGGAGAATATAATGAGTGTTCAATATGATGAATATTTAAGTCAACATGTTAATGCTGTATACAAAGGATTTTGTTGGATGAAAGAAAACATCCCTGATATTTTTGGTGGGGATGATGTTATCTCTAAAATCGATTATAATATTAAATTTGGTCATGATAGATCAAAACAAGAGCCAGATGAGTATCAACCATATGATGCATATTTCTATGGTAAAAATAGATCAGCGCAAGTTGTAGAAGATTTTAATTATGCATGGTTAGAACATATTCATAGGAATCCACATCATTGGCAACATTGGATATTACATAAAGATGATCCTAACGAAGCTACTGAATGTTTAAGAATGCCTGATGTTTTTGTAATTGAAATGATTTGTGACTGGTGGTCATTCTCTTGGAATAAAGGTAATCTTTGGGAAATATTTAAATGGTATGAAGAAAGAAAAGAACATATTATGTTAAATCCAGAAAGTAAAGAAAAAGTTGAATCAGTATTAAAAAGAATGAAAGAAAAATTGATAGAAATTCAAGAAGCTGGACCACAGGGTGGTGAAGGAGCAGCACAAGCAGCTATGAAAATGCCTGTACCAGATAATTCTGTTGATATTAATAAACTTATGGAATCCGGATTAGCAGATGCAATAAACAATGCTATTAATGGTAAAGCCGCTGGTGGAATAATGAGTGGTGCAGCACAATAGAAAGGTATTGATATTTATGAAAAAAGAAAGCAGACCATTCTTGTATGATTATCAAATGGAAGCTGTTGATAATATGCATAATGGATGTATATTATGTGGAGGTGTTGGTTCTGGTAAATCCAGGACAGCACTCTACTATTATTTTAAGGAACAAGGCCGGTTATATAGACGATAAATTTCATAAAATGAAGAAACCAAAAGATCTATATATAATAACAACTGCACGAAAACGTGATACACTTGAATGGCAAGGTGAACTTACATATTTCTTACTGTCTACGGATGAAAATAATAAAAAAGAGAATGGATGTAGAATTTATGTCGATTCTTGGAATAATATTAAGAAGTATGCAAATGTTACCAATGCTTTCTTTATATTTGATGAGCAGAGAGTAGTTGGTTATCGGCGCTTGGACCAAAAACTTTTTAAAGATAACAAAACATAATAACTGGATACTACTCTCAGCAACTCCTGGTGATACTTGGTCTGATTATATTCCTGTGTTCATGGCTAATGGATTTTATAAGAATAAGACTCAATTTGCTAGAGAGCATATTATTTACTCGAGATTTAGTAAGTTTCCTAAAATCGATGGATATAGAAATCAAGGGAGACTTATAAAATACAGAAATCAAATTTTAGTAGACATGGATTTTAAACGTCAAACAGTCGCTCATCATGAGAATGTTTGGGTTAGCTATGACAAAGAAAGATACAGACAAGCTATGAAATTAAGATGGAATCCTTATAAAAATGAACCAATACAACAAGCAAGTGAATTATGTTATACTTTACGACGTATAGTTAATGAATCAGATGATCGTCTACTAAAAGTCTTAGAAATTGCAGAAGAAAAACCCAAAGTAATTATATTTTACAATTTTGATTATGAGCTAGCTATGCTTAAATCAATAGATTATTGGGGTAGGCCAGTTAAAGAATGGAATGGACATCAACATGATCCACTTCCAAAAGGAGATCGATGGATCTACTTGGTTCAATATACAGCTGGAGCCGAAGGTTGGAATTGTACAACAACAGACACAATTATATTTTTCAGTCAGAATTATTCTTATAAGATTGTATCTCAAGCATGTGGTAGAATTGATAGATTAAACACTCCTTATAAAGATTTATATTATTATCATTTAAAAAGTAAAGCTAATATAGACCTAGCAATAAATAGGGCCCTATTAGATAAAAAAAGCTTCAATGAGTCTAGATATGCTAGACATTATATTTAATAAGGAGGTTAACAATGCTAAGATACGAATTTGTAAGATGCATGGAATTAAGAGAAAAATTAACAGAACGAATTAAAGGACAGATATTTGTAGGAAAGAATGGTGACAATGTTACTATCACTATATTTGGTTGCCCTACATGTAGATACATAGTTAATTTAGATAATGTTAGAAGTGATAATTCTTCATTTATATCTCCATATAACATTAATGAAATAGCTGATGCTATCTACAACGATTATAAAAAATTTATAAACAACAAATTTTTCATATAGGAGGTATGTGATATGAAAGAATATATTAAATTAGGAATAGGATTTTACCTAGGATATACTGTAGCTCAAGCTCTAGATAAAAATCTTGGAGGAATTACAGAAAAAGGAATAAACTTAGCAAAAGAATTTATTAATAAAATCAAATAAAAAAAAAGGAGGAATATACTTATGACTATACGTAAAATAAAACCACATGTTACTCATCAAGGAATTGGTGGTAAAGATTTCATAGTAGATTTAAGAATAACAGACACATTAACAAACGATGAGGTATTTAACCTTGGAATAAGCGGTAACCCTGCTTGTTATAATTTCTTAAGAAGGAGACCCGATTTTAACAGAGACTTTCCACATAAATTATATTATGGTAAAGTTGATGGATTAGGTTATATAGTTGCAGCAGATGAATTAGAATAAAGAAAGGAGGTAACCAAATGCCAGAAGTTAGAGAACATATTGTTGAATTTGATATTTACTGTCCTAATTGCAAATTCAAAGATAAAGAAGATTGGAAAGACCCATGCCACACTTGTTTAAGTATGCCTACAATGGAACATTCAAGAAAACCAGCATATTTTGAGCAAAGAGAATTAACTAAAAAAGAGAAAGCTGAGTTAAAAAAGAAAAAGAAAGGATAAGAGTATACGGTTATGACTGTTGAAGAAATGAACGATATGTTTAATAAGAATATTAATATCGCTTATAAAATCGCAAACAGATACCGTATAAACTATCCGGATGAGTATGAAGATATTAAACAAGTTGCTTTATTAGGATTATGGAAAGCTATACAACATTATAATCCTAAATGGGCTTTGACAACTATTGCATATAAGACTATATTTAATAATATAAATTTCTACTTACGTTCTGTTAAGAGACATAAAGAACATGATTTTAGTATTAATAGTATTGTTTGTGAGGATGATAAAAATCAATTAACAGTTGAAGATCTTATTCCAGATGATAACGATACTATTGATGCTATGTTACTAGATATTGATATTCAACAAGCATTTAAAGATTTAAATCTTAGTGAAATTGAATCCGAATTTCTCAATCTAAAACGTCAGGGATTGTCTCAAAGAGAAATCGGTGAACAACTTAATAGAAGTCAAGCTCAGATATCACGAATACAAACTAAATTACGTAGTAGATTTAAACATAACATGGCTGGTACAAAATCAAGGTATCAGCCTCATTATATTTTAAAACCAATAAAGCAAAAGGAGGAGCAACAAGTGATACATAAAGTTTGGATAGATGAATCAAATGATCATAAAGATGAAATAGAATTCTTCTGCCCAGAAACACCTGAGGAAAATGAAGATTTTAGTAGTCGAATTGATGATATGATTCAAAAAATTAATTTAATGAGTTATTTTAGAGGAATTCAATAAAGGAGGTCTAAAGCATGAAAACGATAATGACTAATGATACTGGACCCATAAAAGAAAAACATACCCTGATGGAAAGATTATTCAATCAACGTTATATATTAGAAGCTCAGGGACTTATATTTAAAAACCAATATGATTTAACACAATATACAATACCACCTTCTTACGATTATGAAAATTGGAAGAAGATAAATGAATCTATGATAAAATTTGGGCAAAGAGCAGAAGACGCAGCAAAAGCTATGAGTAAATTAGTGGAGGTGTGGCAAAATGAAAATAAAAGATCCGGTCGTTAACTGTAGATATTGTGGTGAAAAAAGAATACCAGTTAAATACAGAACTAACGCAAGAGGTTATGGTTACTACGGTGTGTGCCCAAAGTGTAAAAAAGAAACAGTAGTTGAAGAAGTAGATACTGGAAGGAGATGATATTTTGGGAACTAAACGTAATATGTATACCAGAAAAGAATTAATAGAACAAATAGAACAATGTGGCCAATCTATAATTGATAATGCTGAAAGCATATTAGGTGATGAAAGATATTTCTCTCATTTACAAGTTGACTTTCAGATATTTAGATCAACTAGTCAAATACCATGCATAGAAATAACAAGAGCATTTATACCAGAACAACAAATAGAAGATAAAGCAACATATTTAGAATTAAAACAAAGAAAGAGAGGAAATAAAAAATGAGTTTATATAATCAATTATTTGATGAAAATCCGGATGCAGCAGCTTTAATAGGTTTCTTAGGACTTAATAAAGAGGTGTTCGGACGCTATAGAAATGTATATTTAAATAAAGCAGGAGATAAAATAATAGTTTACACCAGATGTGGAGGAAGTAATAGAACTGAATATGATAGAGTATTTGAAATGATGAAACGCCATCCAAATTATATTTGTGACTATGACGATGATCATGATAATACTTATGCATATATTGAGTTTTCAGTACCAGATAAATACAAAGACACAGCTAGAGTAATGAAACCAGATAAAGAACCACTAACAGTTTGGGAACAATTTGAAGATCATATAAGAAAATCAAGAGAAAACCCAAATGGACCTGAAGCAAAGAAAGATGAAATAATCGCACAACAAATTATGAACGCTATGGAAAATCCAAAGCCCGGAATAAATTTTATAGAATTATAAATAGTAATAGGAGGAATAAAAAAATGGAAATAAAAAATACAACAAATTATGAATTATTTAAATTTAAAAAAGAAAATAGAGAGGTAAGTTATAACAAAGTAGCAAGTCTTAAATCTAAATTAATAGATGACGGACGTCAAATTATGCCAATAATATGTAATAGTAATTGGGAAATTATAGATGGACAACATAGATTTGTAGCATTAAAGGAATTAAGTTGGCCTATAATGTATTACATTGATGATTCAGTAACAAGCGCTGACTTAATCACAATTAATAATACTCAAAAGAATTGGGGAATGCTAGATTATATTCATTATTATGCTAGTTTAGGTAAAGTATCATTTAAAGCATTAGAAAAAGTAACTAAAGGATTTGACGAATTTCCTTTAAAAGTTATAGTAGCAGCTATAGGTAAAAAATATATTAAGGAAAGAAAGATTAAAGCTGGAGAAATAGAATTTACAGAGCAAGATATGAAAGACGGAATTATTTGTCTACAATATATGAAAGATATTAGAGATAATATTAAAGTAAAAATTATTAACCCAGCTATATTTTTCTTCTTGCTTGTTAAGATATATTATTTGCAAGATATTGATAGACAAAAACTACACGATAATGTTATATTAAAATATGGCACAGAGAATTATGGTAATGCTGAACAATGTGCACAAGTGTTAGAACATTTCTATAATTTCCATTCAAGAACATACAGATATATTTCTAATGAAATACTACCAAAAAGATAGGAGGAATAATTATGTCAAAAGATTATATAGTACATTTTCAACCAGAAATACCACAAATTATAGTAGGTCAAGAATCTAAGAGTGGACAACTAGGTATATTAAATGTTATCAAAGGTGGAGAAGCTTTAGAGCTTATCGATCATTTGGTAGGAAGGGGGAATCATGTCGACAGAGGAAGAACTAAAACTTCTACGAAGAGAAAATCATGATCTTAAAGAAAAATTACAATCTTATATTCCACGTAGAAGAGTTAGAAGAGTATTTAAATCTCTTAAACATATCTTAGAACAAGATATTGAACAAGAGAACATTGCATATTCTAATTACTTAAAAGTCATTATCACAAAATATCGTAATGAAGGTATTAAAGATATGATTGTTGATGAGCCATTAATAGTCGCAATAGAACATATTAATGGAGCTTATGAAGAAACACATAAAGGAGGTTAAGTGTATGAAGACACTATTTATTAATATTATTTTATTTGGAGTGGGTATTGGGGTAGTGTCTACACTAACAATCGAACTATTGATATTTGGAATTTACAAACTAATAAACTATATACGATACAGGAGGTGGCCTTATGATTATAAATGAGGTATGTGGACGTAGTAATGGTAAACAAGCTACATGGAATGAATATATTAATAGAATGATTCATTTAATGGCTGAACAATTATCTACAGATTATCATAGTACTGCTTGGGTTATTAACCATTATTTTCAACAAGCTAAGTCACAAATAGATAATCAAGTTCAACTTAAACCAGATTATTTAAAATATTATAAAATAGGAGATGACAAAATGAAAGTAATGATATCTCAACCAATGTCTGGAATACCAGATGAGGAAGTAAAAAGAATACAAAATGATTTAAAAGAAAAATTTGCTAAGTATCATATAGAAGTTATGGACTCATTCTTAACAGAAGAAGCAGATACAAACTTAAGAAATCCTGGGGTATTTTATTTAGGAAGAACTCTTCAGAAATTTTTAAGTAATGCTGATGCTGTATATTTTGTTAATGGATGGGAAAAAGCTAGAGGATGCAGAATTGAACGAGCTATATGTGAAGAGTATGGTATAATGATATTAGATGAAAAGTTTTTTCGTCAAGAAGACTCTACTCACATTAAAAGAAATTTTGACAACAATGGGATTAGAGTCGTGCCATGCGCTGGAAAAAACGGAGAAACCTATGAAGCAGCTTGGGGAGGAATTGAAAAGAATTTCGGCCCTGATACCATCAAACATATCCCACAGATTGATTAAGGAATATAATGATTATATTGAAAGAAAGGAAAGGGAAAAGTATGAAAATAACTTTTGAAATAGATACTAATGATGAAGATGCATCAGAGTATCTTAAATTAATTAATGAAAAATCTAAGGCTTATGTTGGGATAAATGATTTATGTGAATTGTACAGACGTATATATAATAGGAAAATATATGATGAAGATGTTATATATTGCCAAAAATTACAAGATCCTTCTGGTGATCCTCTTAATCAAAAGACAAAAGAATGGATATCTATGGAATACATAGAGAATGAACTTGAAAAGATATTTGATGAATTAAAGGATTTCCAATATTGGGATTAAGAAAGGAGTTTTAATATGAAAGAAAAATGTGACGATAAACAATGGATGCATTGTAGAGTTGAAAAAATGGGATGTGATGGATGTCATTATGAAGATCGACCATTAACAGAAAAAGAAACTATATTTCAAAATTATTTAAACCAAATGTGGGATTTATATTCTAAAAAGAACCATGACTATGGTGATAGTGTATCGAAAACATTTGACGAATATGGTCTTACTTCATTCTTAGTTAGAATGGATGATAAGATGAATCGTATTAAAACTCTTATGAAATCAGATGATGTAGCAGTAGTTGGAGAAAAAATTGAAGATACATTTTTAGATTTAGCAAATTACGCTATACTTGCTTTAACTGAAATAAAAGATAGAAAAAAGAAACTACTATTAGAGCAAGTAGAAATAGATCCAGATGTAGAAATGCGTAAAGAAGAAATAAAATTTGATTACGAACAAAGACACAAAGGAGACAATTAATGAGTTTGGTTAGTATAGATTATAATAGACAGCACAAGGGAAGTGTTTTCGAATGTGATAAATGTCATAGGAAAATTCATACTAACAAAGAGAAACGTTATGTGGTTTATATTTCGAAAAGCAAACTTGGCCAGTCTGGTTTAGAAAAGATACAAAAGTTTGACTTCTGTGGAAATTGCATACGTAAATATTTAAAGGAAGGAATCGATGAGTAGTGGATACATTTATATTTTTAGATGTAGATGGTGTATTAAATAACAAACGCCACTACAAGAAAATGCACAAAAAGTATGGTGGAAGATTTTGTTGTGAGGATATGCCATTCAATCCTCGCTCATTAAAAAACCTAAGAAAAATAATAGACAAAACGAAAGGTAAGATAGTCTTAACGTCATCTTGGAGATTAAGTGATAAATGTCTGACTGTGTTAAAAGCTAGATTAATGGAATATGGTATAAAGATATTCTCGCAGACAGAACGTTTGAATGGTAATAGAGGTCAAGAGATAACTCAATGGCTTCGTAATAATGCACATAAAACTCAAACTGTTATATTTTCGCAACCTGATATAACTGGGTATAGGAAAGAAACTATAATACCAGATTATATTTGTTTGATCATAGATGATAAAATTGATGATATTTCTAATCAGTTTGTTTATATGGAAGTTATACAGACTGATATGAATATTGGTTTAGATTTTTGGAAGACTAGAGAAGTAATTAAAAAGTATATTTGGCAAAAGGAGGTAATGAGGTCGTGTCCGAAATAATCATTAAAGGAAAATATCCAGAAGAAAACAAAGTAAAGTGTCCTGAGTGTAAATGTTATTTTCAATTTTACACGGAGGAAGTACAAGTTGATATAACCACACCAGATGAAATGGACTTACTAGGAGGATTCGGTGTACATAAATGGATTAGATGTCCTCAATGCAATTGTAAAGTAACATTACAATGTCATTTTACAGAAGACCGACCTTTAGAAAGTCTGAATGAATTTTTTAGAAAGATTTTTAAACATAAATTTGGGAAAGGAAAGAAAAAAAATGGAGAAGATTGATATATTAAAAGTTAGTAGTAAAAGTAATCCTAATTCTGTAGCAGGAGCTATAGCAGGACAAATAAAAGAATGTGGTAAAGTAGAATTGCAAGCAGTAGGAGCTGGAGCACTTAATCAAGCAATTAAGGCTATAGCAATTGCAAGAGGATTCGTTGCACCGGGAGGACATAATCTCGTATGTATACCGGCCTTTGCCGAAATTGAAATAGATAATGATGATCGTACTGGAATTAAATTAATAGTACGTGATGAAGTTGGGTTAATTTATTAATGACTATACATGAATTATGGTATGAATATTTTGAAGGGAGGTTAGAGGCTGTATGCGGACGTCCAAAAGGAAGTAAAAATAAAAAAACTCTTGATAAAGAAGCAGAAGCTAGAATGAAAGAAAAATGCAAAGTATATTCTAGAGAAGAGTTAAGAAAAATGAGAATCGCTAGGTTAACAGAAGCGGAGAAAAAGAGGATCGAAACTATGGCTTCCTCTTTTATGAATGAACCAAATTTAACATGGAAGGAGTAATATATGCATAATATATTAATAATTGGATTTGGGATTGTTGGACAAAATTTATATAATGAAATAAAAGATTTAGAACCTGATGTTGTAGATAAATATAAACCACTTGTAAATACTATTAAAAATATTAAATATGATGTTGGTTTTATTTGTGTTGATACTCCTATGAATAATGGCATATTAGATATTTCTGAAGTTGAAAATTGTTTGAATGAATATGATTGTGATATATATTGTATAAAATCAACATGTCCTGTTGGCACAGTTGAAAAATTAATTAATAAAACAAACAAACGAATAATATTTAGTCCAGAATATTATGGTAATACAAAACATTGTAATAATTATGAATTTAATTTCACAATATTAGGTGGTGATAAAAAAGATTGTGATGATGTGATACAAATATTAATGCATTGCTATGATGCTAGACATTTATTTAGAATAGTTGAACCAAAATTAGCAGAACTTGTTAAATTTATGGAAAATTCTTTTTTAGCAACAAAAGTTAGTTTTTGTCAATCTTTTTATGAAATATGTGAAAAAGAAAAATTAAATTATTCTGAATTGAGAGAATTATTTATATTAGATCCTCGCGTGAATAAATCGCACACATTTGTATATGAAGAAACGCCATATTGGAATAGTCATTGTTTAAACAAAGATGTTCCATCAATAGCAAATCAATACAATAATCTATTTTTACAAAATGTTATTAAATTTAATAATGAACAAAAAGGAATGATATCTATTGATAAGTGGACAGAACTTCGCGAATGGATAGAAAAATATTATAAAGATCATTCTGCCGGATGGATAGATGATACTGAAAATGATCGATATTGTGTGGCAATTTCATGTGAAGATTTGTTAGAAAAAATGAAAAAATTAGAAGAAAAACTGGGAAAATAATTGGGATTTTTTAAGGCAAAAGTGGGATTTTTTAAAGAGCAATTTTTTAAAAATTTTCCTAATTGGCATTTTTTGAGCAAAAGTGGGAAGTAAAATCCCAGTTTTTTTAGAAAAGTGGGATACCAGCTATCCTTAGAGCGACAAGGGTTTCCGGTTCCTAATTAGGCCAAAATCCCACTTTCCCACTTTTTTTCTTATAATATTATATATTATTTAAAATAAAATATATAGTAATATAGAAAAATTTTTGGGATTTGGGATTTTCTACAAAACAGAAAGGAGAATGAACTATGTTATATTTAACATGTGTCGGATTTGCTTTATGTTCTATAATAAAATTATTTCAACATGACACAAATGGATTTTTTATGTTTGCGGTTTTAGTTGGTTTATATTTAATACCAGCTACCATGGAAGGAATTTATCAAAGACATATAGCAAGAGAAGACACAAAAACAAAAGCTATGGCTGAGGCATTTAAAAATTTTAATGAAGAGATGAAGAAGTCTGGTAATACAAAAAATAATGCAAAAATTGAAGACGCGAAATAATCATGTCCTATTATGAGAAGAAATACGATAAATCGGCTGTATATATTTTCTTAACAGAAACCGACCGACTTGTTGTACTTTTTCTTTTGCGTTTTTATTTTGCGCAAGTAAGGAGGCACTAGAGATGAAAGAAAGTAAATTTCAATCTGATCTAAAAAAGGAATTGAAAGAAATGTTTCCTCGGATGTATAATTACTAAATTAGATTCAGGAGATATTCAAGGTATTCCAGATTTACTTGTCCTTTACAAAGATAAATGGGCTACGTTAGAGAATAAGCGATCTGCTAAAGCTAGCCATCAACCTAATCAAGATTATTATGTTGAAAAAATGAATGGTATGTCGTTTTCGAGTTTCATTTATCCAGAAAACAAAGATGAAGTTTTGGCGAAGCTTCGTAAGAAATTTAAATAAGGAGGGCAAAAATGATATTTAATAGGCACGACAACTTGGAAGGTCTTCATGCTCCATTCGGTGCTAGCAAATCAAGTTGGCTTAGATATTCTGATGATAAACTAATTGATGTTTATAACAACCTTCGTGCAGCTGAGGTTGGAACAAGAATGCATGAGTGGGCAAAAGATACTATAGACCTTCGGTATAAAACAACCACGTTCAAAGAAAACTATATATTCGTATGTAAATGATGCGATAGGTTTTAAGATGAGTACTGAAGTTGTTTTATTCTATTCTGAAAGATTTTTCCGGCACTGCCGATGCTATTGCTTTCAGAAACAACTTTCTTAGAATACATGACCTTAAGACTGGAAAAAGACCAGTACATATTGAGCAGTTAGAAATTTATGCTGCTTTATTTTGTTTAGAATATCGAGTTAAACCAGAAGATATTCACGTTGAATTAAGAATCTATCAGAATGATGAGATATTAGTTCATGAACCAACAGCAGAAGATATTATTCAAATAATGAATAAGATTGTTCACTGTGATAAGTTATTATTAAATATAGAGAGGGGGTAGTAACCAATGAATCCGATTGCAGAAGAAATTAAATCATATTTTGGAGTTCATAAAGATCCTAATATGTTAATGCATTATGGTAAAGGTCATTTGGATGGTGGAAATTCAGGACGTTATCCATGGGGTTCAGGTGAAAACCCTTATCAAAGAAGTCTTGATTTCTTAGCTCGTGTTGAAAAACTTAAATCGAAAGGGTGGACAGAAACCCCAGAAAATATCAAAAAAGAATTTGGTATGAACACCACTCAGTATCGTAGAGAGAAAAGAATATCTTTAAATGAAAAACAAGTTATGGATATTACTAGAGCTAAGCAATTAAAGAAACAAGGTTTAGGGCCAACTGAAATTGGTAAACAAATGGGTGTACCAGAGTCTACTGTTAGAGGTTGGTTAAATCAAGATCATGTTCAAAGAGTTAATCAAGCACAAGAACTTGCCGATTTACTTAAAAAAGAAGTAGATGGTAAGAGAATGGTTGATGTTGGTTCTGGTGTTGAAAAAACTTTATTAGATGGTGTATCTAAAGAAAAATTAGATACTGCTCTTTATATTTTAGAGAGACAAGGTTATCATGTATATAAAGGCGGTATACCTCAACCAACTAATAAAAATCAACAAACTAATCAGGTTGTATTAGCTAAACCAGATGTTAAATACAAAGAAATATATGATTATGATAAAGTTAAAACTATCGAACCATATACTACTCATGATCGTGGTGATACTTTTGAACCTAAATTTACATATCCTACATCATTAAATTCTAAACGTCTTTCTATTAGATACAAAGAAGATGGTGGAGAAGATATGGATGGTGTTATTGAACTTCGTAGAGGTGTTCAAGATTTATATTTGGGTGATAATAAAAAGTATGCACAAGTTCGTATTATGGTTGATGGTAAACATTATTTAAAAGGTATGGCTGTTTATGCAGATGATTTACCAGATGGTGTTGATGTTAGATTTAACACTAATAAGAGTAATAAATTACCTATGAAAGAAGTTTTAAAACCAATTAAAGATGATCCAGATAATCCATTTGGATCTAATATTAAAGATGCTGATTTGGGTGGACAATATTGGTATATTGATAAAAAGACAGGTAAGAAAAAATTAGGTCTTATTAATAAAAGAGCTGATGAAGCAGATTGGAATGAATGGAAAGATGCCTTACCATCTCAATTTTTATCTAAACAATCTTTACAATTAGCTGAGAAACAACTTAAATTAGCAAAAGAAGATAAACAAGCCGAATATGAAGATATTATGGCATTAACTAATCCAACTGTTAAAAAATATTATTTACAGAAATTTGCTGATAAATGTGATGGTGCTGCTACAGATTTAAAAGCTGCTGCTTTACCAGGACAAAAATATCATGTTATATTACCAAACAACACATTAAAAGATACAGAGGTATATGCACCAGGATATAAAGATGGTACTAAATTAGCTTTAGTAAGATATCCTCATGGTGGTACTTTTGAAATTCCTATAGTTACTGTAAATAATAAAAATGCTGTTGGAGAGAAAATGATAGGTAAACAATCAATCGATGCAATCTGTATAAATTCTAAAGTTGCGTCTAGATTATCTGGAGCTGACTTTGATGGGGATACTGTTATGTGTATTCCAACACACAATGGTAGAGTAAAGATATCTAGTCGTGAGCAATTATCACAATTAAAAGATTTTGATCCTAAAACATATAAATATGATGTTAAGACTACTGATAAAAATGGTAAAGAACATTATTATAAAAATGGTAAAGAGTTTGCTGTTATGAAAAGAACTGATAGAGAAATGGGTATTATATCTAATCTTATTACTGATATGACTTTGCAAGGAGCACCTGACGACCATTTGGCTCGTGCTGTTAAACACTCAATGGTTGTTATTGATGCTGAAAAACATAAATTAGATTATAATCAAAGTTATAAAGATAATAATATTACTTCTTTAAAACAGCTATATCAGAAAAAAGAAAATGGTAGATATGGTGGTGCTGGAACAATTGTTTCTAGAGCCAAATCACCAGTAAGAGTAGAAAAAAGACAAGGTGAACCACATGTTAATCTTAAAGGTACTAAATGGTATGATCCAAAAAGACCTGAAGGAGCTCTTATTTATCAAAAAGCTGATGATAAAAAACTATATTATGCAGACTCTAAATATGATAAGAAAACAGGTATAAAAGAAGTATGGACAACATCTGGTAAGAAAATAAGTTACAATATGAACGATAAAAAACAAGTAGAAAAATATGAACCAGTTATGGTTAAAGATAAAAAGACAGGTGTTGTATCATTTAAAAGCAAAGATGGTTCTTTAACATATCGTAAGAAAACTCGTACACAAGATATTCCAGCTATGGCTAGATGGGATGATGCAAATAAATTAGTATCACCACAAAAACATAAGATGGAAATATTATATGCTGATTATGCTAATAGTATGAAAGCATTAGCAAATAAAGCTAGAGTTTCTATGAAGAAAACAGAAAATCTTAAGTATGATAAGAATGCTGCCAAAATATATGCTAAAGAAGTGTCTGAATTAGAAGTAGCTCTTAATAATGCTTTAAAAAACAGTGTTAAAGAGAGACAAGCAACAAGACTAGCAGCTGCTGATTTAAAGAAAAAGAAATCAGAAAATCCTGATATGAAGGCAGAAGATGAAAGAAAAGCTGGTCAAAGAGCAATGACAAAATATAGAGAAGAAGTTGGATCTGTATCTAGAAGAAAAAGAAACATTACTATTACAGATAAACAATGGGAAGCTATACAAGCTGGAGCTATATCTGAGAATAAGTTAAAGAAAATATTAGCTAACTCAGATCCAGATATTTTAAGAGAGAAATCTATGCCTAAGACTCGTAAAGGAGCTCTTACTACAGCACAGGTTACTCGTATTAAAGCTATGGCTGCTAATGGTAACTTCACTATACAACAGATAGCAGATAAGCTTGGTATATCTAAGTCTGCTGTATCAAATGCTTTGAAAGGAGCGAGATAATTATGAAAGAAAGAGTTCACATTACAACTATTGACAATCCATTTAATCCCTTTGAAGATTTCGCTTCTTGGTATGACTTTGATATGGAGAAAGGTTATTGTTCTTGTCAAAGAGTTGCACGTTTAGCTAATATTACTGATGATATGTCTGAGGTTGAGAAGGATGTAGAAACTGAAAGAGCTACCCGCCGTCTCGTAGAAATTGACCCACTCGATATTTATCAGCTATATATTATCAAGGTAGAAGATGACGATTAAGTTATTTATCTACCTCTTGCCCATATTTTTGGTACCACTTCCAGATTTGTTTAATCACCTCCTAATAGATTAATATATTTTGACGGTACCTTAAATACTATTTGGGTTCTGCATGCCAGAATTTTTAGGCCCTTTTAAAAGAAACCCATTTCATTTAGAAAGACTTTGTTTTGGCATGATTATTCAATGATGTTAACTATGTATTTCTGTTCATACATAGATGACATAATATTCATGGTATTCCTTCCTTAATACTTTTGTTATACTGCCTCGAATACTTTTAGTATTGTGCTTGCTTTAGTTTGTACAATGCTTTACCCCATTTGAGGCAAGTAACTTATTAAGAATCGATGTAAATCCATGTCTTTTGTATTAAATCTAATTAAATCTATTAATAAATTTTGTTTTTAAATTAAGTAATTAAACTTTTAACATCACATTACATCACATAAAATTCATACCCTTACTTGTATGAAAAGATGTAGTGTTTTGTTAAGAATTTTAACCGGTTCTTTTAACTTTTTCCTGTTCTCTTTAGTTTAGTTTCCGTTCTAAACTTTGAATAGTTGTCTTTCGATCTAAAAGAATCGCGTTCATTATTAAAGTTGCTTTAAAGTACTTGTGTTTTGTTAAACTTTTGTTGTTTTAAGTTGTTGTTTGTTGGCTTTTCAGATCGACTTACTTCACATTAGTTTCAACGCCATGCTTAAACTTTTTGGTCACTGCTTAACTAAGAAGTTTGCATAGTACAACAAGTACTTTAATACATTAATTAAATAAGTATTTTGCATTTGGTTAATGAATTAATCTTTTGAGTTTTAAAAGCTTTTTGTTTTAAAAGTTTAAAAGTTTTGTTTTGTCAAAACGAATACAACTTTCATTACTTTAAAAAGTTTTTGTTTAAAAGTTTAGTAATCATTTAGCTTTTGATTCAAATTTGAAATTAATTTGTAAATCATTTGTCAAATGAAAATAAAATTTTGTTTTAAACTTTTTGTTTTTAACTCAAACTAATTCAATATATTGCATTCGCATGTAAAACTCGCGAACAGTAAGGGGGGTCTAAGAAGCAGGCCACCCCCTCTGAATCGCGCCGCCCTTTATATTTTCCCCGGGGGTCATTTTTTGAGAATGTTTTTGCCTTTTTGGGTGGCAGATACAGTGGTACATGAGGATGTAGATTAGTAAAACCAGAGTCGCATGCCTCCTATTGCTGATTATATTTAAAAGAAGTTGTTAAGTTTATTCTCCTTTCTAATTTCTTTGTTTATATTTTCGTGTATCACTGTATGTGCTACTCATACAGGTAGACAAAACTATATTAAAAGTTATCTAATAACTTATGAAAGGAGAATGAAGTATGGCGAAAGTTAGGTCAAATGATAATAAAGACAAGAAAACCAAGCTTAAACCTGCTCTCACACCGGAGGCACGTGAGAACCAGTTGATTTATTTGGCTACTAATTTAGCCGAACAACAACTGCGAGATGGTACAGCATCATCTCAGGTTATTACACATTATTTGAAATTGGGTTCTACTAAGGAACGTATTGAAAAGGAGATATTGGAAAAGCAAAAAGATTTATTAGTTGCTAAGACAGAATCGTTGCAATCTTCAAAAAGAATAGAGGAGCTTTATGCAAATGCTATAAATGCTATGAAGCACTATTCTGGTCATGGAGGCGATGAAGATGAACCAACCGATTATTAGAACATATTCTGAACTTATAACTTTTGAAACTTTTGAAGAACGTTTCCAATATTTGAAACTTGATGGTAGTATAGGAGAAGATACATTTGGATTTGATAGATATTTGAATCAACTATTCTATCGATCTCCAGAATGGAGACAAGTTAGAAATTTTGTTATAACTCGTGACTTGGGTTGTGACCTTGCAATACCAGAACGAGAAATTATAAATCAACAAATTTTAATACATCATATGAATCCACTTACAAAGGATGACATAATTAATAAGACAGACTTCTTATTAAATCCTGAGTATTTAATATGCACTACTAAACGAACACATAACGCTATACATTATAGCGATGATCGAATATTAATTCCAGATGGTCCAGTAGTAAGGACTAAGAATGATCAATGTCCATGGAGACATTAAGAAAGGAGATGAATACTATGTTAGAAAACAGAAAAATTGAAAAGCAACTTAAAGAAGAGGCAAAACGTAATGAGTTTGTTAATCAAGTTGCTCCAAAGAAAATAGAAGAACCTAAAACAGTAGATGAAGAAATTCAAGATATAGCTGTTAGAGGAACCGTTCTTTGTGAATTACTAAATGTAAGAAAAGAGCCTAACATGGATGCAGAAATAGTTACTGTATTACCACAAGATTCTATAGTAACTATAAGTGATACTCATGCAACTGAAGACTTTTATAAAGTATTAGTTGGTGATGTAGAAGGTTACTGCATGAAGAAATTTATGGCTATAGTGGCAGAATAGAGGTGATAATATGGAAAAGAGTATATTAACATCTATTAAAAAATTATTAGGTCTTGCTGAAGACTATACAAATTTTGATACAGATATTATCATTCATATCAATTCTGCAATAATGATTCTTTCTCAATTAGGAGTTGGGCCACAAGATGAAGCGTTTCAAATTACTTCAAAGAAAGATAAGTGGAGTGATCTTATTGATGAAGATGATGATTTAGAAGCAGTTAAAACTTACATTTATTTAAAAGTAAAGATGGTGTTTGACCCACCACAACATGGACCAACAGAAAATGCTTTAAAAGAAAGTATTCAAGAGTATGAATGGCGTCTATGTCATCAAGCTGAAATGAATGAGAAAGGAGTATAGTTATGTGGACTTATCAAAAAACTGATGAGCTTTACCACCATGGTATACTTGGTATGAAATGGGGTATAAGGCGTTATCAAAATAAGGATGGCTCTTTAACTTCTCTAGGTCGTAGGCATCAAAAAGAAAAAGGATGGAGTCGTGATGCTAAAGATGCTTCTAGGTTAAAAAGAAAAGGCATGCATCAAATGACTAACCAAGAGTTGAAGAGATATAATGAAAGAAGAAATCTTGAAGAAAACTATAAAAGACTAAATCCATCAAAAGCTAAAGCTATTACAAAAGGTGTATTAGCCACAATTGGTACAGCTGCTACAATAGCTTCTCTAGCTGATATGGGTCCTAAATATCAGAAGATATTTAATTCCGGTAAAGGATTAGTTAATAAAATAGTTAAAAGAGGTTAATTGAAAGGAGAATAATTATGGCATTATCGAACACAGCGACGCCTAGATATTATGGTATGTTTCGTGATGCCGTAATCAGAGGCGAGATTCCAGTATGTGAAACAATTGCTATGGAAATGAATAGAATTGATGACCTTATAAGGAATCCAGGAATCTGGTATGATGATCAAGCCGTAGAAGGTTTTATAAAATATTGTGAAGGTGAACTTACACTTACTGATGGTGAGGATTTAAGATTACTTGATACATTTAAATTATGGGCAGAACAAGTATTTGGATGGTACTACTTTGTAGAACGTTCAGTATATGTTCCTGGTGAAGATCATCATGGAGGGCACTACGAAAACCGTAGAATTAAAAAGCGACTAACTAATAAACAATATTTAATAATAGCCAGAGGTGCAGCTAAATCTCAATATGAATCCTATATACAATCTTATTTCTTAAATGTTGATACTTCTACCACTCATGGAGTACATACTGCTCCAACAATGAAACAAGCTGAGGAAGCTTTATCACCTATGCGTACTGCTATAGCAAGAGCTCGTGGACCATTATTTCAATTTTTAACTGAAGGTAGTATTAATAATACTACTGGATCTAAAGCTAATAGAGTAAAGTTAGCTTCTACTAAAAAGGGTATTGAGAATTTTTTAACAGGGTCTATTGTTGAAATAAGACCGATGAGTATAGACAAATTGCAAGGTCTTAATAGTAGAATTAATACTGTCGATGAATGGTTATCAGGAGATGTTAGGGAAGATGTTATAGGTGCCTTGGAACAAGGTGCTTCTAAGAATGATGATTATCTGATCATTGCTGTTAGTTCTGAAGGAACTGTACGTAATGGTCCTGGGGATACGGTAAAGATGGAGTTAATGGATATTCTTAAAGGTGAATATGTTAACCCACACGTATCCATATGGTGGTATAAGTTAGATAATTTAGATGAAGTAGGAAAACCAGAAATGTGGGCTAAAGCTAATCCTAATCTTGGTAAAACAGTTTCTTATGAAACATATCAATTAGATGTAGAGAGAGCTGAAAAAGCACCATCTACTCGTAATGATATTTTAGCTAAACGTTTTGGAATACCAATGGAAGGTTATACATACTTCTTTACGTATGAAGAAACTTTACCTCATAAGAAACGTGATTTTTGGCAAATGCCTTGTGCATTAGGAGCCGATTTATCACAAGGTGATGACTTCTGTGCATTTACATTCTTATTTCCACTTGCACGTGGATCATTTGGTGTTAAAGCTCGTAACTATATATCAGAACATACATTAATGCAATTACAACCAGCTATGAGAGTTAAGTATGAAGAATTTATACAAGAAGGTTCTTTAATGGTTATGGATGGAACTGTATTAGATATGGAACAAGTATATGATGACCTTGATGCTCTTATAGAGGAAAGAGGTTATGATGTTAGATGTTTTGGTTATGACCCATATAATGCTAAAGATTTTGTAGCAAGATGGGAAACAGAAAATGGACCATATGGTATTGAAAAAGTTATTCAAGGAGCAAAAACAGAATCTGTTCCCTTAGGTGAGTTAAAAAAACTTGCTGAAGATAGGCTGTTATTGTTTGATGAAAAAATTATGGAATATTGTATGGGTAATGCTATTACATTAGAAGATACTAATGGTAATAGAAAATTATTTAAAAAAAGATATGACCAAAAGATTGATTCGGTTGCAGCTATGATGGATGCCTATGTTGCATGGAAGCTTAACCGTGAAGCTTTTGAGTAGAAAGGAGTTTATCATGTGGCAATATCAAAAAACTGATGAACTTTATCACCATGGTGTACTTGGTATGAAATGGGGCATTAGAAAGCAAGCTATTAAAAATGTTAATAGATCAAACAAATTATCAAGAAAATTAAATAAACGTGGTATTGGTGGAGAAAATGGTTATACTCCAGAATTTGCAAAAAGAAGAAACGCTAAGATGATGACTAAAGGTTTACGAGAGGGCAAATTAAAAAGGATACCAAATGGATATAAAAAAGTTGGAGATAAAATAGTGACTGATAAACAAGCGAACAATAATGCTAAAAAGAAATTAACAAAAGGTCAAAAAATTGCCATTGGTACTGCTGCTGTAGCAGCTGCTTTAGCTGCTGGTTATGGTGGTTATAAATTATCTAAAATTCATAAAGAAAAAGTTAAAAATGGTAAAGAATGGTTAAAAGGATTCGAAAATTTATCAGCAGAAAGTAGACAAAATAATATGCATAATAAAGTTCAACTAGACTATTTAAGTGCATTACGAAATTCTAATAATCCTAAAGATCAACTTAGAACATGGGAAGTTAGTGAGGGTATTCGAGATAGACGTAATAAAAATCATATTAATCAAAAAGTTATGAGCGATTCATTAAAATTAGCGAAAGGAAAAGTTACTCGTAAACAATATAAACAAGGTGAAAAAATATTAGCAGAAATGTTTGATCATGATATAGCCTCTGAATTAATGGAAGATCTTAGAAAAAAATTTTAATAGGAAAGGAGTATAGTTATGTGGACTTATCAAAAAACTGATGAGCTTTACCACCATGGTATACTTGGTATGAAATGGCGGAGTTAGACGTTATCAAAAGAAAAATGAAATATTACGTTCTAAAGTTCGTGGAAAATTAGATACCGATACCATCAGATATAACGGTAATACAAAACGAGCAGTAAAAACCAGAACAGCTAAAAATATTGCTGGTACAGCAGTAAAAGCTGGTATATTAGGAAAAATTGGTTATGATTTTATTTCTACTGGTAGAGCTTTTAAAAAAGATGGAAATCTTATAAAAGTAACTGGTATATCCGATCCTAAATTGGAATCTAAAGTTAAAAAAGCTATAATAGGATCAACTCTCGCTATTGGAACTTTAGCTACAGCCAAAGCTATAAAATCAGCAGCTAAAGGTGTTCGTAAGCAACAATATATTAATGAATATTCTCATGAAAATAATAAAAGAAAAAAGAAATAGGAAAGGAGGATGCTAAATGGAATTAACATTTGGGGCAAGAGTAAAAAGTGCCTGGAATGCGTTTCGAAATCAAAATCCTTATCCTGATTATGGTGATTATGGAAGTTACGGAGGGTCTTATATAAGGCCTGATAGAGTTGTATTAAATATACGACATGAACGTTCTATAATTGCTGCAATAATGAATAAGATGGCGTTAGATGTCGCTAATATAGATATAAGACATTGTAAATTAGATGAAGATGATCGTTTTGTAGATTATGTTCATTCTAAATTAGATAATTGTCTAACTATAGAAGCCAACATCGACCAAACTGGACGAGCATTTTTACAAGATGCTGTTATGTCTATGTTTGATGAGGGACATGTAGCTATAGTACCTACTGATACTATAGGTGACCCATTGGATTCAAAATCTTATGAAATTTGCACAATGAGAACTGGGAGAGTTACTGCATGGTATCCTTCTAGTGTTAGGGTAGAATTATACAACGAACGCAAAGGTATTAGAGAGGAAATAACCCTTCCTAAATACATGGTTGCTATTGTAGAAAATCCGCTTTATGCAGTTATGAATGAACCCAATTCTACATTGCAACGTTTAATTCGAAAGTTAAATTTATTGGATGCTATTGATGAACAATCGGGATCTGGTAAACTTGACTTAATTATTCAATTGCCTTACATCGTCAAATCTCCAGCAAGGAAAGCCCAAGCGGAGCAGAGACGTAAGGATATAGAGAACCAATTAAAAGGTTCAAAATATGGTATAGCCTATACCGATGGTACCGAAAAGATTACCCAACTTAATCGACCTGTTGAAAATAACCTACTAAAACAAGTTGAGTATTTAACGAGTATGCTATATAGCCAGTTAGGTATTACTGAAGGCGTTTTAGATGGCACAGCAGAAGAAGGAGTAATGAGTAATTATTATTCACGTACCATAGAACCAATTGCTTCAGCTATTGTTGATGAAATGATCAGAAAATTCTTGACAAAGACGGCTAGAAGTCAACGACAAACTATCACTTTCTTTAGAGACCCATTTAAACTTATTCCTGTAGAGAAAATTGCTGAAATAGCAGATAAATTTACAAGAAATGAGATAATGACATCTAATGAAATGAGAGCTGTTGTTGGAAGAAAACCTTCTGATGATCCAAGAGCTGATATGTTAATTAACAGTAACTTAAATCATGGTTCTGACATTCCTCGTCCAGGTGGTATGCCAGGAGAACCAGGAGCAAGTGTTCCGGTCGAAGGTCAATCAAGTGGTATGCAAGACATACTAAAAACTAAAATTAAAGATTTATAAGTGAAAGGAGGAAACCAGTTTGAAGACTGATTATGATTTCAGTGGATGGGCTACCAGAAATAACATTCAATGTTCAGATGGTAGAACTATTCTAAAAGACGCATTTAAACAGAATGATGGACAAAAAGTTCCATTAGTATGGAATCATCAACACGACGATGTTAATGAAGTCCTAGGTCATGCATTATTGGAAAATAGAGCAGAAGGTGTTTATGCATATTGCAAGTTCAACAACACAGAATCTGGACAAACAGCAAAAGCTCTTGTTGCTAATGGTGATGTTGACAAATTGTCTATATATGCTAACAAATTAAAAACTCATATGAACAATGTTATGCATGGTTGCATAAGAGAAGTTAGTTTAGTCTTAGCAGGTGCTAATCCTGGCGCATATATAGATTCAGTCGTAGTTCACGGCGAAGGTGCTGATGTCGAAGAAGAAGGTGTAATCTACACAGATGAGCCTTTAGTACTTTCTCACTCTGACGGAGGAGCCGAAGGTGGAGACACTGGGGCTGAAGGTGGAAATGAAGATGGTGCAGAAAATAATACTGACACAAATCAAAATGGAAACCAAAATTCAGATTCTGAGGACAAAGAGCCTGAGAATAATGAAAAAGAAAGTGAAGAGGAGGAAAAAGACATGGACAAAGAAAAAGAAAAGAATGAAGACCAAACAGTTGAAGAAGTATTCAACGGTATGTCTGATGTACAAAAAGAAGCTGTTTATGCTATCGTTGGGCAAGCTGTTGCTGAAGCTACAGGCGAAGGTGACGAAGATAACAACGAAGAAAATGAAGATGGAGGTAATGATATGAAACATAATGTATTTGACAAAGATACTGAAAATAATGATGAGGTTTTACAACACTCAGAAGTTATAGCTGATGCTATAAAAGATGCTAAAAAGTATGGATCAATGAAAGAATCTTTCATTCAACATGCTGCTATAAACAATATTACAAATATTGACAAATTATTCCCAGAAGCAACTGAGCTTTATAAAGAGCCAAGAATGATCGAAGAAGATAGATCTTGGGTTGCTAAAGTTATGAATGGAGTTAAACATACACCATTCTCAAGAGTTAAAACTACTTTTGGTAGAATGACAGAACCACAAGCAAGAGCTAAAGGTTACATCAAAGGTAATAGAAAAACAGATATCCAAATGTCTGTATTAAACCGTGTTACTACACCAACAACTGTATATATTAAGAATGAAATCGATAGAGATGATGTTATTGATATAACAGACTTCGATGTTGTTGCATGGCAAAAGAGAGAAATGAGAAAGAACCTAGATAGAGAATTAGCATTAGCTATACTATTAGGTGATGGTAGAAATGTTTCTGATCAAGACAAAATCAATGAACAAAATATTAGACCAATCGTTTCTGATGATGATTTATTTACAATTAAATATACTATAACAGAAAATAGAGATTACAAACAAGATGGTAACTCTTATTCTGCAAATGATAGCTTTACAAAAGGTATCATAAGAGCAGCTATCAGAGCAAGAAAACAATACAAAGGATCTGGTAGACCAACTTTCTTCACAACTGAAGATTATGTAACAGATATGTTATTAATTGAAGACCAAAATGGTAGAAGAATCTATGAATCAATTCAAACATTAGCAACAGCTTTAAGAGTTGATGAAATAGTAACTATACCAGAAATGGAAGCAGAAGCTTACAAAGATATAGTTGGTATAATCGTAAATTTAGCTGACTACACAGCAGGTGCTGATAAAGGTGGATCAGTTAATATGTTCGATGACTTCGATATTGATTACAACCAAATGAAATACTTAATGGAAACAAGAATGTCAGGTGCATTAGTTGTTCCTTATTCAGCAATCGTATTAAAGAAAGCTAGTAATGCTCCAGCAAGTAATGAACAACCAGCTGGGTAATCTAATATAAAGGAGAAACATCAAAATGGCAAAATTTTATGGAAATGTAGGCTACATTAAGAATACGGAAATTGAACCCGGTGTATGGGCCGATCAAGCAACTGAACGTCCGTACTATGGGGATGTGACTAGAAATACTAGCCGTTTCCAACAAACGGATGGTGTTAATGATGATATTAATGTTAATAATGTCATTAGCATTGTAGCTGATCCATATGCCAATGAAAATTTCCAATATATGAGATATGTAGAATGGATGGGTGCTAAATGGAAGATAACAAATACTGAAATTAGGTACCCTCGAATTATTTTATCGTTGGGAGGTTTGTACAATGGGAACTCGACTAGAACTCCAAACCAAACTGGAGGAACTGCTGGGAACTCGTAATGTATATTACCAACCAGCAGAAAATCTGCAAATGAGTTATCCTGCTATTAGGTATCAGAAAGCAGATGATGTTACCTTTCATGGTGACAATATTAAATACATGAATCGAAATTGTTATGATATAACAGTTATCGATGAATTACCAGATAACGAAGTGATTAATAAAATATTAGAGTTGCCTTATTCTGCCTTTGATAGACATTATAAGGCTAATAATTTTAATCATGATGTTATTAGATTATATTTTTAAAAGGAGGAACATATTATGCCAGGAAAAATCGAACCACAATTAAAATGGGATCAAACAGGCGAAAGAGTCTATGAGACAGGTGTTAGTAAGGGTGTTTTATACCCACAAGTAAATGGAGCTTATCCTAAAGGTGTTGCATGGAATGGTTTAACAAACGTTAATGAATCACCATCAGGAGCAGAAGCTACTCCATTATATGCTGATAACATTAAATATTTAAACTTATTATCAGCTGAAGATTTTGGAGCTACAGTTGAAGCATACACATATCCAGATGAATTTGGTGAGTGTAATGGTGAAGCTGCTTTAGCTGCAGGTGTTGCTGTTGGACAGCAAACAAGAAAAGCATTTGGTATGTCATATCAAACAAAAGTTGGTAATGATACAAATCCAGATGCTGGTTATAAATTACATTTAGTTTATGGTGCATTAGCTAAACCATCAGAGAAATCTTATGGAACAGTTAACGATAGTCCAGAAGCTATAACATTCTCTTGGGAATTAACAACTACACCAGTTGAAGTACCAGGAATGAAACCAACTGCTATAATTACTATAGATTCTACTAAAGTTGATGCTGATAAATTAGCTGCTTTAGAAGAAATACTATATGGTAAAGCTGCTACAACAGGTGACAATCCACAACCAGCTGTAGATGCTAGATTACCACTTCCAACTGAATTAGCAACTATATTTGGTGAAAATGGAGCACAAGGGTAATTTAAATTAATTATATAAAGGGGTTGTTTAGTGCAATCCCTTTTTGTTTTATTGAAAGGAGAATAAATTATGTTAAGTAAAAATATTAAATATACTGATTATAACGGAGTTGAAAGAGAGGAGACATTCCTATTTAACCTATCTAAGGCTGAACTTATGGAAATGGAAATGGGAACTACAGGGGGCTTAGCTGAAATGATTAAGAAAATTATATCTACACAAGACACACCAACTATAATGGATATTTTTAAGAAAATTATTCTTAAAGCTTATGGTGAGAAAAGTGCAGATGGAAAGAGATTCATTAAAACTGGTCCAAATGGTAGACCATTAAGTGAAGCATTTGCTGAAACAGAAGCATACTCTGAATTATATATGGAGTTATCTACTAATGCTGAAGCAGCTGCTAAATTTGTTAATGGTATAATGCCAAAAGAAGTAGCAGATAAAGCTGCAGCATTAACTCCGGAAGAAAAATCTAAAATTCTTCCAGCTAATTTTGCTGAACAACCAACAAATAATTAATGGAGGATAATAATGCTACAAATAACTATACCAGGAACGGAGATGTTTAATGAAGAAACTAATGAATTCTTTACTACTAAAGATACAACTTTACAGTTAGAACACTCATTAGTATCTCTATCTAAATGGGAGGCTAAATGGAATACTCCTTTTCTAGGTAAAGAGAAGAAGACCATTGAACAAACTATAGATTACATAAAATGTATGACAATTACACAGAATGTTAATCCTATTGTATATTTAAATCTTACTGATGCAAATATTACAGCGATTAATGATTATATAGATGAACCTATGACTGCCACTACATTTAGTAATTTAAATACTCCTCCTAGTAGAGAGATAGTCACATCTGAATTAATTTATTATTGGATGATAGCATTAAATATCCCTATGGAATGTCAGAAATGGCATTTAAATAGATTGTTAACATTAATTAGAGTATGTAATGTTAAAAATACTCCTCCTAAGAAAATGAGTAGGCAGGAGATAATGAATCGTAATGCAGCCCTTAATGCGGCTCGAAGAAAGAAATTAAATTCAAAGGGCTAGAAAGGAATTAGAATCATGATTAGTTTTAGACAAAATGGCGACTTCTCTAAATTAAATTCATATTTAGAGAGAATTAAACAAGCTGTTAAACTCAGTGATCTAGATAGATTTGGTAGAGAAGGTGTTAATGCCCTTAGGTCTGCAACTCCTGTAGATTCTGGTTTAACTGCTAGTTCTTGGGAATATAATATAGAAAGAAATAACTCAGGAGCAGTTATTCAATTCTATAATACTAATGTAAATCAAGGTGTTAATATTGCAATTATACTACAATATGGACACTCAACTAAAAATGGAGGTTGGGTTGAAGGTAGGGATTATATTAACCCTGCTATTCAACCAGTCTTCGATAAACTTGCTGAAGAAGCGTGGAAGGAGGTTACTAGAGTATGAGTAAAACTATTGACGAGAAAGTCGTAGAGATGCGTTTTGATAATAGCCACTTTGAAAAGAATGTCCAAACATCATTATCTACACTCGATAAATTAAAACAATCTCTTAATTTGTCTGGTGCTTCCAAAGGTTTAGAAGATATAAGTAATACAGCAAATAAAATGAATTTTGGTGGAATGAGTAGTGGTATAGAAACAGTTAAAGCTAAATTCTCTGCTTTAGAAGTAATGGCTGTAACTGCTTTAGCTAATATTACTAATTCGCTTGTTAATGTCGGTAAAAATATTGTTAAAACTTTTACGCTTGACCCATTAAAAACAGGTTGGCAAGAGTATGAACAAAAAGCTGGTGCTATTCAAACAATTATGGCTGGTACTGGTGAAGATTTAAGTACAGTTAAAAGATATTTGGAAGAATTAAATAAATATGCTGATGATACCATTTATTCATTTAAAGATATGACAGAAAATATTAGTAAATTCACTAATGCTGGTGTTAAATTACCAGATGCAGTAGCAGCTATTAAGCGGAGTAGCTAATGTTGCAGCTATATCTGGTGCAAATGCAAATCAGGCGTCACATGCAATGTACAACTTTGCACAAGCATTATCCGCTGGTTATGTAAAACTTATAGATTGGAAATCAATTGAAAATGCTCAAATGGCAACTGTTGGATTCAAAAATGAATTGATTAAAACAGCATTAGAATGTGGTACATTAACTAAAACGGCAGATGGTATGTATAAAACTTTAACTACTAATATTAAAGGTAAAACATTTGATTTACCAATTGATGCTACTCATAACTTTAATGATTCTTTATCATATCAATGGATGACAACAGAAGTATTAGTTAAAACATTAAATAGATATTCTGATGCTACAACCGATATAGGTAAGAAAGCAACTTATGCAGCAACTGAAGTAAAGACATTCACAATGATGATGGATACTTTAAAGGAAGCTGCACAATCTGGTTGGGCTTATACATGGGAATATATATTTGGTGATTTTAATGAAGCCAAAGCTATGTGGACAGAAGCTTCTAAATATTTTGCTGGTATATTAGATGCATCAGCAAATGCTCGTAATGAAATGCTTAAACAATGGCATGATATGGGAGGTAGAGAAGATTTTCTACAAATATTTAGAAACATTGCTGCTGGTATTGAATCTGTTGTTAAACCAATTAAAGAAGCATTTAGAGAAATATTTCCTAAGAAAACAGCACAAGATTTGTATAATTTAACAAAACGTATAAGAGAATTTACTGATAAATTAAAATTAAGTGATGAAGATGCTAAAAAATTAAAAGATACATTTAAAGGTTTCTTTAGTATTATTAGTGCTGGTATAAATATTATTAAACAAGTAGTTTCTGCTTTTGGTAGCTTGCTTGGACACTTCTCTGGTTTAGGTAGTGGTATATTAACACTAACCTCTCACTTCGGTAATTATTTAAGTCATTTGGCTGAAACAATAAATAAATCTGAAGTATTTAAAAATGTACTTCAAGGTATTGTTACAGCAATAGATAAAGTATTAACTAAGCTAGGAGAACTAGCTAAAAAATATGTAAGCTTTGAAGGAATAATGAATTTCTTTAAAGGTTTGTTTAATTTAATTAAAGGAATAGCTGCTGCTATTGGTAAAGTTTTAGGAGAGTTATTCCGTAATGGTGATATGAAAACGGCACTAGACACACTTAATACTGGTATTGTTGGTGCTGGTTTATTTGGTATTGCCAGATTTATGAATAATTTAGCAGATGCTTCTAAGAACTTAAAAGGTTTTTTAGGTGGTGCTAAAGATTTATTAAAAGATGTCGGAAAGATATTAGAAGCTTGGCAACAATCTATCAAAGCTAATGTAATAATGAAAATTGCTAAAGCAATAGCTGTCATGGCTGCATCGTTATTAATATTATCTTTAATTAATCCAGAAAGATTAACCAGTGCGTTAACTGCAATGACTGCTTCTATAGCAGAGATGATGACCGCATTATGGTTATTCTTTAAGATATTTCCTAAGGATGCTAAACAAACAGCAGGAATGTGGAAAGCCTTAACCGCAATGATGAGTATATCTTTTGCAATGATGATGTTTGCAGGAACACTTAAATCATTAGCTGAGTTAAGTTGGGATGAAATAGGCCGAGGTCTTGCTGCAATGGCTGGAGCTATAGCAGAATTAGAAATTGCATTATTTGTATTAAAGAAGATGAATCTTCCGGATTTAACAAAATCTATATCTGCTTTAAATAGTTTAACTTGGGGATTATTTTTAGCTTCTGTATCATTAAAATTATTTGCTACAATGGAATGGCCTGAAATAGGTAGAGGACTTGCTGCTATGGGTGGTGCTTTAGCTGAACTTGTTATAGCTATGAATTTCTTACCTAAAGTACAAGACGGAACTAAAATAAAAGGTTTATTCGGAATAGCTACATCTATGATTGTTCTTGGTGGAGCTTTAAAAATAATGGCTTCTATGAGTTGGCCTGAAATTGCTAGAGGTCTTGTAGCTATGGGTATCGCTTTAGCTGAACTTGTTATAGCTATGAATTTCTTACCATTGAAAAAGTGGGATATTAATGGTATGAAAGGTAAACTAGCCGGTATGTTTGGCATGGTTACATCGATGGTCGTATTAGCTGGTGCTTTAAAAATATTAGCTACAATGAGTTGGGGTGATATTGCTCGTTCATTAGTTGTTATGGGAGTAGCTTTAGCAGAACTTGTTGGTGCTATGGTTATAATTAGTAAATTTGTCGGTAAAGGAACTTCTGGTTCTATGATATTACTTGCAAGTTCATTAGTTATACTTGCTGGTGGTTTAAAGATACTTGCTAGTGTAAATTTAGGTGCTGCTTTATTAGGTTTAGTTGGACTTGCTGCTGCACTTGCTGTACTAGGAGTAGCTGCAAAATTATTAACACCATTAGCTCCAAGTTTATTAGCTGTTGCTGGTGCTATGGCTTTATTTAGTTTAGCTGTAGTTGGATTTGGTGCAGGTTTATTACTTATATCTGCTGGTATAGCTTCATTAGCTACTGCTTTAGCAGGTGGAGCTACTATAATTGTTGCTGGAATATCAGCAATTATATTGGGTATCCTACAATTAATACCGGATATAATGAAAGGTGTAGCTGAAATAATTAAAGGATTGTGTATAGCTATTCAGGAATGTGCACCATTGATTGCTGAAACTATAGTTAAAACTTTATATGAGGTATTTAAAGTGTTAGCTACTTATAGCCCTCAATTAATTGAAGCATTAGCACAATTTATTATTGGAGTATTACAAGGATTAACTAAATGGGTACCTCAGATAATACAAAATGTGTTTGTATTATTAGATGCTATATTTACAGCAATAATAGATGCTATTAAAGTATTAGATCCTACTGTTATGATGCAGGGTGTTGCTTGTATTGGTATGTTGACTGCAATAATGATTGGCTTAGCTTCGTTATCTACAATGATACCACAAGCTGCTATTGGTGTGTTAGGTTTTGGTGCTTTAGTTGCTGAACTTGCAGCTGTATTAGCGATACTTGGTGCTTTATCTAAGATACCAGGATTAAAAGACCTTGTGGGTGAAGGCGGTAATTTATTACAAGCTGTTGGAACCGCTATAGGTCAATTTATTGGTGGTATATTAGGTGGAATAGCATTAGGAGTAACTTCTGTATTACCAGAAGTAGCCGATAATCTATCGATGTTTATGGTTAATATACAACCATTCTTAGCAGGTGTTAAACAAATTTCACCTGATATTCTTGGAAAGATTGCATTATTGTCTGGAGCTATCTTATTATTAGGAGCTTCAAGCTTTGTTGCACAAATATTGGAATTAATATCTATTGGAGGAGATTTAGCTAGCCTTGGTAAGAGTATGTCTGATTTTATGATTAACATGCAACCATTCTTGGCTATAGCACCTACAATAGATCCTAAAATATTAGATGGTATAACAACTTTATCAAAAGCTATGTTAATACTATCAGCTGCTAATTTTGTTGATTCATTGACAAGTGTTGTTGGTTTCTTTGTTGGTGGACATTCATTAGCAGACTTTGGAAAACAGATCGCAGAATTAGGTAATAGTTTAAAACAATTTGCTGATAATCTTGGAAATTTTGATGATCAACGAGTTAAGACTGTTGAATGCGCTGGTAAAGCTATTGTTGCTTTAGCTGAAGCAGCTCAAAAGATACCTAATGAAGGTGGTTTATGGTCATTTCTCGCTGGTGATAATAGTATTGCTAAATGGGGTGCCGAATTACCTGGACTTGGTGAACATTTAAAGAAATTTGTTGATAGTTTAGGAACATTTAGTGACGCTCAAGTGAATACTGTTCAAGCTGCTGGAGATGCAATATTAAAACTTGCTGGTGCTGCTGAAAAGATACCTGCTAAAGGTGGATTATGGGAAGCATTAGCTGGCGATAATTCTCTTGCAACATTTGGAAAAGATCTACCGGATTTAGCAAAGAATTTAAATGCGTTTATAACTAATTTAGGTTCATTCGATGATGGTAAATTAAGGACTGTAGAAGCTGCTGGTAATGCGATAGTTAAACTTGCAGAAGCAGCTGAAAAGATACCTAATGAAGGTGGATTATGGGCTAAACTAGCTGGAGATAATTCTCTTGCTACATTTTCAAGTTATTTACCTGGATTAGGATCTGATTTAAATAGTTTTATAACTAATCTTGGAACATTTGATGAACCACAGATTAAAACAGTTCAAGCTGTTGGTGATGCGATAGTTAAACTTGCAGAAGCAGCTCAGAAGATACCTAATGAAGGTGGATTATGGGCTAAGATAGCGGGTGATAACTCCCTAGCTACATTTAGTGGATATTTACCTAAATTAGGTTCTGATATCGCTTCATTCTTAACAAATTTAGGAACATTTAATGAAGCTCAGGTAGCGACAGTTACTTGTGTAGGAGATGCTATTGTTAAGTTAGCTGAAGCAGCTCAGAAGATACCTAATGAAGGTGGATTATGGGCTAAGATAGCTGGTGATAACTCACTTGCTACATTCTCTGGATATTTACCTAAACTAGGTTCAGACTTAGCATCATTCTTATCTAATTTAGGAACATTCACAGACCAACAAGTGTCTACTGTTAAAGCAGCAGGAGATGCTATAGTTAACTTAGCTAATGCTGCTAATACTATACCTAATGAAGGTGGATTATGGGCTAAGATATTTGGAGATAATTCGATATCTACATTTGCTGATAAATTACCGGGGGTAGGTTCAAATTTAAAAGCCTTTGCTACAAATTTAGGTACCTTTACTCAAAAGAGTGTTGATACTGTAGATTGTGCTTCAAAAGCAGTCCTAGCTATGTCACAATCAGCATCACAAATTCCTAAATCAGGTGGTTTAGCACAATTGTTTTCAGGTGATAATGATCTTGGAAAATTCTCTGAAAAATTTCCAGCCGTTGCAACTAACTTAAATAAATTTATGAGTAATATTGGAACATTCGGAACAAATCAAGTTGAAACATGTAGAATAGCGGTTGAAGCAATGGGAATACTTGCTGGTATGAGTGCTTTAGATGTTAAGAGTACAGGAAAAGCTCTTGAAGAATTCGGTGCTTGTGCTATATCATTCTCATATAAATTAAAAGAATTTATAGCAAGTATGTCTGGAGTTGGTTCAAATACTTTAGCAGATGCTATTGATAAAACGACTCAATTAATTGCTATGGCTAAACAACTTGGTGCTGAAAATATTATTGGATTAGCAACATTTGCTGTAACATTAAAAACTTTAGCAAATAATGGCGTTCGTAGTTTCGTAGATGCTTTTACATCTATGGATCCACAAAGACAAGTTGCGGAAGGTATTACAAACATTATTAATGCATTATTACATGCAGCTGAAGGAAAGAAATGGGAAGTTGAAAATAAATTTAACTCAATTGGTTGGGCAGGTGTTAATGCTCTAAGCAGTTGGGATATGGTTAATGCTGCTGAGAGAGCTGGTGCTAACTTTGTTCAAGGATTCGCTAGAGGTATTTATAATAATCAATATCTCGCTAGAAATGCTGGTAGTTCAGTTGGTCAAGCAGCTTTAAATGCAGCTAAGTCTGCAATTGATGCTCATTCACCATCTAGAGAAGCAGAAAAATTAGGTAATTTCTTTGATTTAGGTTTAGTTAAAGGTATTATGAACTTTGCTTCTAAAGTTTATACATCAGCACATTCTGTTGGCGAACAGGCTAGAGAAGGACTATCAAAAGCTATAACCAGAATATCTGATATGGTAGAAGGAGGAATGGATACTAATCCAGTAATTCGTCCTGTATTAGATTTAGATGGTGTAAGTAATGGTTTAAATTCTATGAATTCTATGTTTGGCTCAATGACCCCAGCCCTTGCTGGCAATTTAGGAGCCATCTCAAATGGAATGCGTGGAAGAAATCAAAATGGAAATTCTGATGTAGTTTCCGCTATAGATAAATTACGTAATAGCTTAGGTAATGCTAAGGGAGATACGTATAATATTGATGGAATCACATATGATGATGGTTCTGAAATAGCAGAAGCAGTTAAGACATTAGTCCATGCTGCTAAAGTAGAAAGGAGGAGGTAATAAATGGCTAGAGCCTATAGAAATATTTATTATACTGTTAAAAAAGGCGATACATTATGGGCAATTGCTAAACGTTTCTTAGGAAATGGGGCAAGATATCCTAAAATTGCGGCTTGGAATAATATTTCAAATCCGAATTTAATTTATCCAGGCCAAAGATTTATAGTTGGTACTGAAGAATATGATGATAGTTCTTCATCAACTCCAGCGCCAGCTCCTTCTTCTTCAAGTTCTGGTACACAAACAACCGTAAAAAAAGTATCAATACCAACACCAGCAAATGCGGGCGCTGTAACAATATATAGTTTTGGTTTACAATCAGGAACTGATAGGACAGTATTTGTTACTTGGGGTTGGGGTAGAGGTAATACTGATCACTATGAAGTTATTTGGTATTATCGAACGGCAAATGGGCATGATTTTGTTGGTGCAGAAAATAATACAAAACATTGTGAATCAACATTCAATGCTCCTGCTAATGCACTAGCAGTTAAAGTTAAGATTATGCCACATTCTACAACATATAAAGTTAATAATCAAGATGTTAAACATTGGGTTGGAAGTTGGTCACAACTTAAAACATATACGTTTGAAGAAGCAAAACCAACTACTCCAGGAACACCCGCTGTTACAATCGATGATTTTAAATTAACTGCTGAATTAATAAATATTAATAATGACACTGGAAAAATTGAATTTGAAATTGTACGTGATGATTCATATGTATTTAATCGTGCAACAGTTAATGTTCATACAAATTCAGCATCTTATTCATGTAATATTAATGCTGGTGGACGATATAAAGTTAGAGCTAGAGCATATAAAAAGACAAATAGTTCTATTTATTCTGAATGGGGTCAATATTCTAATAATCAAGGAACAAAACCCGGTACCCCACCAGGATTAAAAACCGTTAGAGCTAATTCTAAAACTGAAATATATGTAGAATGGAATACTACACAAAATACTGATAGTTATGATATAGAATATACTACTGATAAAGCGTACTTTGATGTATCTACTAATACAACAGTTGTTACTGGTCTTCATGGTACATCTCATATATTAACTGGTCTTGACACAGGTAAAACTTATTATGTAAGGATACGTGCAGTAAATCAAAATGGAGAATCTAGTTGGTCTCCTTATAAATCTACAGTTATTGGTTCTAAACCAGATGCACCAACAACATGGTCTTCAAATACTACGGCAATGGTTGGTGAAGAAGTATTATTATTCTGGGTTCATAATGCTGAAGATGGCTCTACAGAAACGTATGCACAATTAGAATTAATAATAAATGGTGTTAGATATACTAGAGATATCACTAATGCTCAGTATGCTGATGAAGATCATAAAGATGATGTTAAAGTATTTAATTTAACACAAAATTATAGACAATTATTAACACGTGATACCAAAGTATTATGGAGAGTTAGAACAGCCGGTATAACTAAAGAATATGGTGAATGGTCAACACAAAGACAAATAGAAATATTTGACCCACCTACTGTTGAAGTATCTATGCGTGATAAAAATAATAATCAAATATATGTTGTTAATGAATTTCCATTTTATATAAAGGCTTTACCTGGACCTGCTAGCCAAACACCAGTTGGATATCATGTAAGTATAATGTCTAATAGTGATTATGATACTACAGATAGAATAGGTAATCCTATGCATGTTAGTAAAGGAGATTTAGTATTTTCTAAATACTATGATATAACAGGACAAACATTAGCACTTGAAATGAGACCTAATTTAGTAGATTTAGAGAATAGTGCATCATATACATTGAATGTTACTGTATCTATGGATTCTGGTTTAACAGCATCACAAGATTATGCATTTAGTGTAACATTTGCTGATACTATATATACTCCTAAAGCAGAAGTTGGATATGATAAATCTAATTATACAGCATATATACGTCCTTATTGTACACATACCCCAGTTAAATTTAAAAGAGCAGTTTCTTCTGGAAGAGGAAGCTCTGATGATACAGAATGGGGAATAAGATATTATGTTCGTGATACATTTATTAATATTTCTGAAAGAGGTTATTTACTTGGTGATGCTTATTATGAAGATGGCGATTATTGGTGGATTCGATATTACGATGATGATACTGGAGAATGGGTAGAACGAGAAGATAGAAAACGTTTGTATACTATTTATGAAGGTAAAGATGATCATGGTAATAAAGTTCAATATATTGAATATGTTGGCGATGAAGAATTAGTACCTAATGTTAAATTATCAGTATATAGAAGAGAGTTTGATGGTTCTTTCACAGAAATTGGAAAAGATTTAGAAAATTTAAAGAAAACTTTTGTGACCGATCCTCATCCAGCTTTAGATTTTGCTAGATATAGAATTGTAGCAGAAGATCAACAAACTGGTGCAATTAGTTATACTGATACTGCTGCTTATCCAACACAAGAAAAAGCAATCATTATACAATGGGATGAACAATGGAGTACATTTGATGTTGATAATGAAACTACAAAATTAGAAGATCAACCTTGGTCTGGTTCATTAGTTCGTTTACCATATAATATTAATGTTTCTAATAAGAATAGTAAAGATGTTGAAATGACTAATTATGTCGGTCGTAAGCATCCAGTTTCTTATTATGGAACACAATTAGGTGAAACAGCAACATGGCAAACTACTATACCAATGGATGATAAAGAAACACTTTATACTTTACGTAGATTATCTGTTTATATGGGTAATGTATATGTAAGAGAACCATCAGGTAGTGGTTATTGGGCACATATTGGTGTTTCGTTTAGTCAAACACATAGAGAAACAACAATACCTGTAACATTTGAAGTAACAAGAGTAGAAGGAGGTGCATAATATGGTTGACTGGACACAATCTATGCAACAGACTTTTGAATACTATATAGTAGATCCTGGAACATGGAAAGAAGTTAGACGTATTGATACTGTACTTTCTTCTAATATAGATAGAGATGCTACAACTGATACATTAGAAACAGCAACCATAAATGTTACTGAAACTCTTGGAGAATGTTATGTTCGTATATACCTCATAACAATTCAAAATGGAATTACAGAAAAGCATTGTTTAGGGACATTTCTTGTACAAACTCCTAATTTAAGTTTTAATGGATATCGTCAAGATTTGTCTCTTGATGCTTATTCACCATTAGTAGAATTAAAAGAAAAGAATCCGCCTATTGGTTATTCAATTCTTAAAGATGAGTATATATTAGATAATGCATATCGTATTGTTAGGGAAAGTGTTAGAGCACCAGTAATACCTCCTGAATTAGAAGATAACACAAAGAAATTAAAAGATGATTTTGTAGCTAATTTAGATGAAAATTGGTGTCATTTTATTATAGATTTAATTGATAATGCAAATTATGAATTAAGACTTGACGAAAAAAGTCAAATTATGTTTGCTGTTAAACAAAAACCAGCAGCTATGAAACCAGTTTATACTTTTAATGATGATAATAGTTCTATATTATTACCAGAAATAAGTGTAAATAGAGATTTATATGGTATACCAAATGTTGTTGAAGTTATTTATACAGCAAGTAGGCATAATTATTCAGCTAGAGTAGTAAATAACAATCCTGATAGTCCTGTTTCTGTCAAAAGTAGAGGACGTGAAATAGTTCATAGAGTTGTTAATCCTAATATGGGTGGTATGCCATCTCAACTACAAGTTGAAAATTATGCTAAACGTACTCTAGAAGAATTATCTTCTTTAGAGTATACTGTGAGTTTTTCTCATGGTTATTGTGGAACTAGATTAGGTGATTGTGTTAGATTAAATTATAAAAAAGCTGGTATAGAGGATATTAAAGCTAAAATAATTTCGCAATCAATTACATGTAAAACTGGTTGTCAAGTAACAGAGAAAGCTACATTTACTACAAATTTATGGAGGTGATAATTTATGGCTTTATCTAATCAATTGTTATCTGAATTTGCAAAGATAACAAACGATAAGAGCAAAGAACAAGAAAACACAACTGCTTATGGTGAAGTTGTTAGAGTCGGTTCTGATAGCTTTGTACGTATAGATGGGTCTGAATTATTGACCCCCTTTGAAAGAACTGTAACAGTTAAACAAGGTGATAGAGTAAGACTTAAAGTTGAAAATCACTCTGTTACTGTTACTGGTAATTTATCAGATCCTTCTTATAGTTCATCTGATGGCGAATCAGATCATGGAAAAATAGAAGAGTTTGATATAATAATTTCACATAAAATTACTACTGATGAAATTTATGCAATTACTGGTTACTTTGAACAAATACAAGCTATTATCGCTAATATTGAAGAATTACATGCAGTATATGCTGAAATTGAAGAATTAAAAGCTACTTATGCTACAATTGATCATTTGAATGCTGAAGATATGAAAGTTATTAATGCTGAAATAGAAAAGATTAAATCTGAAATAATAGAATCTAGTCATATATCAGCAGATGATTTAGATGCTGTTCGAGCATATTTTAATAATGTGCAAGCATATAATGCTGATTTTGTTTATGTTTCAGCAGAAGTTATCAAAGCATTAAAAGCAGAATTAGAAGAATTAGATGTAGAACATCTTAATGCTCGTTATGCACAAATAGATTTTGCTAATATTGGTCGAGCAGCTATTAACAAACTTAAAGCTAACTTTGCCGATATAGATTTAGCAAATATTACAGTTGCAGCAATCGATAATTTAACTGCTAAAATGGTAAATATCGATTTTGCTACGATTAATCAAGCTACTATTGATTCATTAAAAGCTAAGTATGCTGAAATAGATTTTAGTAATATCGGTATGGCTGCTATAGAAAAATTATTCACAGATTCTGGTATAATTAAAGATTTAATTGTAGAACAAGGTAAAATTACTGGAGAATTAGTTGGTGTTACAATTAAAGGAGATTTAATAGAAGGTAATACAATCAAAGCAGACAAATTAGTTGTTTTAGGCGAAGACGGTATATATTATAAACTTAATATTGATGGTCTTGATCATATAAGTACTTCTGAAGCTGCTAAATTTGTATTACTAACTGAAGAACCAGATGATTGGGAAGAAAATTATAAAGATTATTATAAAATAGTAAATAATGAATATGTGCATTTAACTGATATTGAAGCCCCAACATTTCAAACTAATACGTTTTATAAATTAAGTTCAACTTATCAAAATGGATTGGATGGAACCAATATTATAGCGCAATCAGTAACTGCTGATAAAATTAGAGTTTCTGATTTAGTTGCTTTTGGAGCTACAATTGGTGGTTTTGATATTGATACTCATTCTATTCATTCACATTTGAAAACTTCTGCAACATCTAATGCACAAGGTTTGTATTTAAATGATTCTGGAGAAATGGCTGTTGGTGATGCTAATCGTTTTATGAAATATTTCTATGATCAAGCAACAAATACCTATAAATTAGAGATAAAAGCTGATAGTATAAGATTTGATTCTGGAACTAAAGATTTAAAACAAACCATAGATGATATGAAAAGTGATATTCAAGATGCACAATCAGCTTTAAGTTTAACTATCAAATCTATTCAAACACAATATGCACGAAATCAAGATAATACAACTGCTCCAACAAGTGGTTGGTCTACAGACACACCAAGATGGCAACAAGGTTATTATATTTGGGCTAAAAATATTGTTACCTTTAACGATGACACTACTCGTGAGGATAACCCAGTATGTATCACTGGTAATACAGGTCCTCAAGGAAACCCTGGACAAAGTGGTGATGATGGTTTAGGTATTAAATCAATTGTTGAACAATATTATTTATCTACAAGTAACACAACTCGTTCTGGTGGTTCTTGGAGTACTAATATGCCACAATGGGAAGAAAACAAATTTATATGGATGCGTATGAAAATCGAATGGACATATGATGGTACAACTGTATACCAAACGACTTATACTGATCCATTTTTAGCAGAAGCTTTAAATACATCACATGAAGAAATTAATAATATTAATAATAAGATTAATAAATGGATTCAATCAGTTGATGTATATTATAATACAAGTGATGGATTAATAGCACCTGTTGAAGGATGGATTACTAATTATCCGTCTGGGATGAGAGGTAAAAATTTATGGATTAAAAACATTGTTAATTATTCTGATGGTACTTATTCAGAAATGTTACCACGTTGCGTTGATCAATTTTCATCACCAACAATACCAAGCGTAACATTAATAACCCAAAGTGAATTTCCATATAATTTTCAAAAGAGTGGAGATTGGTATATTAATACTAATCAAAATCAAAATAGTAGTACTTGTCAATCTACATTTAGGATTTATTCTTCTACTGGATATGCAAAACTTAAAATTATATATGAACAAGATTCTGAATTATATTGTGATTATCTAACCATTAATGGTGTTTCTACAGCGGGCAAATCTAGTGGTGAAGTTTATGTTAATTTATCTTCTGGTAATAATGACATAATAATTAAATACACTAAAGATGGTTCTGTACATACTGGTACAGATACTGGTCGTGTAAGATTTGAAATAGCACAAAAGGGATTGAACAATTTTTATAATCAATATTATCTTTCAGATAGCGGAGCTTCAATAACTGGTGGCAGCTGGGTTAATTATGTTCCAACCATAAATGATAAAACTAAATATTTGTGGAAACGTGAAAGAATGGAATGGGATACAAATGCTATAACTTATAGTGATGCTTATTTAATAAATTCATGCTATATAAATGTTAGTGAAACATTAAAAGAAATTGAACGTTCTTTAAATACAACTTTTGGAACAACGGCTAATGGTTGGGAGATGGCATTTAATATATTAACACAAAATTTTAATAATTTAAATAGATACATTAGATTTGAAAATGGTAACATAGTTCTTGGTGAAGAAGGAAATGCTGTTACATTAAAAATAGAAAATGATATAATAGGATTTTATCAATGGGGACAAAGAGTTGCTTATTTGTCAGATGGCGAATTGCAAGTAACTAATGCGAAGATTATGACACAATTGAATCTTGGAAACTTTGCATTTGTTCCTGGTAAATCTGGAAATTTAACATTTAAGAAGGTGGTGAATTAGATGAAATATGGCGGTTATTTAAAAAATAATTATACTAAAACATCTTGGGATACAACAGTAACACCAGCAAACGGTGGTACTAGTTATACAATGGTTACAACAATAGTTGCGATACCAGATGGATATAATAAATCAGAACGTTCGTATACCGATTATTATGATTCATCTTCACCATTGTATGAAATGACAAGATATGATTATGGTTATGCATATACTTTTTCTAGAGTTTATGCTTATATACAATTTAAAGATTCTGGTGGAAACTATATACAATATGTTGATTCAAATGGAAGTATTAAAATACGTTTAGGAAAAGATTTATATACATTCTCTATGAGTTCTGTTAGATACTCTAATTATAGTAATGATGAATTTGGTGCCATAACTGGATCTGCTATTAGATTTTCTTTAGGTGAACATTGGCATAATCCAACCACTGGTTCCAGAAGTTCAGATACCACATTTTCAGAATTAACTTCTTATTCTTCTAGTTCATTACAAGGAAAATCACTAAATTATACTGTAAATTATACTCAAATACGTATAGCGCATACTCCATTATTAAATTCATATTATTGGGGATTAGAAAAATCAGGTTATTATCAAGGAGAAGTATCATTCACTTTCGATACAAATGATTCAGATTATACACATGAAATAAGAATATTAGTTATTGGTGGAGGATATGAATCACCATTATTATTTAAACATTTAAATGCTGAATACGCTATATTAGATGATTATACAATAATTAGTGCGACAAGTGGTTCGTCATTCACATATTCATTAACTAATTTGTACAATTTATTATATAATAGAGGTATTACTAGATTATCTGATACAACTGCTTATTTAAAATGCATTACAAGATATAGTGGTAATATTGTTGGGACAACGTTTATACCAATTGAAATAGGTATGAACAAAGGTAGTGAATGGCGAGATACAATAAATGATGGATGTCCATCTATAGGAAAATTTACTATAACAAATAACACAACATATAATTCTCGTTTATATAATTTGATTGGATTAACATCTTATTATAGATATGAATATACATTTATAGGTGGATGTGGTAATCCTGACGGTTCTTCATTAGATATTTCTGGATGTCATAAATTTGAAATATGGCATAATGGAAAAGGTTATTGGTATTTATTAAATGATCCATTTAATAATACTGGAAAATATTTATCTAGTAGTAAAACATATTATGACACATTTACTACTGAAAATAAAGATTATAGATATGATGCTGGTTCAAGTTATCATAATAATAATAAACGTTGGAATTTTATTTCTATAAATCAAGGTGGTTCTGGTTGGGGTATTAATAGGTCACAAGATTTAAATATATGTGATTATACAATTCAATATAATAAACCTACTTTATCAACGTTTAATGTATATAGAGTAGATTCTAATGATAATCAAGATGTAGAAGGAACATTTATACATGTAGTAGCTGGTGGTGCTATTACTGGAACTAAATGTCCATCATTAACATATTATGATATAATTGATTTTGGTGCTTTAGGACCAGGTCAAAATATTAATTATATGACTGCTACTTTAAAATATAAGAAAACTACTGATTCTTCATGGTCTTCAACAACTTTAACCAGTAGCAATTATGATACAACAATGCAATATGACTTTTTATTATCTGGTTATAGTTTTGATGCAACAGCTACTTATGAATTTCAATTAACTTTAACTGATAGATTTGGATATTCAGTAACAAAAACAACAACATTAAGACCTCCTATTATATTAATTGATTATAACAGGTCTGGAAAATCTATGGCATTTGGTAAAATATCATCAGCAAGTGCTTCTGATACAATTATCGAAACTATATTTCCATTTATATTTGTTGATAATAGTTCAAACTGTCGTTCTACTAGCTGGACTGGTGGTACAACTGGCAATATTACACAAATAGGTTCTAATAGTTCAAATTATAATAATATATTTGTGGGTAGATCTAGTACACAGTACAGACGATATGGTATAACAGTTTATGATAATGATTCGTATTCTAATGTTGATATGAGATTATACAGTTATGATTCGTACTTAAGCTTAACATATACTGCTATGAAATATTATAGTACTAATAGTAGTAAATATTTTGAAGTTAATCCATCATCAACATATTGTAATTTTAATACGGACGCTAGTTATTTTTATATGAATAAACCATTATATGTGCAAAGTAATATAGTAGCTACACAAAGTTGGGTTAATAATCAATCATATATTACTAACTCAACATTTACATCATTTAAAGATTTGTTTGAAAGAAATAACCCAAAAGATTATAATGGTAATGGAAATTCATCATTCTCAACATATGTTAAGATACCATTATCAAAAGATACAACTAGTGGTAGTTCTTCAACTAATAATAAATTATTATTATGTTGGGGTGTAGATTATTTTTCTAGTTGGAGTGCAAGTGGTGGTTCTAAAACCATAAATTTTCCTACTACTTATTATTGGTATCCTGTTGTTATAGTATCACCTAAAGGTAGTGTAGACAACAATTATCCACGTTTAGCCGCATATACAAATGGTAGTGATAGTTTTACAGTAAGTTATGGTGCTGTTCCGACTAGAACTTGTTGGGATATATATCCTAATAATGATGAAGGTGATGGCTATTGGGGAAGAGTTAGAACATTTAGAGTAGCTAGTAATTTTACTGGTAATTCGATTGGGTTTTATTGGTTTGCTATAGGAATGTCAAGTAATTAATATTAAAGAAAGGAGATATAGTGTATGTTTAAAATTGATGACGAGTCTACAATTCATATCACTCGTGGGGATTCTGGTTGTATATGTGTCTTTGCTGAGGATGAAAAAGGTCATGATTATATGTTTAAACCAGATGAAAAATTACGATTTAAAGTAACTGAAAAGAAAAATACTAGTAATGTTGTATTAGAAAAAACAGTTACAGTAACACAAATAACAACATCTGTAAATATAATCTTAGAAAAAGAAGATACTAAGATTGGCGATTTTATTAACAAACCTACTGATTATTGGTATGAAATTGAGCTTAACCCAGATAGTAGTGATGTACAGACAATATTAGGTTATGATGAAGACGGACCTAAATTATTTACATTATATCCGGAGGGAGGTGACAGTAATGCCTAATTATCCAAATCAGGTACTTAGAGGTAAAATCAGTGTAGGTAAGATTATAGAAAAAGTAGACATTACTGAAACTGATGAATATCCGGAAGATCTTGCTTTATCGCAAGAAATATTAAATAAAGGAGGATTAGAAGATGAGCCAATTAAAGACTAATTTGCAAGAAATTCTTGCAGAAAAACAGCAAAAAATTATTTCTGAAAATATTAGAAGGAATGTTTCTGTTTTTGGTGTTATTGGTACTTTAGATGAAGGTATTGATACTTCAGATGCAGATGCAGTTGCTGGCGATTTAGCTGAGGGTAAAACAGCATATGTTAATGGTGAAAAAATTACAGGTAATGTTGCAGTAATTGAAAGTAATTCTGGAGTAACAACAGGGGAATTTCAAAACTCACCATATATAATTCCAATTTTTGATGAAGATAAATTAATTAGAGCAGGCGGTGGTCCTATAATTAATGAAACAGCTTTGGCTAATAAAATACTTTTATCTGCTGACAAAATTAAACAAGGTGAAACTATTCTTGGTATAGAAGGTACTGTAGTTCCAGAAGATCCAGAGCATGCTGATTATGATGATTGTCTTCAATTAACTGAAGAAATTTTAGGAAATGTATAGGAGCTTCTTTTGTGGAAGTTTCTGAATAAATTTAAAATATTTTATTAAAGGAGGTACTCATTATGAGTCTATTAAAAACAAAATTGCAAGCTGTTCTTGCAGAGAAAAATTCAAAGGTAATACCAACAAACATTAGGGCTGGTGTTACATTATTTGGTGTAGAGGGAAATTTGGAACCAGATAAGCCAGATCAAACAAAAAATGCTACACCATCTACAGTAGCTCAAACTATTCAAGCTGATACTGGTTATGAATTAGCTCAAGTTAATATTGCTGCTGTTGATAACACAATAGATGCTAATATATTAGCTGGAAATATTAAAACAGGAGTTACAATATTAGGTGTAGCTGGAACTGTAGTTGAGGAAGATCCAGAACATGCTGACTACGATGATTGTGTTACAATAGCTGATGAAATTCTTGGAACTGAAAATAATGAAGGAGAATCAGGAGATGTGTAATATATAAATAAGGAGGATATTTAAATGACTTTATTAGCAAAATTACAAAGAATTCTTGCAGAAAAAAGACTAAAAATTATTCCAGAAAATCTTAGAGCTGGAGTTACAGCTTTTGGTGTTACTGGTACTTTAGATGAGGGTATAGATACATCTGATGCAACAGCTACTGAAAATGATCTTGCTAAAAATAAAACAGCTTATGTAAATGGACAAAAAATAACAGGTGAGTTAGATTATTTAGATGGTATTCCAATAAATGCGGAACTTATAGATATAAATGAATCTAATTCATCAATAAATGTTTATTCAAGAGTAGAGCTAGAAAAAGATAAAGTTATTATAAACTTTGATCAGGAAATAGATGTATCCGTATCGTATGCTGATGTTGCACAAGCAATAGAATTAGATAGTGATGATATAAAATATGGAGCTACAATTCTTGGAGTAGCCGGTACTTATGACGGTGTAGATACATCAGACGCGACAGCTACTGCTGAAGATATAGTTCGTAATAAAACAGCTTACGTAAATGGAGAAAAAATTGTAGGTACAAATGACGGTGGAGGCAGTGGAGGCAATGGTGGTTTTTTAATTAGTTTAAATGAAAATAATAAAATAGCGATTGATTGTAATAAAATAGCAGATATAATTGAAAATAATTATACATCTTCAGAATTAGATGAATGTACTATTGCATTATCTTATGGTGCAGGGCATGATTTTCCTGCTATAAATCTAACGCATGGTTTTCAAGATAATATACTTTTAACCGGATGTCAATTTTGTTTAATCGTTGATATTGCCGGAGGTAGTCGAACAGGTGGATTAAAATTATGTGTGTTCGAAAAAGGAGAAAATGTAATTGAAATAGGAACATTAGTAAGTATTAATACTGCAACAGAACAATATTTTAATGACCCTATGACATTAAATAATTTAATAAGTGTGTTAAGATATGCCGGTATTGTTCATCTTGATATTACTGATGGCGGTATGGATTATAAAAGTTATGAATTATATAATATTATTGGTATTAAGATAGGTTATGCAGAAGATTATGATTCATCTATTTGTAGATATATAAAAGTAAATAATGATTTTATTACTATTAAACCAAATTCTTATACTAGTGATATAAAAAATGGAACTACATTAATATTTAATGGTTCTACAATTGCTAGTATGTTAAATAAATATTTAACTTCAGAACAAAAAAATACAATAGTAACTATACCATCTGAAAGTAGTTTAGAATCGCATATACTAGATTTTGGTAAATGTACAGTAGATGTTCAATCAGGTTCATCAATACATCGTTACGACAATTGTTCGTTATTTATAGCTTATGATGGTGTTAATTCAATATCATTATATTTAAACGATAATATTCATAGTGGTGTTCATTTAATGACACTTTTTACAGAATCTTCTGAAATAGAAATACCAAATCCTTGTAGAATGTCTGATATTATTAATATATTTGCTTCTATTGGAACTGTTGAACAAGAATTAGACGGTCTTGAATATAGTAATATTGATAAACTTATGATAAATGTTCCAATAGAAACACTTTTAACATGTATTGGTGCAACTATTAAAACAATGTATGAAACAATAATAGATGTTAAACAAACGGAGATTGAAGAAAATGGAAATTAAATATTTTGTTCGTACAATAGAAGATCGTTCATATGATATTCCAATAGAACATGAAAAAATTATTGATTACAATCATAAATATGTTAAAGCTTATATTGATGCTTTATATCATATAAATGATTTCAATGCTGTTTTAATGGAAGATGATATTGTATTATGTAAAAATTTTAAAGAAGAAATAGAAAAAATTATTAATCAATATCCTAATAATATTATTAATTTTTTTAGTTCACCAACTAAATATTATACAACACATTTTTCTAGTCTATTTTTATATAATCAATGCACATATTTTCCAAAAAATATTACAGCACATTTAGCTAATAAAATGATGGAAAAGTATTTGGATGAAAATATTTATCCAAATCAACAACGTTATGGTTCATTGTTAGATATTATATTAATAGAAGAAGGTATACCACATTTAATTTATAGACCAACATTAGTTCAACATATAGATGATAAATCAACAAGAGATCGTCCGCATATGTGTAGAAATACAATTTACTTTAAAGATTATTTAGATGAGATTGGTATAACAATGGAAGAAGCATTTTATAAAGATAATCAAGAAAAATTACAAAAATTATTAGATGCAGATAGAGAAAAATGGTATAAAAAAAAATAAAGGAGTAATATATGAACAAGGAGATTAAGATAACTGCAAAACTCTTAATCTCCATAGCTTTTATTAACCTATTCTTCATGTTCTGCTTTGAGACTGCATATAATCATATTTTATATAAAAATTATTCTGAAGTATATGAAGAGGTTAGAACTATGGAGAATAGAGTTGATAAATTGATAGAGATGAATTTAAAACTATCAAATTATATTATTAAAGGAGGTAATCAAAAATGATAAACTTTAATGGTTTAGAAGGATATTTCGTAGGTATAACTATTTTAGGCTGTCTAGTAATAGGTTATATTATAAAGCATGCAAGTTTCCTTAAGTGGATTCCAAATAATGATATCCCAATCATATTAGCCATATTTGGTGCTATTATAAACTGTTTTGCTAGTGGTTTATGTTTAGAAAGTATTATTTACGGAGCTATAATGGGATTATCTTCAACTGGTTTACACCAGGCCTTTAAAAAGTTCGTAGAAGGTACGAATGATAACGGGGGTCTAAAGTAATGCCAACTGAAGCAATATTTCAAATGGTTGGTACTGTTTTAGTAGCTTTAATAGGTCTAGTTGGTATATGGTTACAAACTAGAAGCCATACTAAAGCTGTTAAACAGGAAGAACTACTAGCAAAAGTCAATACTAAAATAGACTCCATAAAAGAAGAGTCTAAAAAAGATGATGCAAGACTCAATGAAAAATTAGATGATATTGAAATGCAAAATTGTAAGCGTTTCCTTATTGTTGAAATAATGAAAATTAAAGACGGCGCTTATGCACCAAACGAGGAGCAAAAACGTATGCTCCATGAAACTAAAACTCGTTATAATAATCGTGGAGGAGACTCGTATATAGATTCAATGTTTGATGAGTTAGTTGAAAAACATATTTTATAAGGAGGTATAAAAAATGTCTACAATGATTGACAAATTAAATGATATTTTAGATGAAAAACATTCTAAAATTATACCAGAAAATATTAAGGCTGGAGTTACAGCTTTTGGTGTCAATGGTTCTTTAAAAGCTGGCGGAGATGTTAAATTGTTTAAATCAATTGAAGCTATGAATGCTGATACTAATAAACAAAAAGATGATTTAGCAATTGTATATACAGATACAATAACACATTTAACTTCTTCTGATGTTGGCAAACAGATAGACCATTTAATATTACCTGATATCATAACACTTAGCAAACAATTTACTGGTAATAATAAAGATATAATATTAAGAAATGAAGATGCCGGTTTGTTTTTAGACATTCAAATGGCTACATCAATGCTTATGTTTGATGGTCATTCTAATGGTGGACAATTTATGGGTAATTATATGACACAATCAGATGGTGTTACATTAAAAAAAGAACGATTTGATATAATGACAACTGACGTTACATTAGAAAATGATGTCTTAAAATTCTCGCAACCAATGACTATAGAAAGTATAGAAGACGTCTTAGTTGGTGAGGCATGTATATTATCAAGACATACGTTTGGAGGGTTATATCAAGCTAATCCTGTTGTAAATAAAGATGATATTGACGTATTAAGAAGTTTTTCTGGTTATAGTGATATAAGCACTGTTAGAGAAAATATACATGTTGGTGCTGATAAAATTACTGAAGTTAGAAATGCTTTAATTGCTGCTGGAGTTCAGAAGAATGGTATATTTATATTTAATGGAGATACTGCTGATTATATATATTATAAAGGTGATTATGACGGATTTTGGGCAGCTATGGTTAATGGTGAATTATGTATTGTATGTTCTATAAATTACGAAAGTTCATGCGATGCTAAAACAGTGATGCCGATGATAAAAGCGACTTATGATTTTACAACTAAACAAATTACTAATACTGAATTTGAAACTGTGCCAACAATTGATCAATTAAATTTAACTAAGCAAGTTGCTTTTAATGCTACTAATAGAACATGGATGTTATTAAGTACTAAATCAGATATAATTGGATCTTATGATAATGGCGATATATATTATATGAATTTACTACATATATGGGTTGGTGATGATGCATCAAATGAAACATATGTTGGATATTCTCATAATAAATACGAATATGGACTAGCAGAACAATAAAAGGAGGTAAATTATGTCAAGTTTAAAAACTAAATTAGAAACAATAAAAGAAGACAATATAGATTCTAATAATTTAATAGATGATATTATGTATCCAGTAGCTCAAGCTGGACAAATTTTAAATAATATTACTGGTACAGCTGATACTATTTCAGGTTTAGGTGGAACTGAGCAAGATGTAATCAACAAAGCCTCTGAAGTGATGGGTGAAATTAATTAATATTAATGAAAGGAGAATAAACCTATGGGAGATGAAAACTTTAATGTAGAAAAAGAACCTACAGAAATTAACAATCAAGAATTAAGAAATTATGAAGAGGAGGAAAAATAATATGGCTAAATTAGGACCAGATATCTCTGCATGGCAGGGTAATATCGATATACGTACGTTAGCAAACCACTGTGACTTCTTTATATTTAGAAGTCATGCTGGTATCTCAGAGGATAGCAAAGCGGCACGTAACGTCGACTTAGCTATCGACTCTGGAAAACCTTATGGTCTTTATATTTATTCTTATGCATTAAATACATCAAGAGCTGCTCAAGAAGCCGCTAATGTTGTAGCATTTGCTAATTCAAGAAGAGTAAGACCAAAATTCTTAGTAATTGATATGGAGGATGCAGACGGGTATAAAGCTCGTAATGGCATGCCTTCTAATCAAACTCTACGTGATATTTGTAGAGTAGAGTGTGAAGCTTTTGAAGCAGCTGGATATTATGCTATGGTTTATGCTAGTTCTTCATGGTTTAAAGGAAAACTTGCAGGTATAGAAAGCAGATTTGATAAATGGGAAGCTCATTGGCCTACCTCTGGTGGAAAACAAAAAGGAATGAATACGGACCCATCTGGAGAATCAGCAGCAAATTGTGGTATATGGCAATTTACTTCTGCAGGACACTTACCTGGATATAATGGAAATCTTGATATGAATTATTTATACAAAGATGTTATATTAGGAGTGGATTCAAACGAACCTGCCCCTGCTTCGGAACCAGCACCTTTACAATCAGTAGAAGGATCTACTTTAGATCTAGCTACTCAAGTAATGAAAGGTGTGTTTGGAGATGGAGATGATAGAAAAAATAATCTTGGTGATAGATACGACGAAGTTCAAGATTTCATTAATCATATTTATTCTGCTTCTGTTTCTGATCTAGTTGCGGAGACGAAGAGCGGTAAATATGGTAATGGCGAGCAAAGAAAAGTAGTTCTTGGTTCAAGATATGATGAAGTCCAAGATGCGGTTAATGCTTCATACGGAAAGAACTCAAAGAACGAAACTGTTTATATAGTTAAATCTGGTGATACATTATCTGCTATAGCATCTAAATACGGAACAACATATCAAAAGATTGCTAGAGATAATGGAATAGCTAATCCAAATATTATCTATCCAGGACAAAAATTAAGAATAGTTAAATAAATATTAATAAAATGAGAGGGAGATTTACATTTCCCTTTCGTTTTTGTAAAAATCACAAAATTTTTAGCACTTTCCGAAAAAACGACCTCTTAGAATCGATTTTAAGGCACTTTTAAAAAGTAAGGAATATAACTTGTTGTCTAAGGGGGTAAAAACGCTCTATGAGGCTATTAGAGGCCTTTACGTTGAAATGGCTATTTTTCGCGTATTTTACAAGCCATTTTATAGGAAAAAAGGTATGAAATTAAAAGAAAGAGGTGATTTTTATGAAAAACTTATTATATGGTGCTTTTACAACATTAGTAATGTTCGGATTAGGAAAAGCTATTTATGAAAGAGGTAAAAAAGATGCATACGAGGAAGCTAGATTAAATGCTAGAATGGAATTGGTTGCACAAGACTTATTTTCAAAAATAAGCGAAACATTAGAACAAGCTATGAATAAAAGTAAAGATGAGTCTAAATAAACAGACTCTCTTTCTTTTCGCGCGAATTACATAGTCTATAATAGAAAGGAGTGATAACTATGAAAAAGATTAATTGGACAATTATAGGATTACTAATTGCTATCATTCCATTCTTCAGAAAGGCAATTAAATTTATACTAAGAAATGTAATAATGGCAATAGGTAATCTGATAATTAGTTTTAAATAAACTTTGAGTAGGGCTAAACATCAAGCCCTTTTTACTTTTCGCGTATTTAACATATTATTATATAGGAGGTGTAATTAATATGAATGGAGAAAATATTGTAAAAATTATTTACGCTGTAGGTTTCGTAGGAGCTATATGGATTGTATTAAAGAAAATTTAGTAAGGGTTCATATACTCTTACTATTTCGCGAAAAAAACAAAGTATATAATGAAAAGATCTCAGGAAGAAATCTATGTAAATAGAGATATTTATTATAGAAGCGGTTCGAGTCCGCTGTCTTTTCTTTTTTTATTTTTCGCGAAATTTGCAAACGCTTATATGGAAAGATATGTTGGGCAGGTGATGTTGCCCTTTATTTAAACATACCTTTCTAAATTTTGAGAAAGGAGGAATACGCCATGGGTAAAAATTTGAGTTTACATTGTGGCTTGCGATTGGAAAAGTATATCATTGATATTTGGGAAGATACTGTGGCAGGACAAGTACGGCATACATTATCTATTCCGTTTTCCAAATGGTTATGGAGCTTCAGTTGTTAAAGCTTATGGATGTCAGGGATTTGAAAATGATCGATGGGAACTGGCGTGTACTCTATATGAGACAGAACGACCAGCAGTAGTTGATCCAGATGAAGAGTATATTTTGACATATCCATATACAATTATGCATGGGTCTGATGTTTTGGGTAATCTCAAAGATAAAGACGTAAGAAGAATCTTGTATAAAATTGCAAAGTTAGGAGGAAGTTAAGTTGAAAAAACAAAACTATTTATTTAAAGGTGTTACTACTGATATTTTAAGATTATGGGCAGATGAGTGTGCACCAGAAATCAAACAATATGTAGAACGAATTGAACTAGTAGATGCTAGAGTAAAATTAACCCCATTTGAAGCAATGGCTGCTAGAAAACAAATCAATAATTTTAACAAAGAATGTGGAACAAAGTTGAGATTATTAAAGATGAAAGATTAAACGCGAAAATTACATACCTTATTATAGAAAAAGATGATAAAAATTATAAGGAGGTAATTGATATGAATAGAGTAATAGGTATATTAGTATCAGGTATTTTAACAGGTATAGCTTGCTCAATTGGTATGAAAATTGGACAAGATATAATTGACAGAGTAGAGGTTACTAAAACTAAAGACGCTAAAATAATCAAATTTAAAGCTTAAGTAATTTCATCTTAACTTCTCAAAGGACAGCAATGTCCTTTATTTTTTCAGAAATTAGAAAGGAGAGTAAACTTATGTTCATACATTATATTATCGGACTAGTTCTTGGTATTATAGTTCGGATATACAATTCATAGAGTATGGGTCATTCATCAACAAGCATGGGGTTATATAGCTATTGATCAGAATACTCAACAAGTCCGTTTGCATCTTAACCCAGCAGACTTTAAAGATGGTAAAGTCAAACGAGTTATATTAGATGTTACATACGGAGCAAGAATACCAATTCAAGATGAAACGCGAGAATAACTTGTCCTTTAATGGAGAAGGTATTATGCAAATATATTAATAGGAGGAATGAGTCATGCACAAAATTAAAGAAGCATTGTGGAGTGATTATGAAAATGTATCAGGTCTAATTAAAGGATTAGATAAAGGTAGTGACTACTACGGTGATGCAGTAAAAGAAAGAGATAATATTAGAAAGGAATTAATCGAACTTGCTCAGATTGAGTCAACTAAAGTGATAAACGAAAAACAACTAAAATCTGAATCAAGAAAAGAACTAATTAACAAAATAATAGATGTAGCAACTTTTACAGTATCAACAGCAGTATCAATCTACTCAATAATTCTAACATTTAAATTCGACCAATCATCAACGATCACGAGTACATTAGGTAGAAATATTTTAAGTGGAGCCATTCCCAAAGCGAATAAGAGGTAATACGCTATCTCACTGATAAGGACTAATTCAAGGTCCTTTTCATTTTTAGATAGATATTTTTAAAGAAAGGAGAAATTATATTCATGACAAACGCACAATTTTTATTAAAAAAGTACTCACCAGTAATCTTAACAGGTTTAAGCATGGTAGGCGTAATCGCATCAACTGCATTAGGTATTCAGGCAACTCCGAAAGCTCTTAAGTTAATTAATGAAGCTGAAGCAGTTAAAGGTTCTAAGTTAACGAAGAAAGAAGTAGTTAAAGTGGCTTGGAAACCCTATATACCTACGGCTATAAGTTGCATTACAACAATAGGCACAATTTTAAGCTTACATATTTTAAATACTAAAACACAAACAGCATTAACAGCAGCATATGCAACACTAAATAATTTACATCAAGAATATGTAGCAAAGACTAAAGAATTATATGGTGAAGATGCTGACCAAAAAGTTAGAAACGCAATCTTAAATGATCATCCTATGATGATAAAAGATTTAAGTGAAGATGGTCAGTTATTCTTTGATTATCAATCTTTGCGATATTTTGAAAGTAGTATCGAAGATGTTCTTCGAGCTGAGGATCAACTTAATGCAGAATTTGCAGCAAGTGGAGCAGTTACGATGAACGATTTTTACCAATTATTAGGTTTGGAACCACTTTCATATGCTAACGAAATAGGTTGGTATGATAATGGAACATACTTCGAAATAAAATTTGAGAATCAACTATGTATGATGGATGTTGGTGGCGATCGAGAAGACAGAGTAGAAGTATTTATAATTAATGCTGTCACTGAGCCTAATGTATGTTTTGATGCAGAGGGTGTTATAATAAGATGACGCGAGAAAAACTTATACTATAATGAGTAATAGGAAAAGGAGGTAATTAAATGAATCCAAAAATATTAACATTTATAGGCTTGGGTCTAACATTAGCAGGAACAATAGTAAGTACTATTGCTGGAAACCAAGTACAACAAATGGCAATAGATGAAGCAATTAATGCCAAATTTGCACAATTACAAAAATAAGAGGTCTAACAAAGACCTTTTTGTTTTTAGAAAGGAGAATAACATGAATCAAAAATTTACAAAATTTATTAATGATTCAAAGAATTTTTTAGGAAAACATAGCCCTGAAATTTTAACAGGTATTGGAATAGTTGGCATGGGCTGTTCTGTTGTCACTGCAGTAAGAGCCACACCAAAAGCTATGACATTAGTAGAACAAAAGAAACAAGAGCTTGATGTCAACCATTTAACACCTAAAGAAACATTTTTAGCAGTATGGAAACCATATATACCATCTGTAGTAACATTTGTGTTATCTGCAGGATGTATTATTGGTGCTAGCACAATTAATTACAAACGAAATGCAGCACTAGGAGCAGCTTATGCTTTATCAGAGCGTACCTTAATTAGATATAGGGATAAAGTAATTGAGACTCTTGGTGAAAAGAAGGAACATCAGATAAGAGATAAAGTCGCTCAAGACGATATCGATAAGAATCAACCTTCTCCAAATCAAATAATTGTTACCTCAAAAGGTAATACATTATGTAAAGATATGATTTCTGGAAGATATTTCAGAAGTGATATTGAAACAATTAAACAAACGATTAACAAATTAAATAGAAGGCTTACATATGATCATTATATTTCATTAAATGAGTTCTATGGTGAACTTGGTTTAGATGATATTAAGAATGGAGACCTTATGGGTTGGAACTTAGATAATGGTTTAATAGAGCCAAGTTTCAATGCATGTATCACAGAAAATGATGAACCATGTATTGTATTTGATGTTGATATAAGTCCGAAGTATGACTTCGATAAACTTATATAGGAGGCGCGAAAATCGCATACTCTATAATGAGATCAGAAGAAAGGAGGTTTCGACTATGGAGAACACAGAATTAGAAAAAGTAACAGATGTTGCAGAAGTAGCTGAAGTAACTGGAACTAACAATCTAGTAAAAATTGGTGTTGGTGTAGGAATCACAGCAGCAGTAATTGGATTAGGATATTTAGTTTACAGAAAGATTAAAGCTAGAAAAATGGCAACAGTAGATACTGTAGAATATTCAGAAGTTCCAGAAGAAACTGAAGAATAAGATCTTTAATCGATTAAAGGAGTATCTATAAAACAGATACTTCTTTTATTTTTATTTTTGTAGAAAGGAGAATAACATTGGAAATACAAAATTATCCACCAAATTCAAACAAGTATAAAGAAGAACAGAAAAAACTAGCAGAACAGAAAACCGAAAAACGTGTTACTCAAAAAGTTGTCACTGGTACAGTAAAACGTAAGAAAAAGGGAATGTTCGACAAATTTATGGGTAATATAATCTCAGAAGATGCACCTAGTGTAAAATCTTATATTTTTGGAGATGTATTAATCCCAGCAATTAAAAAAGCAATCAGTGATATAGTCACAGATGGTATAGACATTATATTATATGGAGAATCTCGTAAAGGTAGTAGAGGACGCTCTACAGCCGATAGGGTTTCTTATAGAAGTTATTATGATGGAGGTTATTCAAGACCTCGAATGAATGAAAGACAAGCTTTAATGTCTGGACAATATTCTTATGATGATATCATACTTCCTACTCGAGGGGAAGCTGAAGAAGTATTAACTAGAATGGATGAATTAATGGATACATATGGATTAGTACGTGTAGCAGATTTATATGATTTAGTTGGTATTACAGGAGAATATACAGATAATAGATATGGTTGGACAAATATTACTAGAGCAGAAATTATCAGAAATCGTGATGGTTATATGATAAAGATGCCTAGAGCAGTTCCAATTGATTAATGAAAGGAGTAATAAAATGAATTTACCAATAGGAGTAAGTAGAGTATTAGGCACAGTAAGTTTCCAGGCCAAAAAGCATGCACCTGAGATATTTACATGTGCTGGTATTATTGGTGGTGTAGGAGCCACTGTTTTAGCATGTAAAGCAACTAGGAAAATAGACGGTATACTTAATGAGAAAAAAGAAGTTGAAAAAAATATTGAAATGTGCCTTGCTGATCACGAGGTAAATTATACTCAAGAAGACGCTAAGAAAGATATATATATTACAACAGTACAAACAGGGGTTAAATTATTAAAAGTATACGCTCCTGCAATTATATTAGGAACAGTATCTGTAGCTTCAATTCTATTTGGCCAAAGAATATTGAAGAAAAGATATGCTTCATTAGGTGCTGCATATTTAGCATTAGATAAAGGATTCAAAAACTATAGAAAAAATGTAGTTGAAAGATTTGGTGAGCAAGTCGATAAAGAATTAAAGTACAATATTAAAGCAAAAGAAATAGTAGAAAAAGATGAAAATGGCAAGAATGTTAAAAAGACTGTTTATACAGTAGAAGGTGAACCTAAAGAAATAAGTCCTTATGCTAGATTCTTTGAGGAATCTTCAGATCAATGGCATAAAGATTCTGAGTATAATTTAATGTTTTTAAGAAAACAACAAGATTATGCAAATGAAATGTTACAAAAAAGAGGATATTTATTTTTAAATGATGTTTATTCAATGTTAGGAATTCCTAAGACTAAAGCAGGTCAAGTAGTTGGTTGGAAATGGAATAGTGAAGGAGACAATTATGTTGATTTTGGTATTTATGATGTAACCGATGAAAGAAAAAGAGCTTTTGTTAATGGATTAGAACGTAATATACTTTTAGATTTTAATGTAGATGGAAACATATTAGGAAATTTAGAATGGGAGGAGTAAAATAAAATGAAAGGTGTATTTATATTTTTAGCCGGTGCTGGTGTTGGTGCCGGTGCAACATGGTATTTTGTTAAAAAGCATTATAAAAAGATTGCAGACGAAGAAATAGCAGATGTTGTAAATAGATTTAAAGTTTATAAAGAAACTTTAGATGAAAAAATAGCTGGTGCTCCAGATGAAAATCCCAATCCCGATTATGAGGGAAAAAGTGGAAGATCAAATGTGGTCCCAATGGAAAGACCAGTACAATCAGATTCTGATGAGGAATTATCTAACGGAATTATAGATAATCCTAGAGGAGAATCAGACGTAGTTAAGCCAAAAGAAGAGACATTTCCTTATGTAATCTCTGAAGAAGAATTCGGAGAAAATGAGGATTATGAACAGAAGACATTATTCTGGTATTATAGAGATAACATATTAGCAACTGATGAAGATTTAGAAGTTGAGGATGTTAGATCTACTGTAGGTGATGCTTTAGAGGAATTTAGGAAAGATAGATATACTGAAAGAGTATTTGTTGCAGATGATACTGACGAAATATATTATGAAATCTTGATTTCTGAAAAGCATTTTTATGAAGTAACAGGAGGAGATACTGAATAATGAATTATCAAGATCAGGTTAGAAATAGATATTTCGAATGGCTGTATAACTACGCTTGTAAAGGGAGAATCAACGAACACATATCTTTCCGTAAATTGTTCGCTAACTTGCATGATACGCAATTTGACTTTTATATTCGTAACGATGTTAACAGAGCCATGGATGGAGTTAACCTGAGGTATCGCTTCGCAACTGTGGTAAGAGATGATGAAGCTTTTGATATTTTATCAGACTATCCTTGTAGTGTTCTAGAAATGATGTTAGCTTTAGCTATCAGAACCGAAGAACAAATCATGGATGATCCACAATATGGTGATCGTACACAACAATGGTTTTGGGGTATGTTGTCAAATATAGGTATCAGCTCGATGTCTGATGACGTATATGATGAACAATATGTAAATGAAAGAATCTACAGATTATTAGAACGTAGATATGAACCTAATGGTAAAGGAGGCTTGTTCTACATTAGAGATTGTGACACAGATCTTAGAGATGTAGAAATCTGGACCCAACTTTGTTGGTATTTAAATACAATAAGTTAGAAAGGAGGAATACTCAATGATTGATATTTTAATAGGAGGCATTGCAAAGAATTCAGAGGCTGTAGAAAAATTAGCTAAAAGAATTAACTTTAGATTTGTATTGATTGGAATAGGATTATTTGCAGTAGCAAAAATAATTAAAGATCAAAATGATAGAATTGATTCTATTGAGGAGGAATTATCAGAGTTAAATACGAGAGGAGTATAGTCAATGTTAGATTTTTTAATGTTTGAATCACATAAAACCCGTCAGGGTAATGTGGAAATCTATCCTACATTTAGACTATATCCAAAACCCAAAGATCTTATGATTAGAGGAGGAGATTTTTATGCAGTCTGGATTGAAGACAAACAAATGTGGTCTACAGATGAAGATGATGCATTAGCTTTGATAGATATTGAGACTCGTAAATATGTTGACGAGTATAATAATAAATATGGTGATATTAGTGGTGAAGCATATGGTTTATATTTGTATAACTCAAATAATAATCTTATAGACAAATGGCATAAATATTGTCAGAAACAAATAAGAGATACTTATCATACATTAGATCAAGAATTGATATTTGCAAATGATACTATAACTCGTGAGAAGTATTCAACAAAACATTTACCATATGCATTAGAGCCAGGTAATATTACAGCATATGATAGATTAATTAGTGTATTGTATACACCAGATGAAAGACATAAAATAGAGTGGGCTATTGGTTCAATAGTTAATGGAGACTCTAGAGAACTACAAAAATTTATGGTATTTTATGGAGCATCTGGAACTGGTAAATCTACAATACTAAATATTATTCAAATGTTATTTCAAGGTTATTGGTGTACATTTGATGCTAAAGCTTTAGGTAGTGCAAATGCATCTTTTGCTTTAGAACCATTTTCTAATAACCCATTAATTGCTATACAACATGATGGCGATTTATCAAGAATTGAAGATAATACTAGATTAAATAGTTTAGTATCACATGAGTATATGACTGTAAATGAAAAATTTAAAAGAGCATATGAAAATAGGTTCAATTGTTTCTTATTTATGGGTACTAATAAACCAGTTAAGATTACTGATAGTAAATCTGGTATTATAAGAAGATTAATTGATGTAACTCCATCAGGAGAAAAAGTTAGTTCTTCAGAGTATAATAAATTAATGAAAGAAATAAGATTTGAATTAGGTGCTATAGCTTGGCATTGTAAAGAAGTATATGAGAACAATATGGAATTTTATGATAAGTATATTCCAGTATCCATGATTGATGAAACTAATGATTTCTACAATTTTATGATGGACGTATATCGTATATTTAGTAAAGAAGATGGTACTACATTAAAACAAGCATGGGAACTTTACAAAAATTATTGTGAAGATGCTAAAGTAGGTTATCCGATGTCAATGAGAGCATTTAAAAATGAATTAAAAACATATTTTAAAGAACATTATATTGATTATAGAATGGAAGACGGAACTCATGTACGTAATTATTTTAAAGGATTTGATGTTAATATATTAAAGCAAAATAAACAAGAATTAAACGAACCACCTAAACCTAAAAAGTATGTTATTGAGTTTAAGAAACAGAAATCTATATTTGATGAAGAGTGTGGAGAGTGCTTAGCTCAATATGCCACCTCAAAAGAAACACCTAGTAAAAAATGGGATAATGTTCGTCTTAAATTAAAGAAGCTTGATACATCAAGATTACATTATGTAAAAATTCCTGAAAATCATATAGTAATTGATTTCGATTTAAAAGATGAAAATGGTAATAAATCTTTTGAGAAGAATTTGGAGGCTGCAAGTGAATGGCCAGCCACTTATGCAGAATTGTCTAAGTCTGGTCAAGGTATTCATTTGCATTATATTTTCTTAGGAGATGCTACCAAACTTAGTCGAGTGTATGCAGATAGTATAGAAATTAAAGTATTTACAGGTAAAAGTTCACTCCGTAGAAAATTGACGAAATGTAATAATTTACCTATTAAAACAATTAGCTCTGGTTTACCTATGAAAGGAGAGAAGACCGTGGTAGGCGATAATGTTATAAAAAGTGAGATAGGTTTGAGGCGACTTATCGAACGTAATCTAAATAAAGAAATACATCCTGGTACAAAACCAAGTGTTGACTTTATCTATAAGATTTTAGAAGACGCTTACGAACGTGGGATGAAATACGATTTGTCTGATATGAAAAATGAAATTTATGCATTCGCTGCAAATAGTACAAATCAGGCAGAGTATTGTATTAAATTAGTTAAACAAATGCATTTTAAATCCGATGATCCATCAATGGCAGTTGATTCAAAGGAGGATATTATTGTATTTTATGATATAGAGGTATTTCCAAATTTGTTTCTTGTTAACTGGAAAGTTAGAGGACCTGGAAACAAAGTTGTAAGAATGATTAATCCATCACCTAATGATATTGAACAGATATTAAAATACAAATTAATAGGATTCAACTGTAGACGATATGATAATCATTTAATTTATGCAAGACTTATGGGATATTCTAATGAACAATTGTTTAACTTATCTCAAAGAATAATTAATGGGGAGAGAAATGCATTTTTTGGTGAAGCATATAATTTGTCTTATACAGATGTTTATGATTTTGCTTCAGCTGGAAATAAGAAATCTTTAAAGAAACTAGAAATTGAGATGGGTATACATCATAAAGAATTAGGATTACCATGGGATCAACCAGTACCAGAAGAGAAATGGTTAGAAGTTGCTGAGTATTGTGATAATGATGTTATTGCAAC
>DFIJ01000130.1 GCA_002372775.1 Christensenella sp. UBA3700
GTTGAATGCAAATATAGAAAAGATATATTCACATTAGAAATGTTCGAGCATCTCAAAGAAAGCGATTCTATATTTAATAAGAATTTAATAAGGGAATACTATCTATTTTCTAAATCCGGTTTTGATGAAAAAATAAAAGAAACATTCAATGTTAAGCTAATTGATTTAAATACCTTACTCTCATAATTCATTAATCGACAATTGGAGACATCATTGATTGTCAAGACACATACGAAAAAGTGTGTGTTTTCTATATTTTTCAATTAGTTTTATTAACCCCATGAGGAATCTTTTTCCACTTTACTTCTTTAACAAACATCGCTTCTAAATCTAATGGAACTTGTAGCAAGAAGAAGAAAGGCGACAATAAGGCTCCAAAGAATAAAGGCCAGAATGGTTGCTTTCTATATCTTCCACGAGAACCAATAAGAATAGCTAAAACAGTGATATACGAAGAAATAAAGAACGATGCAATTGTTTTAATAATGCCAAATAAAGCACCAGTATTCCAAGACATAAATAAATTCTGATACCAAGTCAGATCAGCGTTCCAATATAAGAATGCTTCCTCTAAAGAAACGCCAAATAAAGGCGATAAAAGTAGTAAGAGATATTGCAAAGCAAAAATGAAGAATAATTGAAGAGGAATAAAAGAGTTAAATGTTAAGGCCACAAATAGAGAAACTTTATTCTTTTTAGTCTTATCAAACATAGCTTTGAAGAATCTAGTGAAGTATTTCTTACTAACTGTGTTTTGTCCTTTCGCCCATCTTAATCTCTGGTTCCACATTGTTTTAAAACGAGTTGGTTGTTCATCATAAAACACGGCCTCATCGACATAATGAATTGTGTTACCTTCTAAAGTCTTATCCGCGCTGAATTCGATATCTTCAGTAATACTTGTGTAGTTCCAACCATTTTCTAACATGCAAGTTGGAATAATGTAACCACATCCAGTAATACGGGTAGAGACATTGAAGTTTTCTCTTCCCACAAATGTTAATACGCAAGAGGCAGAGAAGTAATAGGCATACATCGCTGGCATCACACCATCTTTAATATTTAAAGAGTGACGGAAACTAGTTATCGCACACTTCTTATCAAAATGCACAAAAGCGTCATTCATTTTTGTAAAGTAATTTTTGCTAACGATATTATCCGCGTTCAAAATTAAAAAACCATCATAATCATGAATATTAATATGCTTAAATGCGTACTGGTAGGCAAAGCCTAAAGTGTTAGCTTTTGGATCGTTAAAGACAATCACATTAGCCCCTAGTTCTTTTGCCACTCTCGCTGTGTTATCTTTACAGTTATGGGCAATGATAAAGATATCTAATTTATCTTGAGGATAATCAGTGCTTTTAATGCTATTAATAAGTCGAGGGATGACATTTTCTTCATCTTTCGCAGAAATAATTAAGCCAAAACGACATTTCTCTTCACTAGAAGGAAACTTCTTACGATGAAGTAAACTACTTACCGCAAAGAAAATGAAATTAAAGAGATAGATGCTCATTAAGATACTAATTATGAAGAAGATAATGTTAATAATACTAACGTAATTCATATGCCTAATAATTGTACTACTAAACATGTCACAGATGTGCCACAAATATTTGCTTATATAAATAATATAGTGGAAATATTAGATTGTGTGGGTTTTATTTTTTTATAGTTTTTATATTATTCTTTATAGTGATAGAATAGTTTGGATGAAAAAGAAGACTAAAAGACCTATTGTCAATGCGAGAAAAATTAACCAGATGCGATGCATCATTGGTTTAGCGATTTGTTCAATTGTTATTATTTTAACAATTGTTTCTTTAACACTAAATATTATTAACTTTTATCAAGATGAGTCTCCTGAATCAGGGATGGGTACTTTAAGAATGTTCACCACCCTTTCTAATATCGCTGCCACATTAGCGGCTTCTATTTGTGTCCCTTTCCAAATCGATGGTTTAAGAAAAAATAAATATAAGCTCCCATCTTGGGTTGTCGAAGTCATGTATGTCGGCACTGTCGGTGTCGCCTTAACATTCGTGATTGCTATGAGCTTAATCAGCATCACTCAAGGGTTTACCTATGCGATGTTTGAAAAGTCAAATCTTTTCATGCATACGTTAAATCCAATATTTACCATTCTCTTATTTACTGTCGCTATCTCTGATACACGTATTAAATTCACTCATTTCTTCTACTCTATCATTCCAGTAACAATGTATTCATTTCTTTATTTCATGCTCGCGATTGTCACCAATGTTTGGAGAGACCATTACCATGTGAAAGAATATATGCCTTGGCCAGTAGCGTTACTACTCATCATTACAGTAGCATGCGCCGTTGCGTTATTATTAAGACTTTTACATAACCAGACTAATAAATATGTTAATAGGAACATTGAAAGATACTATAAAGAATCTCCTGATTACGATTTCCCAAAAATCACAAATGCTTTGGAAAAACTCGCAGAAGTCGAATCAAAATTCTATTACGAAGGTGATGATATTTATATTCCAGTTGATATTATTAAAATACTATCAGATAGATATCAAACATCCGCTCTCCCTCTTGATATCCAATACGATATTTATCTAGAGAATTACTTGAGGAATATAAATCATAATAAAAAGAATTAACAAAACCT
>DFIJ01000028.1:0-2296 GCA_002372775.1 Christensenella sp. UBA3700
TTCTTTGGAGTAATTTCATCTTGAAGTTCTTTTGGTAATCTTGATCTTCTATATCTATTTCTTAAAGCTACAGCAACAGCCTTCTTAGCTTCATTTTGTCCAATAATAAATCTATTTAATTCTGCAACGATTTGCTTAGGAGTTAATTCTTCAACCATACTATACCTCCTCTACAATAATGTGATCGTTTGTGAATACACAAAGTTCACTTGCAATCTTTAATGACTTGAAAGCAATATCCTTTGCTTCAAGATTTGTTTCAGCAACAAGTGCACGAGCAGCAGCTAAAGCATAGTTGCCACCAGAACCAATTGCACAAACACCACCATCTGGTTCAATAACTTCACCTGAACCTGAAACGATTAATAAACTATCCTTATCTGCAACAATCATCATTGCATCTAATTTTCTTGGTAATTTATCGTCTCTCCAAAGTTCAGCAAGTTCAACAGCACTTCTCATTAGATTGCCACTATATTTTTGTAGCATCTTTTCTAATTTTTCACTAAGTGCCATAGCATCAGCAACAGATCCGGCAAAGCCCATAACGACTTTGTCGTTAAAGATTCTTCTAACCTTTCTTGCTGTGCCCTTTAATATAACACTTTGTCCCATAGTAATTTGACCATCACCAGCAATAGCTGTTTTGCCATCCTTACATACAGCACAAATTGTAGTTCCTCTTAATTCAATTTCCATTCTTAACCTCTCTTACAGATCTAAAGATTCTAGATATTTATCTATTAATTCTAAAGATCTTTGCGTATACTGTAATTTTCTTTCCTTCTTGTCTCTTTTTGGATTCTCAAGTCCTGGTAGAATTCCAAAATTGGCATTCATCGGTTCGTAGTCGCAATTCTCAGTTGCAACGTGTCTTTGTAGCGTTCCTATAATGCTTTCTTTTGGCATTACAAGGCCTTCTTTTCCTCTTAATGTTAAATCTAGATTTATAGCAGCAATCATTCCGCTCATCATTGATTCAACATATCCTTCAACTCCAGTCATTTGTCCAGCAAAGAATATATTCTTGTTAGACTTTAATTGGAATTTCTCATTTAGCACTTTTGGTGCATCAATATATGTATTTCTATGCATAACACCATATCTTTGAAATTCAACATTCTCAAGTCCTGGTATTAGAGAGAATACTCTTTTTTGTTCTCCAAACTTTAGGTTTGTTTGGAATCCAACTATGTTGTAAGCATTGCCTTCAACATTTTCTTTTCTTAATTGAACAACAGCATAGAATCTTTCATCTGATCCTGGCCTTCTAATTCCCTTTGGTCTTAGTGGGCCAAAACGCATTGTATCCTCGCCACGTGATGCCATAATTTCTATTGGCATACAGTTCTCAAATACTTGCAAATCAAAATCGTGCAATGTTGCTCTTTCTGCATGAATAAGTTCGTTATAGAACTTAAGGTATTCTTCCTTATTCATTGGGCAGTTTATATAATCATCTCCGCCTTTATCATATCTTGCAGCAAAGAATGCCTTATTAAAGTCAATTCCATCTACACTAATTATTGGAGCTACTGCATCATAGAAATGAAGATATTCACCACCAAGTAATTTAGATATTTCTTTAGATAATGTATCGCTTGTTAAAGGACCAGAGGCAATAATAGTTGGAATTGAACCATCTATTGTAGTTACTTCTTCACGAATAATCCTTAAGTTTTTAAACTTAGATAATTCTTCAAAAACAAGATCACTAAATACATCTCTATCTACGGCAAGAGCGCCACCTGCTGGTACTTGTGCTTTATAAGCACAATCAAGTAGCAAACTTCCCAATTTTTGCATTTCAAGTTTTAAAAGTCCATGTCCTGTATCTTCACTAACACTCTTAAGAGAATTTGAACATACAAGTTCTGCTAATTTGTCTGTTTTATGACAAGGAGTAGATTTAACTCCTCTCATTTCGTATAGCTCAACTTCATATCCTCTTTTTAATAATTGATATGCAGCTTCGCATCCTGCAAGGCCACCACCGATAACTCTAATTGTTGTCATCTGGTGTTACCTTTGTATGACATGTTTTATTTGTACATACATATAATTTTGTTCCATCATCTTTTGTAACAATCTTCATTGGGCTGTTACATGTTGGACATAAAATAGGAGCTGGTAAATCCCAACTAATAAACTTACATGTTGGGTATCCAGAACAAGCATAATATGGCTTTCCTGTTTTTCCTATTCTCTTATATACTGGTTTTCCACATTGTGGACAAGTTGCAACTTGCTCTTCAATAGGCTTTGTATTACGGCACTTAGGGAAATTAGGACAAGC
>DFIJ01000028.1:2374-3789 GCA_002372775.1 Christensenella sp. UBA3700
CAGATAACATCACTCTCTTTTGGAGCTGCTTTCTTACCTAAATACTTTAATTCAAGAACTTGCTTATGGAAATCAGGATAGAAATCTCCTAATACTTTTTGCCATTGCTCATTACCATTTGCAATTTCATCTAGTTTAGTTTCCATTGCAGCAGTAAACTTTGTATCCATAATTGTTGGGAAATGTTCAACTAATTGCTTAACAACATTCTCACCAAGTTCTGTTGGAACAAGTTCCATCTTCTTTGTTTCTACATTCTTTTGCTTTTCGATATATTTTCTGAATAGCAATGTTGATACTGTCTTTTCGTATGTAGAAGGACGACCAATACCATTTTCTTCCATAGCCTTAATAACAGTACCATCTGTATATCTTGGAGCTGGCTTTGTGAATTTTTGTTCACCCTTCACATCTTGACAGAATAAGTTCTCGCCTTCTTCAAAGTTAGGAAGTTCTTTTGCTACATCCTTTTCATCGCTTACGCTGTAAGCTGCTGTATAACCTTTGAATGTACAAGTTTTTCCTTTTAACTTATAGAAATATTTATCAACAGCCATAGTAACTTCTAAAGTATCATATGTAGCTGGTGACATTTGAGAAGCTAAGAAGCGATTATATACTAAGTTATATAATCTCCATTCATCTCTTCCCATCTTGTTCTTAATGCTATCTGGAGTTAATTCAACATTAATTGGTCTTATAGCTTCATGGGCATCTTGTGCAGTTTCTTTAGTCTCATACTTATTTGGTCTTGATGGAGCATAATCTTTGCCAAATTTCTCTGCAATAAAGTTTAGTGCTGCATATTGCGCATCTGGAGATACTCTGACAGAGTCAGTTCTTATGTATGTAACTAATGCTGTTTGTCCCATTCCTTCAATCTCTACACCTTCATATAGAGCTTGAGCACACTTTGTAACTTGAGCTGCTGTAAAGTTTAATTTAGCAATAGCTTCTTGTTGCATTGTTGATGTTGTAAATGGAGCTGGAGCTTTTGAATAAGATTTTGATCTCTTAACGTTGTTAACACTCCATGAACCATTCTTTGAAGCTTCAATGATTTCATCTGCAACTTCCTTATTTGGAACTTTCATTTTCTTTCCATCATTTAGTCCATTGAAATCACACTTATATGACTTGCCATTTTCTGTTTTAGAAATAGCAGCTATAATATTCCAATATTCTTCTGGCTTAAAGTTTCTAATCTCGTTTTCTCTATCTACGATCATCTTTAAGGCTACAGATTGAACACGACCAGCAGATAATCCATTTTGGATTAATTTTGAAATAATTGGAGATAATTCATAACCTACGAGTCTATCTAAAACACGTCTTGCTTGTTGAGCATCAACAAGGTCCATATTAATTGCCCTTGGATGTTCAATAGCATTTTCTACTGCCTTTTTAGAAATCTC
>DFIJ01000069.1 GCA_002372775.1 Christensenella sp. UBA3700
TATCTCGTTGCACTCGATAATAAAAATCGTGACAAAATAAATTTTGCCTGTATCAAGAGATTTAAAAGTTTACCAATATTTAAATATTCTTAGTGTATTTACATTCGGGAAAATTTGGACAACCATAGAATTTTCCATTCTTTCCTTCTCTAATAACTAATGGTAAATGGCATCTTGGGCACATATTATTTTCGACATCAGATTTCTTTGTTCTAATATTCTTAATGTGCTGTCTTGTAGAAACTCTATCATTTGCCCTATGCTCTAATAACAAATTATATATTTCTTCAATTCTTTCATCGCTAATTTGCTTTTGGAACTTGCCTTTTAAAATATAACGTCTTAGTGCACCTGGAGTAAAAGTGCATGTTGATTTAATATACTTAGTATTCCCTTGCGCAAATACAACACAAGAATAAATAGGTAAATCCTTTGGCAAAAACTCTTTTAAACCAACAACATGTGCCTCATTTTGTCTCACTGGGCTATATACTTTGTTCTTTACTTTTCCGTATGCTAAAACTTGCGTCCAGGTCTTTTGAGAATCCTCTCCATAAACTCTACCAGAAATGTTTTTCGTTTCAATTACAAACAACCCATTATGGTTTAGTACTAAATGATCTATTTGATGAGAATCTCCTTCATATTCTTCAATAATATAATTGTTGATTACTCTATTCTTCTTGTTCGCGATTACCCACCTTATTAACCATTCGCCTTTTAAGCCTCTGCCATATGGACTTCTAAAAAATAGAATTGGTGCAGCAATTATTAATGCAATTATTATGTAAGCATATATTTCCATTATTCACCTACGCCATTATATATTCATATAAATCATCTCTTACTGGGGTTTCTAAATTATACCCAATTTCGACAACCTTCTGATCTTCGTTCGTTATTTCTTCTAAATTGCCATTATGATTTAATCTTCCTAAATAATAAAACTCTTTTGCTTCATTTGGATCGTTTTTGTTTTTTCTGACAAACAATTCAATATCCACATTATTCTTCTGAGCATTAATTATAGTTTGAATGTCATCCGATTCGATTGTTCTATTATTCTTTGAAATAGCTATCAATTCAGATTTAGATACAAACCTATCTTTATAATTTATAGTAGCTGCAACATCATCGGCTTTATCATAGTTAATAAATATTGGATATGTCTTTGTGGTCTTATCATATTTATATCCGCCAATATTTAAAGCTACTTCACTCTTTTCCCAATCAAGCCCTCTACAAACATCTTCGTAAGTATACTTCTGATATAACATAAAACATGTATCAGAATAGTTAGGAGAATAATGCTGCTTATATCTATCAAAAGCAAATAATAGCACATCTTCTATTTGTTTTCTAAAAGCATCCTTTGCCAACAATTCTTTAAATTGTTTTGCTATTACATATTTACCATTTTGCTTCTCAATAAATATCGCTTTGGCAAATGTTGTTTTTGCGCTTCCTGATAAAAATTCTTGAGCGAATTGGTTAATAACGCACTTTAACGTATGCTTAGTAAATTTAATGTTAGAATATTTTACCTTCATAATGTGCTCAAATTTAGATTCTAAATCTGATTCATTATTCAAGATTAATTTCAAAAACTCTAATTCGTGTGGTCTTTTGCCACTTGCAAATTTTGTAGAAATATATTTTAAATACAAAATTTCTAATTCACTAAATTGAATGTTATAATTTTTTTCTTTTTTAACCAAGAAATTGTGATAACACTCATACGCATCTATTAGCCTCATAAAATCAATAGCGCCATTTGGCTCAAATTCTATTGGAGTTGGGATCCTGTTCAAACGTTGCTTTAAATTTAGATATGAATCATAAATTAATTTTGTATTACTGAAATTAGCTTTATCTATAGATTGGTAGATCTTTTCTCTTACTACTTCTTCAAATTGAACAGTTGATGCACCTGGAATAATCTTTGATCCTTCGGTAACATATCTTCTAACATTATCCTTATTGTAAGAATTATCTCCAGATAATGCTATTGGAATTAAATAGTTCTTATCATAATTGGCAATAAAATCTATTACAACAACATATTCTTTTCCCTTTAACTTTCTTAGTCCTCTTCCTAATTGTTGAACAAATATTATTGCTGATTCTGTAGGTCTTAACATTATTACTTGGTTAACTGCAGGAATATCTACGCCTTCATTAAAAATATCTACTGTAAAAATATAATCTAAAGCACTTGCATTGTTCTCGTCTTGTTCTAATCTCGCAACAGCTTCATCTCTAACACTTTGAGGATCTGCGCCTGACAATGCTACCGTTCTATATCCTTTGATATTAAACAATTTAGATAACTCCGCAGCTTCTTCATTTCTACTACAGAATACCAAGCCTTTTACTCTATCGCCATTATAGCCATAGAATTCTATTTTCTCTATGATGTGTTTTACTCTTTCTTGAGAAGTTAATTTCCTAAACAATGTTAAATCGTCATAATTCGTTCCATCAATATTTATATCAGTAACGCCATAATAATGGAATGGACAAATTAAATCTTCTTTCATAGCATCTTGCAATCTGATTTCATATGCAAGATTATAATCAAACATTTCAAAGATATTAAACCCATCTGTTCTTTCTGGAGTAGCTGACATTCCAAGTAAAAACTTTGGTTTAAAATAATTAAATACTTTTTGATAACTTGGAGCTCCAGCTCTATGGACTTCGTCCATAACTATATAATCGAACTCGTCTTTCTTAAAGCTGTGTAAAATATCGTCATTTGTAAGAGTCTGAATCATGGCAAAAACATAATCAGCATCTTTTACATCTGTTTTGCCGCCGCCAAGAACCGCCATCTTTTTATCTTTACCTAATACTTTTTTATAACTATTCAACGCAGCCTTAGCTATTTGTTCTCTATGAACAATAAATAAGAATTTCTTTGGATTAAATTTTTGAACATCAAAAGCAGATAGATATGTCTTTCCTGTTCCTGTAGCAGAAACTATTAACGCTTTATCCGCGCCTAATGCTCTTATATTTTCTATTTCTTTTAGAGCATCAACTTGCATTTTGTTTGGAACTAACTTTGCCGTAGCATCTTCTGGCGCTTCAAATTGCAAATTATATTTCTTTTGCGCTTTGTATATTTTTTCGTATTCTGTTATCCAAGCTTCATTTATCTCAGTAGATATGCTCTCCATTTTTTTGAATTCATCAACGAGCTCTTTTATCAACATCCCGTTAGATGATCCATAGAATTTAACATTCCATTCCTTATTCTCACATAAAGCATTCTGCGTTAAGTTACTGCTTCCTACGATAAACGAATATTCTTCGCCCGTTCTAAAGATATATCCTTTAGAATGCATTCTGAACTTTTCATCGGTAACAATTCGCAATTTGATATTCTTAAATTTTAATAATCTTCTTAATGCTTTTGGCTCAGTAAAGTTTTGATATTGCGAAGCAATGATCGTTCCTTTTACACCTTTATTTTCTAATTCTTTTAAACTATTAACTAGGACAGCAACGCCGCTTTCTGTAATAAATGCTACCGAAAAATAAAACTCATCACATTTAGATAATTCAGCATCAATTGAGGATAATACTTTAGCCTGTCTATCAATATCATTAATCAACAAGCTAGGTTTATAACTCTCTAACGCTTTTTCGTTAGAGTTAATAAGTCCATTCTTAACTCCATTTAAAATATTATCTAACATTGAATTCCTCTAGAAGCTTATTAACAATAGGCTGATCAGCGGCAGCCCAATCTAAAGCTGGCATATCTTTAGGTAATGCCCAAACGTGATTTATATGTTCTTTTCTAGTAAATTTTGGGTTATTAACTTTAACCGTATAAGCATGCATAGTAATAGCAAAATCAGGATATACATGATGTATCGTCATAAAATAATCATTGTCCGTAATAACGACATCCATATCCATCTCTTCTCTTAATTCTCTTTCTAACGCTTGAGGATTAGTTTCTCCGGGCTCAACCTTACCTCCTGGAAACTCATATTTTAAAGAAGTATACGGATATTTTGATACATTTCTTTGCATGCATAAAATCTTGTTTTCATATTCTATAATTGCTGCTACCACTTCAAGTTCTTTCATATTATTCCTCATTTAAACAGTATAACACGCGTGTATATATATAACAAGATCGAAACCAAAGCATGCCAACTAGCTTTTCCTTAAAACTGCATTTATCCAACTGACATCTCTGTTCGATAATGAATCTTTTGTTACAGTCTCTTTTAATGTCATAAATCCACATGCTTTAATAATGGCGTTCAATTCTTCTTGTGTAACATAATGAAAAAATCTTCCATCAATTATTTCTTCTCCTTTGCCAAGCTTTAGAGAAACATATAAAACTCCTTTGGAGTTTAATAAATCATAACATTTAAGAAATGCTTTGTTTATATTTTTGCAATGCAACAATGATGCACATGCCCAAATTACATCAAATTTTTTGTTTGTTCTATACTCTTCAATTGTTGATTGTTCTACTTTAAACTCTAATCGTTTTGCTTGATCACAAAATGCTTTAGTTGGATCAATCCCATAAACGTCGAATCCTTTGCTCTTAAAATACAACATATCCCTAGCGCTGCCGAAACCAACATCTAGCAAAGATCCATCATTCGCAAATTCCGACAGCAAATCATATTGCGATTGCATATCACAATTAATTGTCTTATCTATATACTCTGCTGCATTTTTGTCGTAATAGTTCAAATCTTAACCTTTAAATCATTATAGAATTTGTCTACATAATCATTCTCGTTTGCTATTATTAAATCTTCTTTGAATGGAGAATCCACAATATCAACAAGTTTTATATTTCTTCTCTTTAGTCTATCTATTGAGTACTCACTTGGTATAGTATTTGATTTTATAGAATTATTAGATTTTGATGTTATAACCAAATTCCATATATCATCTGAATACATAAAGCTCCAAGGAATAACATGATCAATTGAAATGTTATTATTCGCAAGTTCTTCCCCTGTATAGAAATCCAAAGGATTTAATGTATACTGCTTTAGCAATTCTTCTTTAAATTTTTGTAAGCTATTTCTCTTAATCTTTAGTTCACTTATGCCATTGACTTTCTCAACTATTCTAGGAGCGAAATTAAACTTCTCCAACAATTGAGCCCATTTATAATTTAACAATTTTGTTAGTATGCCACCATACTCTTTTAAGCAAATGGAATATTCCTTCTTTAAAACAATTACGCCATTTGCGCTATCTAACACATATAAAGGGATGGCTTTCCCTTGTATATTCATAAACCTCCAAGCCACATTCTCCGGCAATACTTTTTTAATATGTTTTATGGTAGCTGTATATTCTTTGTCTAAAGCAATCTTTGATTGCCCAATATTAAACCAAACAGGGATATTATCTTTTACTTTTTCTTTATAGTAATCTATTAGGTCGCTTGTATACACACAAATCTTAGGAATTTTGTTAACATATGGTGATTGTTTTAGATTAAAGAAAAACATTTGATTCCAATAATATTTCAACATGCATTCTGCAATATCTTCTAAATTGATTAAAACATTATCATTTAATTCTACAATTTTGCCATTTGCATTGCATTCAACAATCGCTCTACCCCATGCCAACTTATATGTGTTGTCATTTTGCATTTGTTCTATTATTGTTATCCAATCACTTACATACTTTGGAATCATAATTTGTTATACTTTGTTGATTTCCCTTTAGCTTTATCTACTGGATATTTCTTAGCTGTAATAGCCAATTTCCATTCAATTATTTCTTTAATATCAAGATTTAATTTATTGCTCATTTGAATACAATAATTCATTACGTCAGCTAATTCTTCTTTAACTTCTTCTATATCATAATGCTCTTCATCCCATTGAAAACACTCTAATAATTCATTCGCTTCTATAGATATAGATTTTGCTAAATTAGCAGGAGAATGAAATTGATCCCAATCTCTATCTTTGTTAAACTGCTCTATTTCTTGTTTTAATACTTCTAATGAATCCATAATTACCTACTTTGCAACATTGATAAACTTCTTTAGATAATCTTGCATATTTTTATTACATGCATACACCAATGTGCCTTTTATACCTCTTGTTAATATAACTTTATAAGAATTAATGATGTATGTTCTTACAACATCCGGATCGCATCCATTCTTAACATATTTATCATAGAATTTGTCTAAATCAACTTCTATCTTATTTGTTGTTGGATTATAATCTATTTCTTCTCCGAAGATGACTCCACAATAATTTAAGTCATATCCTTGCAACGTATGTATACATCCTATTTCATTTATAGCGTTTGGAGAAATAATAAATTCTTCATTTGTCATATTCCAAACGTATTTATAATCGCCTATCTTAATATCTTCTAATCCTTCTTTTATTACATCGTTATACTTTTTGCCTTTAGATATCCATTCCCATGCATATCCTGCTGCGTTTCTACATAAGCCATATTTCTTATCTAGGTTTTTAATTTCCTTAATCATTTGATCTACATCTTCAAATAGTTCAAATCTATATTCATTATCTAAGTTTAATTTTGCTTCTTGGGTACAATCAAAAATGTTGCTTATATAGTCTGTGTATAATTCTCCGCCAACGCAACGCATCTGCGTTGTAAGAACGCTGCGGCTAACTTTTGAGTCCTTTAATGCATTGTTAAATTGCTCATCTGTAATATCTGAACCTTTTACCGTTTGATTATTATCATAAACGATTACTCTATACTTAGATTTCTTAACAATCATATCTAATTGCGTAGTATCTTCAGGGATTAAGCCAAGTTGCTCAGCACATTTTTTGAACTCACCTCTAAAGCCTATATTCTTATATCTTGCCAATCGATGAGCTTCATCAACAAAAATAACATCATAATTATCTTTTAATACATCAAATGGACCTATTACCATATTGGCTTTCAAACCATTCCCTGTATTTTTAAATACCATCTTTATTGTTTTTCTAATCGATGTCATCGGAACAACATATCCAATCTTTAATTCTCTTCCTAGTTTTACAAGAAAATCTTTATAATCATGGATTAATTGCACAGACTCTGTTAAATCATCATCTTCTCTCGATTCGTCAAAATCTAGTTTAGAATATGTTAAAAGCTTGTTAATTATATTAATTAAAACTATGGTTTTACCTGTACCTGCGCCACCATTAATAACATATGTTCCGTCTTCTTGGTTACTCATTTTGTCGATAATGTCATAAATTACTTTTCGAGAAACATCATCTTGTTCTGGCGTTAATGTGTTATATGGAGAATACTTGAATATGTTTGAATTCTTCAATTCTTCATATTCATGGGTTGCCATATTTTTCTTGATTAATGCACTCCAAATTTGGCTTAATTTGTTTATATATTTTTCTCTTTGATAATAATTATGTTTAGCTGATTGCCCACCATTCATATTTTGCAACTTAAATTTTCCATCTGCACCACATAATTGGATTAAAGACTGTTCTATATCCAAAACAGCTGATTTATTAAATTCTTCATCAAAAATAATACGAATTTCTTTTAAATCTTTTCTTTTAGGATTCTGTAAATGCTGTTCAAAACGATTATATGCATTTTGTGTTTCTCCAATATACAATTCCTTGTCGTTGTGAATTAAATAAACAACAGGCCAATCTTTACCCTTTCTCGAGTTTAAGACATCAGCTCTTCCTTCTTCGTTAAAATCGTATTTATTAATTGAAAATGACATTCATATCTCCCTATACTTGCCATACTTCTAAAGATCCATCATCTTTATAATGCCATGCACCTTCTGCTGGTGTTTCTGAATAAACATATTGGAAATCAGATCCTGCCCAATTTGAATACAATGTAATACCATCTAACGATGCTGCTTTAAAATAGAACCATGCCTTTGTAGATTCTTTAAATGCATAAGCTCTTATTTCTGTTAGATTTGCCGATAACACAACATCAAATAGATTTGAACAATTCTTAAATGCATATTGATTAATTTGCGTAATATTATCGGGTATTACAATATTTTTTAACGATGTACAGCCAGAAAAACTATAATCGCCGATTATAGTAACGTCTTCTCCTATTTCGACCTCTTTTAATCTAACATCTCCACTAAAAGCGTATCCAGAAACATAATTATAATTTGGATTATATACTACTCTTTCCAAATATTCAGAAGATGAAAAAGCATTTTGTCCAACTGATGTAACAGAGTTTGGAATAATTATCTCTTTAACTTTAGATTGATAGAAAGCTTGCTGCGCGATTGTTGTCGTTCCGTCAGGAATATCCACAACTTCAACGCTTGCATTTTGGAATGCATTTAAACCAATTGTCTCTAAATTACTTGGCAATACCAATGTTTTTAAAGATGAGCAATTGCTTATAAAATACTGCGTTAAATATGTAATATTATCGCTCAAATTTAATTCTTCTAATCTAATACATCCACTAAATAAACCTACTGGCACCATTGTTATATCAGCGTTTATTGTAGCAGTCTTTAAATACTTCATATCTTGGAATGCATATTGTGCCAAAGATGTTACATTATTTGAAACATTAATAGATTCTACGCCAGATTCTTTAAACGCTTGAGTTCCGATTGAAGTCAAAGAACTTGGTAATTGAACAGTCTTTAATGCTGAACAATTTTGGAACGCATTTGCTACAATAGTTTCTAGCCCTTCGTTGAATACAAACGTAGATAACGACTTGCAGCTTGAAAAAGCATATTGCCCAATAGTTTTTAATGTTGATGGGCAAGTAAATGTGGTCATTAGTCCACTTGAAAAAGCACTTGAAGAAATTGTTTCTATTCCCTCGCCTAAATAATAATTCTTAATGCGTGAACTATATGTAACGAATCCGCCTATTACTTTAACAGGCAAATCATCATATGTTCCAGGAATATAACAATCCTCATATGTTGTAGCTCCAGATTTCAATGTAGCACTATAATATGTTCTATCGTTTGATAAAGTGAATGTTAAATAGTCTAAATTGTCAACATGAGAATATGTTGCTGTAATTGTTGTGTCTCCTACAATAGCATCATCTAAAGATCTATCCCAACTCTCAAATGTATATTTATAATGGCCATCTGGATTCTTTGTAGGAACCTCTCCTGTATAATCGCCAACTGCCGTATTATACTTAACCTGCTTCGTCGCCAATATACTACCATCGTAATTTTTGAAATTTACAACATAATATCTATCTACTGCAATATATGTAGCTTTAGCTGTTATCGGTTCTGTTACTTCCGTCAAACTCTTATCCCAGCCAACGAAAACAAAATTTTTATCTACTGTAGATTGTTTATATGCGCCACCCGAATACTTGGCTGCATCACCATAACCAACCAACTCTGTTGTTATAGGAGTATCGTCATCATTTAAATATGTAACTAACACTTGATTTTGTGTTGCTTTAAATAAAGGTTTAAAAACGATATCTTTATGAATATTGCTTAATGTTGGACTCCATCCAGTAAATGAATATGTGTATTTTGCTGTTGCTGTCTTTGTTGGCAAATCTCCTTCAAAAACTGCAGTGCCACCATCTTCTACTCTTGTCTCATAAATAATATTTCCTTCTGCATCTTCAAATTGAGCTTTCCAGATTTCAACCTCTGCTTCTGGCTCTTCGTTATCACATGCAAACATAACGATTGAACAAACTACAATCATTGCACATATTATTAAAGTCAACAAAACACTCTTTTTCATATAAAACTCCTGAACGCAATAATTATAACACGCGCAAATTATAAGTAACAAGGACCAGGTTTTACTAGCCGTTTAAATACTGCCTTATACAGTCTTAATAATCTCTAATTTTTACAATAAAAGGCATACTATAATAAGTTCTCTTATTCTTTAAGCGGACAATTGCTTGAACATAATGATTGCCATTATATAGAGTAGTCTCCTTCCTCCAATACACTCTCCTATATCGATCAAATTCTGTCGTCTCCTCTTTCCCTCTAGGGCAACAAATTGATTCATAGCCGGCATTAGATATGATTAAATGGACAGATTCAATTTCAACATAGCATCCTAAACACATCACATCAAACCTTAAATCGACATTCTTTGGAATGATTTGAGAACTTAATATGCTATTACCTTTTTCATCATTGCACGTTATAATTACATTTGCCTGTCCCATATTTAATCTTAATGCACTCGAATGGGAAATAGCATCATGTTCATAAGCCTTATTTAAATCAACGGATTCACCATTCATAATACTAATTATGGTCCTTTCATCGTTTGTTAACAGTGCATCATATAAATCTTTTATCTGGTTCCTTATAATTATATTCTCATAATCATCATGGATATCAGAAATGTTGTTATTAGAATTTGCTGGGTCAAACAATGAAACCTTACCTATATCAGAAAAGTGTGAAGAAAACTTTACTAACTGGTCATAAATTGTATCATTATCTTCTAATTCATTTTCCCCAATATAATCAATAACAAAAATCTCTAAATAGAAAGATTTAAACTTAAAATTGCGATTATCTCGATACAGTTTTACTAACCTAATTAAATCCTTATATTTAGAATTCTTTACATATCCTATTTGCTTTTCTGGATTACTTTTCAATCTACACCTATCTCGATTACACCACAAAAATACATCTTCGTTATTCTCGTTTTGCGTATATTTTCCTGGAACGACATCTACTGAAATATCCCACTTATAGTTATTGTAATCACCCTTAACACAAATCGCACTATTCTTTTTTTCTATCCAATAATGTGCGTCAGTTAGCGCTTTTGCTATACCATTATATATAGACTCAACACTCAATGCACAATCAGCAGGAAAATAACAAAGCAAATCCATATCACAGCTATTTCTATTTGGAGTGCCTTTCGCCAAAGATCCTCCATATATAATATGAGGATTAATGCCATCAAATGCAGAACGCAATACACTTTCAAGAGGAACTCTATAATCCTCTTTTAATTCAGCTCTATAATCATTTTTCACTGAATTCTCATTTAATATCTTATTTAATTCATCGACTATCATTTTTTATTTCCCCGATTTATTCGCAATCGTTGACGCTGTTCTATATATTTTTTTGCCTTTAGTATCTAAATACCAAGGACGATTGACTGTTGAATTCTTTGAATAATGATAAACAAGTATGTGCGGATCATAATTATTAGATAACATTGTTCCTAATTTAAACACCATAGAGCTCGAAGTGTTTAAAAACAAATGCACCTTATTAATCCCATTCTCTATTACGCAATTGCGTATTGCATCGCATATCTGTTCCGCCCACTGATTTAAAGTTGAAATATTATTAATAATATCAACGCCTTTTTCTGGCGATTCAATACACAACAAGCTCTTATTTTGAAAACATTCGTCTGTTATTTCATCCATTGGGAAACTTGTAGCGACGCTAACAATCAAATCTTTGGATTGTTTATCAATAAAATGCACTAGCAATGGTTTACGTCTTTTACCACACAACAATAGTTTCAATTTATTATTTTTATCTCTTTTAAAGTAATGCCCAAACGAATACTTTTTAGCATCATTCCCATAACTCATACCTAATTCAAAGATAAAAGGAATCTGGGCTATTCCATAGAAAATATAATCTTTATTAGTGTTGATTTCGTTTTTATCAACAGCCTTATGCATATTATATAGCGCAGTATTTAGCTCCTGGAGTACTGTTTCCGCAGGTGGTGGAGTCTCATATTCGTGGATTTTCATGTGTTTAAATATAGAGCATTTATATGATTCGATTTTATTTTGCCAAAAAATACTAATAATACAGTATTTTTTACAAATCGAAACAATCAACAGCCCGATTTCCCAAACTACCCCCAAAACAATAAATAATATTCCAAAAGGCAAAGTCTGCTCATCTTTTATTATTTCTTGAATATTAAATCCGTCAACTTCAATATATTTCAATAAATGCGGAGCTATAACAAGAATTACCCCAATGATGATAAAAAACAGTCCTGACAATGCTCCCCATATTACGCTATTATCTTTTTTCACCAGAATGACCTCCTCCGTTCCATACGCCTGTAATTTTCCAGATTTCATAATTCAACAACCATTCAGAAATCCAAGGAACTATTTTATCGTAATATTCAAACAATTTCACTTCTCCTGGCAAAAACAAACATATCCTACATTTTTCTTTATTGTATTCGTATACATGAGGTGGTTTCTTTCCACAACTATCATTGAATATATTTGGAGACACAATGTAAATCTTTGGATAAGCATTTTGAGAAAGAACTATTTTAATCTCATATTCATTTGCGTTCTCGAATGGAACTATTCTTAGCACAATAAAATATTTTTTACATTCTTGGCCTTTACTTTTAACAATTTCTTTATATGTAGATATAAGGTTGCCAAATTGTTTAACAACATTGATTCTAGCCTTGCGCTTTTTTATCATAAAGCATCTCCGTAAAACGTGTGTGGCTCCACTTTTTTCCCATTGCAAGACTCATTTAACATGCCTTTATTGCTACAATACAAATTAGATTTAATTCTTAGGTCCTGAATCCTTGCCCCAAAAGAATTATAAGCTGTGCAAACTATCTCTTCCCCTAGCATCATTTTTAACAATTTGCTTATTTCATTAATATTCACACATTGGCCAACTTTTATTATTAACTCTTCTATTTGTGAAAGCCAACTAAAAAACACTTCTTGTCGTTGCGGTTCAAGTTGCCATTTGTCAGCAAAATTTTCTTTTGGATTAACCGGATTTAATACACAAGGTGTTTTAGATGCACTGTTAATAACAATATGTTGTCGCATAGTCTTTACAACATCAGATAACTTTTCAAATAGCCCTCTCTTACATGAAACATAAGACTTTGCAGCTAATGTTGTAATAATAATCGATATTGGTTTATCGTCTGGATTAATATCGTTCTTTTTTATCCAATAATCTCTATTAAGCTTTAACAATTGAACAATCTTTTGCAAGTCATCTCTTCTATTAACCTGCTGTAGTTCAACGATTTTTGCATCCTCTAAAAATACTCTTCTTTCTGTAGATTGACTAAAAAACCATTTTTTGTATGCAATGGGGCTAGTATTCGTAGTAGTATAATTTGAATAATCATTTGTATGCGTTGCAATTAAATTGTTACTATTTGTTATGTCCTCAACACATGGCAAAACATCTAAATGATATCCTGAATAAGATATTGTCCAACATCTTTTTCCTTCTTCAAGTTTTTTAGAGTATAACGCATGCTCTTTTAAGCGAGCGCCTACGATTTGTTTTAACCTTTTCGGATTATTATTTAATGAGGATTTCTTGATAATACATAAAAGATCGACATCTATGTCATCATCTTTTGTCCTTGGCATAATTACCGTACCTAAGGCTACAGACCCTTGTGGAACGATCTCCACATCATATTTATCATGAAAATCATCGCCATCTGCAATCCAATCTGCAATACTATCGTAGGCAGTCTTCAATTCTTTAAACCTAGAATTTGACAATGTATATTTATCAATAATCTCTTCTAATATGTCATCAATAGTTAACATTTTGCTATTCTCCTTCTCCTAAATACATTACAAAATAACAGCAAAATGGAAAACAACAAAACGCAATGTTAGTTTAGTAACAATCTAGAATACCACAATAATTATAATACGAAGTATTAATATAATCAACATTCAAACCCGAGTAGTACAATCTTCTTTTGATTGACACTCCATATTTAAGCCTTTCGGTTATTAAGGTATCATATGCTCGTTTATTCCAAAGGGAAATAAATATGACTGAAACAATTTATACTTATATATTTCAAAGATAATATTTCTTTCTGATCCTTTTTCATTTCACTTCCCATATGGATTATTTAGTTGTTTGCCGAAAGGCTAATAAAATATGGAGAAAATTTATGACTGAAAAATATGCGTTATGTGTGCGAATAGGTGTGCTTTTAGATTTCCCGCGCCCCGTAAAAAGTTGGGTGATTTTTACCCCAAAAATGGCATTTTTAGGGTTTTTAGCAAAAGGCCAAAAAGCACAAATAATCGACACATACTGCAGAAAATTGGGCAAAAATGCCCTTGTAAAAGTGTTCGCCAAGTTTCCCCTGCGGACCACTGCAAGGAAACTAGAAAAACACCATTCTATTGATACTTATATAAGCAACCTAAGATAATACCCATCGAACCGCTGTTGTGTTTGTTAATCTATCAACATTAGCTGAAGAATCTGCTAATGCACTTGCACTATAACTTCCATCACCAGAACCATCTGCCTTATAGCACAAATATCTTGCATATTCATAAGTAAATACGACATTTTGCAAGTTGCTAGCGCCCCTAAATGCACCAACCATAATAACAGAAACGTTTTCTCCTATTTTTACTGTATGTAACATTGTGCAGTTCATAAATGCGCCATAGAATATACCTACTGCGTTATAAGAAGATGTTGATCCTGTAATAGCAATCTCAGTTAATCCCGCTGGAATATAGTATGTTTGTGAACTACCACCATCTGAACTTGTTTGAGATACAGCTGTTAATCCTGTTTTATTTATTGTTCCGAAGAAATATCCTAATAGATATGTATCTGAGGTGTTTTCATTAACATATCCTGTTGGTTTAGCATTAGTTTTAGTATCTGCAATAAATGGAACACTTAAACTTGTCAGATTAACACAGCCTTCCACGAATCCTTGTCCTATTGAAGTTACATTTTGATCAAGCGCAATAGAAGTAACGCCCGTATTCTTAAATGCATGCGCCCCTATTGTTCTAACTGCCGCAATATCTACACTTGCTAAATTTATACAGTTTTCAAAAGCACTTTGACCTATCGTAGCCACCCCATACATAGCTACACTACTTGGATTACTACTTGATCTAATACCAAACGTTACACTCTCAATAGTTGTGATGCCGTAGAATTCTTTTTCTCCAATAGTGCCACCAGTTGATTCACTTCCGCTGCTATCTAAAGTTAAACTCTTTAGCGTTGTTGGAATATAATAAACAATATTTGTAAATGGATCAGTTTGTGCTGTTAAACCAGCACCACTTGTTGTTCCAAACAAACGACCAAACCAAGCAACCTTTCCAACTGGCATTGTTAGTGATTCTAATGCTGTACATCCAGCAAACAATCCTTCTTCAATAGTTGTTAATCCACTAGAAGAACCTTTTGTTGGCAATTCTACACTCTCTAGGGCTGTACAGTTATTAAATGCGCCTGCTCCAATTGTTGTTACATAAGAACTCATAATTACTTTAGTCAAAACCGTACTGCCTTTAAACGCATTTTCGCCTATTGCAGTTACTGTAGTTGGCAAAGATATAATCTCATAACCAGTTTCAGCAAAAGCATTATCTGCAACTTTAGTAACATACTTTCCGTATACTCTACTTGGGACATATAGTCTTGTTGTAGATAACGAACTGTGTGGTGCACTAACTATTATCATAGAATCTGTGTTCTCATCATACTTATAATTAATCTCGTTATTATCATTTTGAGATTTATAAGCTATAGTATATTCTTTTGAAGCTCCTCCATAGCTTAGAGTATAAACAATTGCATTTTCTAAATACTCTTTATCTATTGAACAGTTCCCTTGTATCTCTTCATTGCATTTTTCACAAATATAACTTGCTTTAAATGAGCCTGAAAATAATCCGGATTCAACATCTAGTTTATCTTCAATAGTAGTTGGAAATGTAATGGAATTTAAACTACCTATTTCGTGTGCTATAGTTTTAGTCACGACTTTGGTTTCTGTATAAGTTTTCCCATCATAAACAAGAGTTGCAGTGTAGGTGATTTGCATCTGTTCACCACACGAAGCCTCATTATCTATCGTATAAGTAACCACCGCACTTTCCCTATATTCATGTAATGCATTTCTTGAACATACTAAAACTACATTTGCTTCAACCTCATTAGGGTCATCACTCATAACCCATCTGAATTCTGCCTCATAATCATGCTTTAATGCTGGAATTGCTACTTTCTTAACATCAGAATAATTTCCAAATGTTTCTATAACATAAGCATAATATGTAATCTCTCCTTCATTCTCACAATCTTCGTATTTTGTTTTCTCGCTACTTACTACTGCTTGAACAACAAGTGGATCAAGTCCATGAATTTCTCTAAATGAAATGCTTGCTTTAGAATAATCATCAGCCCAGGTCCAAACCCCATCACTATAGTCATATTCAGGGGCTATATCTTCTACAGGTTCATCCTCTTCATTGTTTGGATCTATAGGGTCAATCTTACTATCTGGTTCTAACTCAGACACTGAATAAGCAACACCATTTACAGCAAGAGAGAAATAAAGCTTAGTTTGAGAATTTACATTAAACGAGAATTCCTCATTAGGATTTTTAGAATCTTGAGTAAATAAAACATTTCCACTTGCATCTTTTGCAGTAATTGTATAAAACTCGTTAGATTTTAATAAAACATTGGCAGCAGATATGACAACTACATTATTCTCATAACGCGCCAATAAATCACCTTTATTAATATCTTCTTTTGCTGTAAAGAAAGATTTTTCAACAAAGATTTTATCTTTGTTTTTAACGCAAATATAATACTCTTTTCCTGCTTTTAAATTATTAAAAGTTAAATATAAAGAATCTTTAGTAACTACTTGTTCCTGATACTCTCCATCGTCACTTGAAATAGTAGCTACAATATCTTCTTCAAAATCTTCATCTTGAGCATTTTCTATATCTAATTGAATAACAAGAGAATTAGTACCTGCCATAACTAATGACAAATTCATAGTCATAGTACTAATAAAAACGGCAACAATTATAACAGCAGCTACTACTGTCGAAGCTACTACTCCAGCAAACGCACCAATACTACTGCTAATAGAACCTGCCGCAGAGGATAAAGAAGACACACTTTGTGTAGAATTTGACTTTATATCAGTATTATTCTTTTTTCTTGCATCAAATGTTTCTTTTACCCTATATTCCTCACTAACTGACTTTGTCGAATATTCTTCAACAAAGGAAGAAGTATCGTTCTTATAAACGATTCTTCCTTCATCATATTTAGCAGTATTAATCCCATCTGGGTTTGCTATGTTATAATCGTTAAACTCGCTTCCTCTCATAGACTAGTTACTCATGATTAACATCATATTCTGCTATACCCTTACTTAATTCCTTTTGTTCAGCAACAAACTCATCAGCCTTCTTTTGCTGGCGTTTAGTTGCATTTTCAAATTTAGTTGGCTCATTAACAACAACTTGTGGGAACGGAATGTTAATGTTGTATTTATCAAACAGTAATTTAAATTGGCGATTTAAATCTCTCTCAACCTGGTATTTTGAACCTTCATCGCACTTTGCAATAAACTTTAAAATAACACTTGAATCAGCAAGTGCTGATACACCCTTATAATAAGGACCTTCTTTAATCTCAGGGATTGCGTCTTTTATCTTATCTAAATTTTCTTTTAAAATAGCTTCTACTCTCTCTAAAGATTCACCATACTCTATTGACATATCACAAGAAGCCACAGACAAAGCCTGAGTCATATTAACAAGAGTCTTTATATCCGCATTATTAACGATTTTAATGTTACCGCCTGCATCTTCAATCTTAGTTGTTCTAATGCCGATTTCTTTAACAGTACCTCTAAAACCATCAACGACAATAATATCTCCGACCTCAAATACATGTTCAAACACAATAAATAATCCTGCGATAATATCTCCAATTAATGGTTGAGCACCAAGACCAACAACAAGTCCTAATATTCCAATACCTGCAAGAATTGCTGTTGTATCTACTCCAAGTGTCTTCAATACCATAAATACAAGAACAATAACTGCAGCATACTTTATTAAACTGCTAGTTAAATCTAGAATTGCTCTTCCTTTATTCAATGCTTTTCCTATCTCTCTTAAGCATAAGCGAACAACATAACTTGCTCCTAGGCAAAAAATCATGTAACTAATAATACGAATGACAACATTAAACTCCCCAGCCTTATTGAATATATTTAAACTTCTCCAAAATATATTCATTGGATCAAACATGGAGCCCCCGAATGCCATAATAATTATATAAGCTAGTAAAACTAGGATACCTAGTGCTTTAATTGCAAACCCTGCAGTAAACTTAAAATTCTTAAAATACTCTTTAATTGTGTTCATTATTAATGCCCTCACAAGCTTAGTAGTTATATAAATAACCAAGTATATTTTAAGTGCACACAAAAATATTATGTGCGCGTAGGCATTATATATATGTAAATTGGCTAAAAACAAGGAGGTGCCTAATATAGACACCTCCTATTCGATTATTAGTTATTCCTGTTATTCTTTAACTAAAACGATATTAATCTTATATTCTCCATAACTTGTTGTAATCGTAATATTTTTACCATCTACAACACCATCTGGATCTCTATCTGTATCTACTTCAGCAGTAGATCCGATATAGATATTTTTACCATCTTGAACATAGTACTGGGTTGAAACATCTTGACCTTCTTTAGATAATACCATTGTGCCATCTTTATTGAATGTTAGTTTAGAATCCTTATATTGAGCTTCAACCCCACTCTTAACTGAAGCAATTTGCTCTTCTGTAGCGCCCTCAAGAGTTACAGTAACTGATTCTAATACATAAGTATTGCCAGCAACTTTTGAACTACAAGCAAATAATAATACCGACATTGATGCTACTAAAAGCACTAAAACTACTAATAAAACTATCTTTTTCATAAAAACCCTCCTTATGAGCTTTATTTATCCTTATCTAGTTCTACTAAATATAAGGACCTCACATTTATTAACCTACCATAAAAAGGGATTAAACTATCTAAGGCCGCAAAATATAGATATTAATTGGCAATATTAAGCGTTTTTTCTCCATAAAGAAACTCGTTTTGTACATATAAAATTTAAGGAATAAGAGTTACATCTTGAGATATAGTATAAATTTCTGCTGCAAAATCATATTTTTCAGTAAGTGGGTTTTCAAGTAACTGCTCATATGTATAATTCATTTTAAGAACAGCCGTATATGAATAATATAGCCTTCCAAAAATATCTTCAATAACAAATACATATTGGTAATAAGTTTGTTTAAGTGGAGATATAGATAATTCAACTTTATCACCATAAACTATCCTATTACCTTCTACTGTTGTTCTTTCAAAATTCTCATCATAGTAATAATATAGTGGAATAATTACATCACCTTTATTTAGTTTATCAAAAGCTTTATCTGCCATACCTTGCTCATTAATGCCTGACCAAGTACCAAGCAATACAAATTCTTTTGACTTATACGAATAAGCAAATCTTAAATACTTTTCTTCGCCATTTAATTTAATCCGAGAAGAATACACAGCATATCCATTTTCATCGCCAAGATATGTACATTGTAATTCTTCACCATTAAAGCATACCCACCTTCCTTTGAAATTACTTGCATATACTCCATAAGAATCGTTATATACATCAACATCAGACCCAATGGATGGCACTAATATATTTTGCTCATCTTGAATAAACTCAAGCAAAGAATACTTAACTGAGCGCACGTATTTAACAGAGTTTTCATTTAATTTAATTTCAAAAGCACCATGCTCGTTTTCAGAGCCTTTATCGTCAAAAGTAATTAGGTCATTAGATATAGATATAAAATTGTCTAATAAGAATTCTTTATATTCACTAGAAACAACATGGTCTTTTGCTTGTTGTAATTCCTCTGATTGTAACTTATATGGGTAATAGAAAGATATTCCTCCACATCCTTCTTTTAATACCCCATTTTTATTCTTTACAATACAGTTATTAATTGCACTCTTTAGAGCATTAGATTCTCTCTCATAAACAGTAAGATTATCTGCGAATTTATATAAATCAACTATATTACTTTTTGTTTCATAATCTGACCTGCCACCAAATGTTGGTGCATTAGATATAGACTTAGATATTTGCCAAAGCCCAATATCGTTAATATTGTCTTTAATTTGTTTAAATAGGTTGCCAAAGCTGTTTGCTACATCATTTGTCTTTGAAAGATTAATAGCAGATAGTGTTGCATTCATATTCACCTGATTCTTTTCGCACTTAGCATAATATGAATCAACAATACTCTCTACAGTCTTTTCTAAGCCATCTTTACCATAACTATTTGCAACAGTTTCATAATCCCAGCCACCGCCTGGTTCAGACTCTTCACTTGCAATCATGTATCTTGCATAATCTTTTAGTGCATAAGCAACTTCAATTGAACCCATTAAACAAGCATCAAATCCAATAAAATCTAAAGTCCCTATTTTAGATTCAGATATAGCTGTTACAATTTCACTAATAGATAAACTATCAAACGAATAGTTTTCATCAAAGCAGCACCCTTTTGTGGCGCCACCACCATGATTCCACAAAATTAATGCTTTATTTGTTTTCTCATATTTAGTATTACAATAATCTAAAAATGAGAATAAAGAGTCTTTTTCTCCCATATTAGATATAGGCTTAGAATCAAGCTTTAATAAACTTCCTTCAGATATTTCATATCTTTCTATTAGATATGGATTAATCTCTTCGTTTTTCCAACTACTAGCTCCCCCTGTTTGAATAACAACTTTTGTATTAGCTGGAATATTTGCTTTTAATAGCTCCTCTATATTTGCACTAGCTCTACCATTTCTACTCTCTAAATCGCTTCCGCATAAATAAACCATCAGAAGGTTATTTTCATAACCCTCTGTAGATTTTTCATTATCTCCTGTTTTCGCACAAGATACTAAACATAATAGCGATAACAGTAAAATGCTAATAACAAATACTAGGCGCTTTTTTACCATTGGAAGAAATAATAACTACAATTTGTATTCTTATAGTCCAAAGTCCTTATACTTAAAGACATAATAGTAGTTTCTGTTGCATATGCTCTTGTAGATACACTGCTTACTGAATTTCCAGTAATTGTAACATAGTGTGCTGTATATGTATACATAGCTCCATTAGAAATTTTATGTGATACATATAATTTTCCTCTTAAGGATACAACTTCTCTATATATTGTTGTTTGCGATGAAGAGCGGTCTACAGAAATCACCATACTATTTTCTTTAGGAAGATTTGTAAACTTTGCTTCCTTTAATGATTTAAAGAAATCTATACCTTTTGCATTTGCACTTGCAATTATCTTCTTTAAATCATCTGCATTCATTGCACTAGGTTCAACATTTATTCTATTAACACTTGTCTTTAGTGAAACTGTAACGTCTTTGAATAAATCGCTATTTTTATCATCTCTATATTTTTGTGGATCATATTTACCCATAGCAAGTTGAACAACTTTACCTGTAGTATACTCTAGTGTACGAGCAGTTCTTCTTCTTTGCATAGAAGCGTTCAAATCATTTTGGTATGTATCAATAGTTTCTGCAACATTCTTGAAATTCAAAGCATAATTTGCCCTATTTGCAGAATTCTTATATCCAAGATAACGCATTGTAGCAGCCATACCTAAGAAATAAACACTTGCTGCACTCTTCATAAAGCTGTCCTTTACTTCAATTGTTTGGATATCCCAAAGATATTTATCTTTTAAGAATCCCCAAAGGCTATATAAATATCCATCCTTTTCACCATATGTCTTTGACATTAAGTTCATACCAAATGTATTAACATCTGTTGCAAAAGAAACTCCCATTCTTTCATATTCATCTATAAACACTGCCTTAGCTGCTGCATATTCAGCATTAAGTTCTAAGTTGGCAAAATCACTGTCTGATATATTGCCATTTGAATCAGCAATTGATTTTTCTAGCTTTAATAGTTTTGCAAGACCATTTGTATTGCCATAAGCATCTAAAACGTAATAAGACACAGTATTGTAGTACTTATTATAATCGTTAAATATCATCTTATATTCTGTCTTTTCTATAGCGTTTAGAATTGTACTTGTCGAAGCTGTTACTTGAGCAGAAAGATCGTTTAGTTGTACTCCAAGTGAATTAATATTTGAATTAATATCCTCAAGCGATAATTCTTGTTTTATACCTAAGTAGTCAAAAACATAAGGAGTAAGAACCGTAATCAACTTGCTACCAGCAGCACTTGCAGCTGATGTGACAACGCTTGTAGCCCCTTTCTTTATTAGGTCTATAGCAAATTCTTTAAACTCTTTACTATCCTCAACATGTGATGTTTGGAATACACCTGATAATGTTGAATCTATTAAACCAAAACGACTATTAATTAAACTGCTATCAATAATTACACTACCTGCTAAAGTAGTAGCACTTGTAGCAATAGTTGCAACAATTAGATTTTCAGATTTTGACTTAATTGTGAAATCATAATCATTATCGTTCTTATCCTTAATTGATATATCTGCCTTTGTAATAGATTCATAATCTGCAAATGAACCATTAATTGTGCGAATACTTAAAACATATCCAGAAAAACTTCCACTAGATAAGTTGCTCTCAGCCGTAATAGATATTGCACTCTTTAGAGAACCAAAGGCAATATTATCTGCCTTGCCGCCCATATTTACAGCACTAGCAGCGATTGTTATTACGCCGCTCTCTAGTGCAGCTATTGCTTCGTCATCAATTAACGTTGTAGATAGTGTTACTATCATTACATTATCTGTAACAAAATCTACTGAATCTACACTAAAGTTTTCAACGTTTGTTATAGTTACATCACTCTTATTAACTGTCTTTAAAAGGCCATCTTCTACAACAATAGGAACAACAACTTTAGTATTACTTGGAGTTGATATAAATTGCATTGCAGAAGTATCTATAGTTGCTGTTGGAGCAATAATAGAAAAGCTTATATCTACATCCTTTTTCATATTATCTAATATAGCACTGCTAAGTAGTGTAATATTTGTCTCATCTAAATTAGCAACATCATCATCAAAAGCATTCTCGTATGTCATTGAGAATGTCGTACTATTTACTCTAGTAAGTGTATAATCCTTTTCATATAGTGCACCGCTAACTGAGATCATATCTTTAGTAATAGTATCCACTAAAGTTCCAGATACTAATGACATTGTTAAAGTAAACTCTTGATCATATCTATTAATAGTGCTTACATCAGAAACTAGCCCATAAGATGTAGAACTAAGATATATTGAACACTCAAATGGAGAACCATCACTAATAACGGCTGATTTACTACTTAGTCTCCAATAATTATTCTCTGAGATATAATCTGAATCAGTAAAAGTTACATCAATTTCAAAATCGCTTTCTTGTGTAATAGTAAAATCATCTATGCTTCTTACTACTTCAAGAGCATTCGCATCCATTACCTCAAGTGCATAATTCTTCTTTTCAATATTTGCGAATTTTAAAGACGAATCTTCAAGCGCAACTGTAGCACTATACTTTTTCGTCTCAACCTTATCTGCGCCAGCCATAGCATAAACAGTAAAGCTTTCTTCTTTTTCTTCCTCTTTATCGCAAGCGATAAATACGAATGTTAAGCATAAAATTAGAATTATGCATACGGCCAAAGTCTTATTCCTTATAGAACCCACCTTTAAATCCTCCCTACTTTTACAACTAACCCGTTGTTGCTTTTATTATACACTTTGTGTATTAAAAAATTAAAGTGGGTCCTTTTAAAAAAAGACCCACTAATTTCACGATTATGTGCTTATAATTATTAAACTGCCGGATTATCTCCTGCGCAATATGGACAACTAGCCTCTGTTATGTCGTAACTCTTACCGCAATAAGGACATACCATTTCTGTTGGCTTATTCACTAGCTGCGCAGATTCTTGTCCATCTACTACAGTATTTACAATTACTGTTTCTTTAGGAGCATTATTTCCTATATACACAAATCTATCATCCTGCGCAAAAGGAACGCTTTTTCTTTCTCTTTCTTCTTGTTGTTTTAGATAAGCTTCTTTTATTTCTCTAAATGATTTTCCACTATTAACTGCATAGTTTGAACCAGATTCGACATAATCTAAATAAGCATTTACGTCATTGGCATATCTAACAGATTTTCCTAAAGCACGAACTGTAATAAACACTACTATAATCCACGCGAAAATAATAAGCATTGTGTATGGGAATGTATTTGATAATGCCTTACTTGTTGCCTTATTTATTGCATTACTTATACCTGTGCCAGAATAAGAAGAAAACCATGAAACATTGGTACTATTAAAAGCTTTTTTATTGAAATCTTTCAATAACGAATCATTGACAATCTTGCTTGCCTTGGAACCTATACAATAGCCTATCCTATAATTTACATTTGAAACAACACTACTTTGTCGCATATCAATAATTACAATTAGCCAATGACCTTGATCATCAAAAAGATTATCATAAACATACTGAGTATAAGAATTTGTTTCTTTCTCATTCATCTCAATATAAGATCTATTAGGATAATATCTAGCGTAAAAACTATCTTCTGATGTGAATTCGTCAGGAACATTAGCTATCTTTGTTGTGTAAATATAAGCTTGAACTCCTGTTTTTTTATAAAAAGCTTCTAAAGCAGATATCATATCTATCCTTTCTTTGCTTGTAAAAATATCACCTCTATCGTCTAAAAAATCAGCATGAGCAGAACAATCTCTGCTAGATAATTTTCTAGGCACACATCCTACTATAAGCGCAATTGCTACAATAAGAGAGAGTGCTATAATCAAAGCAAATACTATGATTCTATTCTTTACATTAATCCTCGTTGTAGGCTTTTCATAAGAATAGAATTCATGGCATGCACCATTTTTATCTACATATTCATATCTTGTTTTTGAAGTATTTTGGTTTGTTACGTATTTTATATTACTTTTTGAATCATATAAACTAAAAGTTTGTTGATTTCTATTATTTTGATTATTATCTTGTCCGTCGTATAAAGATTGTGGCATATACCCTCCTACCCCTAATGCTATTTATTCTAGCGATATTTAGCTAAACTAATAGTCCACACTATGCAAAATTATATCATATTAACAGCTTATAAACACAAATACATTCATACCTAACCATAACTATACTAATAAACATATTTTGTGTCCATTGTGTAATAATCGAAAACACTCTTTTTACATGTAGGTCCTTCTGGCGCGTTTTGCAGCCTTGGATAAACTTGAATTGGATAATTAAATCCTAAATTGCCCCATCTAATAATAGAGTTTGAATTCTCGTTATAATAATCATGATCAAAGCATGTATTCCAATCGCTATTACCTATTCCTTCTCCGCTCCATGTTAATGCATCATAAGAATATGTTTCTAAATTATTATTTTCCCATAAGTCCCATTTTTCGCCCTTAGAACAGATATCAGTAAGTTTAATAATAAACAAGTCTTTATATACGTTCTTTCCTTCTTTTGGCCATATACCATGGCTGCCATTTGCTATAAACCCTATAGGATGTGTTTCATCACACTTTGGAACTCTATCCCAAGATATATACATTCTTTCACTATGAATGCTATATTGTGCGAAAATTGGAGTTATATAATAATCATCTCCTTCTTTTTCCAAAAGCAATCTAACATTCATATGTTCCCAATCACCTATATGGTTACCAAATTCAATACCAAACAATTCTTTCGCCTTATTGTATGGAAAGAATAAATAGTAGCAAAGATCTATATACTTATATTCTTTCTCAACAATAAAACCATATGCCTTCATGTTTTGTTTATCCCCATACATATAATCATTTTTATAGTCTGGAGAATCTAAATCCGCAATGATTCCCATATAGCCATTTGGTGATAGTTCTCTCTTTAGATTTTGCAAAGCAAATTCAACAGATGAGGCGTAATACTCTTCGTTTTCATCCCACCACATTCTAGGTGCATAGTCTTTTAATAGTTGGCATTTTGTATCATTCGTTAAATCATTTATCTTCACTCTAGTTGTAGATAACTTTTCAACGACAATAGAGCCAACCTTTCCAGAGTATACTCCTTGGTAGTATACTTCTGTCGGATTACCTTTATAGTCTTTCTTAGGATATACAGTAACTTTATATCCTCCATCTACATAGATATCTTTAACTTCTTTATCTACGTTATAACTTCCAACATCATATTCTTTAAAACTAGTATTTGAATCGTAAAGTGCACATGGTGCATCAACTAAAGAATAGTCTTTCTCAAACTGAGCAATAGCTCTTATCTTTTTTGCATATATCTGAACTGAATCCTTACAAGCTACAAAGTTACAAAACCAACAAAAGAACTTAAAGCCATCACGCTCTACCTCAGGAAAAGTATACGTTGAGAATGCATCTACATAAACAACCTCTTTTTCTGGTTTTCCTTTAGCTCCATTATATTCAATGATTAATTCGCACTTTTCTCCGGCTTTAATAAAGTTTTCAGCCTGAACAGGCGAATAAACATAACTTAGATTAAAACCTAAAATAATTGCTACGGCAATTATAATCACCATAGCAATAACAAACAGCGTTATATAAACTCCCTTTTTCTTTTGTGTCATTAAATCTAACCCATTTATTACGCACTATATAATATATATTATGGGTAATATTTCTTAACGTTTCCTTTAAAAACTATAAATAAATGTAAAATAATAGACACATAGAGCTGAAACTTAATATCTTATTGAATTATATCATCAATTCTCATCTCTGCAGTATACACATTTTCAACTTCAACGCTCTTAACATTCTTGTCCTCACATATAAATTTAATCTTTCCATATTTAGTAGGAATAGGAACAAAAACACCAGGGCTAGAAATATACGCTGAATTAAGAGTTTTTATTTTAATAATTGAGTCTTTTTTTATTTTTTTATAATCTTGACCTGTTAATACATAAAAAACTTCGGATTCTGAATCATATAGAATTGCATCATCTTTCCGGCATTGCTGAGAAACTAACGTGACAGGGATTATGACAACAAATATAATTCCTATAATAAACAAAATTAACCCAGTAAAGAATAGCGGAGAAGAAAACAACAACACCATTCCAACCGCAAATACAATGAGAGAAATGATAAATAAGAAAATTAATAATGCAACACTATCTCTGTAAGTCTTTGCAATTACTTTGAATTTTTCCATCTTCAGCGACCCTACTTTACTTTATTTTTTGCTTTAGCAGCCGGTTTCTTATCCACTTTCTTTTTAACAGGTTTGGTATCCTTTTTCGCGGGCACTTGTTTTTCAACCTTCACCTGTGTCGTTGGTGCTGGCTTTGGCATAGTCTTTGCTTTTTGTCTTCTACTTAGTTTTTCTAAGTATTCTAAATCTCTTTCTTTCTTAGTTAAGATTTCTTCTCTTGATGTGCGAACATTTACTGCACCCTTTATAATTAATGCTTTTTTCTTTAATTCTGCGATAGCATCAATATATCTACCAGTAACACCCTTTTCAAGAATTCTTAATCCACGGGCAAACATTAATGGGAATAATGCATAATTTGCTGGAGCTCCCATCTTTGTTTCGAATTCAATGTTTTGAATATAGTAGAAGAATCTTGCAAGTCTTTCGATACTATCATCACCATCAGCAAAGAAATTATCTATATCTGCAGATATCTTCGCGCACTTTCTTCTTGTTTTACTACATGCGCTTATATTTCTTATAACAGGAATAGTTAATGGATAGAATTGGATTATTAATTGTAAGAATTCTTTAGAATCACTCTTAATAAATGACAATCCAATAAAAGCGACAATTACAATGATAAGAGCAGCAATATAAATACCGAATATTCTACTCATTAAATAATTAGTTTTAGCAGCTTCTAATCTTACAAGGTATAAGTATGCATACTTATCTTCAATCTCTTGAGAAACAACTACTTTATGTTTATCTTTATCTAACTGCTTAGATTCACTCTTCCTTATTGCTAATTCATTTAACTCGTTAGTCATTTCTCTATCATATTCAATCTTAGAGAAATTAACACCAGTTATTTCTGTTTCATATAACTGGTTAAGCATTATTGCTTTTTCTTTATGAGATGTTAAAAATGAGGAAGCAAACTCAAAGAAAATTGTTAGGCCAAATGAAGCCATAGTTGCAATAAATACAACATCTTCATTAACAGCAGAAATAAAAGACAACAAGATTGGGATAAACGATAAAACGTATACACCAAGCTTAATTGCCTTGGTTTCAAAGAACATCCTTTTAGATGCTCTAAAAAACTTTAAACTAGTTTCTTTTTGTGATCTTTCTTCTACCCTGTTCATAATTATGCCTACACATAGATTATAATTTTAAAAGTGTAGGCATTTTTTTAATTGGCGTTTTTATGCGATTATTGGGCAAGGAATACTAGTTCTATGAAACAAAGAGAGGCTGATT
>DFIJ01000008.1:0-477 GCA_002372775.1 Christensenella sp. UBA3700
GGACAAATAGATTAAGAGTCTACTGCTCTACCAACTGAGCTAAAGGCGCATTAGAGCATATTATTTATATCATACTTTATTTAATATAACAACTAAAATTTATTACTTTTTTTGGAGCGGGAGACGAGATTCGGACTCGCGACATTCGCCTTGGCAAGGCGACGCTCTACCACTGAGCCACTCCCGCATATTTGGGATGGTTTACTAAGAAAAAATTGGTGCGGGTGAAGAGACTCGAACTCCCATGTCGAAGACACTAGATCCTAAGTCTAGCGCGTCTGCCAATTCCGCCACACCCGCACGTGTTATTTTTCCTGGTGCCCCATCCGGGAGTCGAACCCGGGACAACTTGATTAAAAGTCAAGTGCTCTACCAACTGAGCTAATGGAACTTTAGTTATTATGTTTTAAAGTTTCAATTTGGCAGGGGTAGCAGGATTTGAACCTACGGATAACAGAGTCAAAGTCTGTTGCCTTA
>DFIJ01000008.1:603-13409 GCA_002372775.1 Christensenella sp. UBA3700
GTGCCACAAACTAGCGCTCTAACCAGCTGAGCTATACCCACCACCAATGGTGAGCCTGGAGGGATTCGAACCCCCGACAACCGCCTTAGAAGGGCGATGCTCTATCCAGCTGAGCTACAGACCCATATTGTTGGAGCGAGTGATGGGAATCGGACCCACGCGGTCAGCTTGGAAGGCTGATATTCTACCATTGAACTACACTCGCACATTCTTAAATGCCTAAAAAGTATAACAAAGTTAAAATGACAAGTCAACAATTTTAGGCAAATAAAATGCAATTTTCTATGTGTTAATTTTTATTAGTTATTTTCGCGCATTGCACGAGCTGCTTGTCTCATTCTTTCGGCCTTGCTAAGGATTACTTTTCTTAATCTAATGCTCTTTGGAGTAACCTCTACAAGCTCGTCATCTTTGATGAATTCTAGGCATTGTTCTAGAGACATAACAGTAGGTGTAATAAGCTTTAATGCTTCATCAGAACCGCTTGATCTGCAGTTTGTTAAATGCTTTTCTTTACATACGTTTACAGGCATATCTTCTTCTCTTGAGTTTTCACCAACAATCATACCTTCATAAACTTTAACACCAGGTCCGATGAATAGGGTAGATCTTTCTTGTGCATTGAATAGACCATATGTTGTAGAAACACCATCTTCGAATGCAACGATAGATCCTCTTGTTCTTTCTGGGATATCACCTTTGTATTCTTCATATCCAACTAGAACGTGACTCATAACACCATAACCACGTGTATCTGTAAGCATTTCGCTTCTGTAACCGATGATACATCTTGATGGAATTCTAAATTCAAGCTTTGTGCCGCCTCTTCCATCTGGTTCCATCTTTGTTAATTCACCTTTTCTGCCACCAACCTTGCTCATAACAGCACCAACGTATTCATCTGGTACGTCGATAACTAATTCTTCGATTGGTTCGCATTTCTTTCCATTGATTTCTTTGTAAATAACCTTTGGACGAGATACTTGGAATTCGTATCCTTCACGTCTCATGTTTTCGATAAGGATAGATAAGTGAAGTTCGCCTCTTCCATATACCTTGAATGAATCTGGAGAATCTGTTTCTTCAACTCTCATACTAACGTTTGTTTCAACTTCCTTGAATAATCTAGCTCTTAAATGTCTAGATGTAACAAACTTACCTTCTTTTCCAGCGAATGGAGAATTGTTAACAGAGAAGTTCATAGATAGTGTAGGTTCATCGATAGCTACGAATGGAAGTGGTTCAACTTGATCTACAGCACAGATTGTTTCACCGATATTTAAGTTTTCAATACCGCTTATAGCAACGATGTCGCCTAAGGAAGCAGAATCGCATTCAACTCTCTTTAATCCTTCGAATTGATATAATTTAGCAATCTTAACTTGAGTTGTTGTTCCATCTCTATGACATACAACTGCTTGTTGTCCAGACTTAATAGAACCACGGTTAATCTTACCAATACCAATTCTACCTACGTATTCGTCATATTCAATATTACATACAACAGTTTGTAAACCATTGTTCATGTCGCCTTCTGGAGCAGGGATATTCTCGATAATAGCATCCATTAATGGATCCATGTTTGTTCCTTGAACTGTAGCGTCATTAGAAGCCCAACCTTGCTTGCCTGAAGCAAATACAGTTTTGAAATCTAATTGTTCATCATTAGCACCAAGTTCAATGAATAAATCAAGAAGTTCGTCAATAACCTTGTTTGGATCGCCGCCTCTATCAATCTTGTTGATACAACAAACTACAGATTTGCTAAGACCTAAAGCCTTCTTTAAAACATATCTTGTTTGTGGCATACAACCTTCAACAGCGTCTACTAAAAGAACAACACCATCAACCATAGATAAAATACGTTCAACTTCTCCACCGAAGTCAGCGTGTCCTGGAGTATCAATAATGTTAACTTTAATGCCTTTATACATTACTGATGTGTTCTTAGCTAAGATTGTGATTCCTCTTTCTCTTTCGATATCGCCACTGTCCATAACTCTATCTACAACAGTTTCGTTAGCTCTAAAAGTTCCGTTTTGAACTAATAGTTGGTTAACTAGGGTAGTCTTACCATGGTCAACGTGTGCGATTATAGCTATATTTCTAATATCCTTTCTTTGCATAATATATCCTCATCGTTGTACTATTTTGTACACTAAATTGTTTTTCGCTATGTTTACATAGCAATATGAATTTCCAAAACCTATAGAACCTGGATTAATTAAAGTAACACCTTCAATTTCATCCACCTTTGCAATGTGCGTGTGTCCATAGAAACCATATTGCACGTTTTGATATTTACACTCGAAGGCTAAGTCTGTCAAATCATTTTTAACACCAAATTTGTGTCCATGTGTTAAAAGAAGCTTTACTCCTTCGATTTCTACAATCTTAAAAGGTTCGCCGTTATAAGTGTCACAGTTACCTAAAACATAAATAACTTTTTCTTTTCCGTAAATCTGTTTAAGAATGTTTATATCTTTTATTCCATCACCTAAGTGAATAATATAATCTGCTTCATCTAGAACTTGCCATAGAGCATCATCTCTTGGCATCATTTCATGACTGTCTGAAATTACAATTACGTTTTTCATAGTTTCTTAAGTAAATCGTCTAAAGCTCTTGCTCTATGACTTACTGTATTCTTTTCTTCTAAAGTAATTTCGGCAAATGTCTTTTTTAATTCGTAGCAATAGAATAGGGGATCATATCCAAAGCCGCCATTACCTTTTCTTTCGTGAAGAATAGTTCCTTCAACTTTTCCTTCGCCATATTTGTAACTGCCATCAGGGTATACAAGTACAACAACAGAAGTGTAATGTGCAGTTCTTTGCTTTTCATCATTTAAACCTTTTTCGCTAAGAACTTTAAGAAGTTTATCGTTATTGTTCTCATCGTTACAAGGTTCTCCTGCATATCTTGCAGAATAAATCCCTGGTTCACCATTTAGGCTATCTACACATAAACCTGAATCATCAGCAATTGCTGGAAGGTGTGTAAGATTAGATATAGCTCTTGCTTTAATTAAAGAATTTTCCAAAAACGAGTTTCCGTTTTCTTCAATTTCAATATTTATGCCCATATCTTTTAGAGACTTAATGTCATCAAACTGGCCTTTTAAATAAGACTTGATTTCTACGATTTTATGAGCATTATTTGAAGCTACAACGGCTATCATTATCTTTTCTCCTCCGTAATGATTTCTACGGGAACCATTTGATTATGCTTTTTAATATTTGAGATGAATGCATCAACGTTATCTTTAGATACAAATATTTGTAAAATATTTGCCTTTAAGTTGTTTTCTTCATCTTTAACATCAGCTTTTTCTTCATTAGTTTCCATGAATAATATAAACATTGACTTATCGCTATTTGTTCTCATAAGCAACACGTCATCATATTTAAACTTTAATACCATAACGCCAAGGTTAAGAGCAAAATAATCTTCTTTAAAAGTGTACCCAGATAAGAATACAAAGCAGACTAAAAATGCAATAACTAGAGTCATAATCACAATTGCAACAATATCTAATTCATAGTGTATTGACATCATATTACCAACTCTGAAGATTGCCAAAAAATTGACAATTATCGAAGCCATCAATATAATAATGATTGCGATTGATGCAAGGCTAATCCATGTTTTTTGCTTAAAGAAAAAGTGCTTTTTCATAGTCGCTATTATAACACGCATAAAAAACGCGTGGCAAGGAAATACGCATGCATTTTAGAAATATAAAAGACGAAGATTTTATCATAATAAATAACGAACTTTCAAAGACAGATTACAACGGCTGCGATTACTCAAAAACATACCTAAAATCTTGGAGTTTTTTTCGTTATGACACTATGCAAGTTGCACAATGTGACGACATAGTTTTTTTGCGCTTTGAAACACCTGTTCATATACTTGATGAAGAGTTTTTTAATGGCAAAACACCTAAATATGTTTATCTAGCTCCTTTGACAACAAAAGACAATTTCAAAAAAGGTTTTGAATTGATCCTAGAGCAAGTAAAAGAAGATGGTGATTATCTTCTAATCGATGGTGTCACACAAGATCATTTAGATGCCGTTAAAGAGCTTGGTTTAGAGCCTATCTATAATAGAGATTATTCGGAATATTTATATGATCCTATGGATCTTATAAACTTTAGCGGTAAAAAGTATCATGGAAAGCGTAATCACATTGCCAAATTTGATAAGCTTTATTCTTATGAATTTAGACCATTGCAAAAGGGTGATTGTGAAGGTTTAGCAGCCCTTATTTCTAACTGGGAATCCAAGAAAGATGAAGAGTATATTGAGGATGATAAACAAGAAGAAGAAAGAGCAATTAGAACTCAAATTGAAGCCTCAATGAGTGAAGATAATATTCATGCGTATTGCCTTTTAGTTGACAATAAAATTATAGGCTTTTCTTTAGTAGAAATTACATCATCAGGAGTTGCGATTGAACATATAGAAAAAGCTAATGTTGCATATGATGGCGTATATTCAAAACTGTTAAATTTAGTGGCTAAAGAATGCTTTAAAAATGTGAGAATTGTTAATAGACAAGAAGACATGGGAGATGAGGGATTAAGAAAGAGTAAATTATCTTATCATCCTATTGGACTACTTGAAAGTTACTTTATTAAAAACTTCTAATTAACCATTTTGTACATTGACTTTATCTAGGACGCATATAATAATATAAATATGCGCACAAAATTTTTTAAAATTTTTTTCATAGTTTTAGTTGTTGCACTTATTGGTGTATCAATTATCGCGTGTTCAACAGATGTTTCTAAGCATACAATTGAGTTTAAAGTGTCAGAAGGTGGCTCTTGGGGCTACTATTCTTATGTAAGAACACAAGGCAATGAGGAGATTGTTCTTCCTGAAGATCCTACCATGGATGGTTATGTGTTCTATGGCTGGTATAAAGACCAATACTATACTCAAGAATTTGATGAGACTACATATCTAAATAAAGAACTTACAGAAGACATTGAAGTTTATGCGCATTTTATATCCGAAAGTAATGTTAAAAGTTCATATGTTGTTACTTTTAACACAAGAGGCGGAAATGATTTAGAAAGTTACAGTTGTAAATTTAGATCAAAATTGAATAACCCAATACCAACACGTAGTGGGTATAGATTTACTGGTTGGTATCTAGACCCAACTCTAACAACTCCAGTTGATGTTAGATACTATAGAGTTAGAAGTGATGTAACTTTATATGCAGAATGGGAAGAGGCAAACTGTACTGTTAACTATGTGCTTGATGGTGGTGTAAACAGTGAAGATAATGTTGCTGAAATAGCACATGGCGGTACCTTAAATGTTTCAGCTCCAACTAAAACTGGTTATGCATTCTTAGGCTGGTATTTAGATAAAGGTTTTAATACCAAGTATACAAACGGAACAACTATTGAGGATGATATAACTTTATATGCTAAATGGACTATTGTAATTTATACAATTTCATTTAATGTTCCAACAGGTGCAACTTTTGATTCAAAAGGATTGAATACATACACAGTTAATGATAAGTTATCTTTCGATGATCCAACAAAGGTGGGTTATACATTTGAAGGTTGGTTCTTAGATTCTAACTATACAAAGAGATATTATAAGGACAAAATATATGGTGAAAACTTAACGCTTTATGCGTTAATGTATGAGATTAAATACAAGATTAATTATCACTTAGAGAGTGATGCTCAAAATAGCAGCGCTAATCTTGCTTATTATAGATATTTCAGTACTATTCACTTAGAGAATCCATCAAGACCAGGCTGTAGCTTTGCAGGTTGGTATTTGGATGAAGATTTGCATACAGAGTTAACAGAAAATCAAAACTTCCATAAAGATATTGATGTATATCCATCTTGGAATTTAATAACATATAGTATCACTTATCATAATGTTGTTGGTTCAGGTATTACATTTGATGATGAAGGTTTTAACTCATATACTATTGAAACAGAGTTGAATTTACCATCTCCATTAAAAGAGAATATGGTGTTTATAGGCTGGTACTTAGATGCGGAACTTACTCAAAGATTTAAATCAACAGATAAGTACACTCAAAATTTAGATTTATATGCAGCATATGCTGAATCAGCAATGCTTGATCCTCATTCATATATTGAAGTGGCAAATATTCCTAGTTTATATTACGCAACAGAAGAAACTAAGAATGTATGTATAAAATATGATGAGCCAGTTGTTGTTAGTGGTGTTACTATTGCAGGTAGAGAATTAACTGTCGGTGAAGATTATATTGTAGATTTAGATAGATTGATTATCTCAAGAGATGCATTAAATGGAATGATTTTGGATAAGAAGTATTTACTTGAAGTGTCTTTTGAATCTAATGACGATTTAAGATATCATATTGAAATTGTTGATTCTTTAGCTCCACAATTTACAGTGAGTGATTACGTCAAGTTTAGCTCAGATGATTTTATAATTACTCCGGCAAATGCAATGTCTGCAAGTTCAATTAAAGATGTCACTATTGATGGTAAAGATGTTGAGTATTCATTTGTAAATGACAGTATTTATGTAGATAGTAATATTTTGAAGAAATATGATGTTGGAACTCATATCTTAAGAGTTTATACATCAACAGGTATTTTTGCCGATTCGTTCCTTGTTGTGAATAACACATATAATTATCCATACAATGTAAAAGTTGAGGTTGATTCAACTTGGCCAGATGTATATGTTACATGGGATTGTGATGTTGAGACATCATTATTTATCGTAAAAATTGATAATGTTGAATATTCAACTACTTCGCATCCATCTAGATTCTCTGGCAATAGCTTTAATGCTACAGGATTAATCTTTGTAAAGAATCAAACAGTTTCTGTTACAAGCGTAGTGGATAATACAGAATTTAAGAGTGCAAATGTTATTACAAAGTTGAATTTATATGACGATAACGAATGTACAATAAAAAATTCTGTAGTTACACCTGTTTTAGATCAAACATTCACAGTATATGGTATTACTGGTAATTTCTATATTACAAGCTGGAAAGAATATTATGACTTTGTATTCTATACATACTTGTATAGAAATGTTACCAACGGAAATGATATTTTAGTTGTATTTGATTTTGAAGAAGAAGATTTTGAGAAATTTGATTACACTCTAAAGAGAAATGATGGTACAGATGTATACTCTGGAAACGCTGTGAACCACTCATTCTATAGAAATATAGATTTCGTTCTTTCTTCATTTGCAAATATGGAATATGATTTGCCAGAAGCTGGTTCATATTCTTTGACATGTTCTTTAGTTTCTCAAGATTTCTATGAAGGATATGGCTATGTTTTAAAAATTACATACTATGGAGATATGTGCCCAGATAATTCTGATCACGTGCCAGATCAAACATCTGAAAGAGCAGCAAAGAATCACAAGAATTCTGATTATTCAATGGTACATTATGGCAGTGGAATAAATAGAGCAAATTATACATTCCCAATAGAAGATAATAACAATGGTACTGCTTTAGTTAATTCTTCTATCGAATTATATATGGCGCTAGAACATGGTTTTGTTCCAGTATTTGAAAATGGTTCAAAGCTAAAAACATTATATGACACAATAAAGGATACACTTAAGAGTATACTTAGTGAGGATATGTCAGATTATGAAATAGCTTTAGCTGTTTATGATTGGATTTGTAGCACTGTTGTTTACGATTACGCTTCTGTTAAAGAATTGGAGTATTATGAGGGTTCTCCATATTACACCAATTCGTCAACTTATTCCGAAAAATACAATGAAGCATATGGCTGGGAATGCTATTACATTGAGGGTATATTTAGCGAGAATCATTATGCTGTATGTAATGGCATTGCAGCTTTAATGTCTGTAATGCTTAATACAATGGGTATTGAGGCTCATAAAGTTACTGGCCTTGCAGGAAAGTCTGCAGATAAGATGGGAGCACATGCTTGGGTTGAAATATGTATTGCGGGTAATTGGTATTACTCAGATCCAACGTGGGGTAATATTTATTCTTCTAATATTCCTTACGATTACGAGTTTATAGGATATCAATATTTCTTGATGACTTCGAGCGAAAATGATAATAGATCATCAAGATTCGTAAAATCAAAGCAAAGTCCATTTGAAATTAATTTTGCAAATGACGTGCAATTTGATATATTTAAAAATATTAATTTTGAATATAATGGTGTATTATATGATAACAGAATAACATCACAACAAGAAGCTCAAGTATTGGTAAACGCTTTAGTTCAATCAGTAAGTGGCGCTGGTGTTAATTCTAATGAGATAGTATCTGTTATGTATATCGCAGATAGCTCATATTCTTATAATGATGTAGCAAATTATTCGCTTGAAAGAATAACACTTGTTGCTCAATATAGGGGATACACAATTTATATATTAGTTATGACAAAGGATTAGAAGGAGTATAGATAAATGATTAATCTAGAATCAGAAGGAAAGTATTTAGTTGGAGGCAAGTTTTTAAGTGCGGCTGATGCAGTAAAAGCAGGCGTTCCAGAAAAAGCACTTGATGAAGCCTACCAAGGCACAATGGCATATTCAATTTTAAAGAGCCATAATACAACAGGTATCACAAAAAAAGGTGAACCATTAATGATCAAATTCGATGCAATGGCATCACATGATATTACTTATGTTGGTATTATTCAAACAGCAAAGGCAAGTGGACTTAAGAAATTCCCAATTCCATATGTTTTAACAAACTGTCACAATTCATTATGCGCAGTAGGTGGAACAATTAATGAAGATGACCACGTATTTGGTCTATCTGCTGCTAAGAAATACGGCGGCATTTTCGTTCCAGCTCACCAAGCAGTTATTCATACATATATGAGAGAAATGATGAGTGGATGCGGAAAGATGATTCTAGGATCAGATTCTCATACTCGTTATGGTGCTTTAGGAACAATGGCAATGGGTGAAGGTGGCCCAGAACTTGTTAAGCAATTATTAAATAGAACTTACGATATTAAATATCCAGACGTTATAGCTATTAATCTTACTGGTAAGCCAAGAAAGGGTGTAGGTCCTCAAGACGTTGCTCTTGCTATTATTGGTGCAGTATTTAAGAACGGCTTTGTTAAAAACAAAGTTATGGAATTCGTCGGTGATGGCATCAAGAATCTTCCTATCGAATATAGAAATGGTATTGATGTTATGACAACAGAAACTACATGTTTATCTTCTATCTGGAGAACAGATGACGAAGAAGTTAAGAATTACTATTTCGTTCGTGGAAGAATAAATGATTATAAGGAAATCAAACCAGCAGAAGTTGCTTATTATGATGGTGTTGTAAATGTAGATTTATCTACAGTTGAACCACAAATCGCACTTCCATTCCACCCATCAAATGTTTATAACTTAAAAGATGTTATAGAAAATCCAGCTGATATCTTAGCAAAGGCTGAAGAAGAAGCTAACGCAAGATTAAAGAATGTTAAGATTTCTCTATTAGACAAGATTAAAGATGGTAAAGTTATGGTTGAACAAGGTGTTATTGCAGGATGTGCCGGTGGTACATATGATAACATCTATGAAGCTTCATCAATCCTAAAGAATAAGTTCATTGGTTCTGGTAAGTTCACACTAAGTGTATATCCTTCATCTACTCCAATTTATGAAGACTTGCTTGAAAAGGGAGCTTTAGGAAGCTTATTAAAGAGCGGCGCTATTATTAAGACATGTTTCTGCGGACCATGTTTTGGTGCTGGAGATGTTCCTGCTAATAATGCATTAAGTATTAGACATTCAACAAGAAACTTCGAAAACAGAGAAGGTTCAAAGCCAGCTAATGGACAAATCGCATCTGTAGCATTAATGGATGCTAGATCTATTGCTGCAACAGCTATGAATGGCGGTGCATTAACATCTGCTTTAGATGTTGATTACGATAACACAATTCCTGGATTCAAGTTTGATGAAAGCATTTATCAAAATAGAGTTTATATGGGATACAATAAGCCACAAGAAGATTTACCTCTTCAATATGGTCCAAACATCAAAGACTGGCCAGAAGTTATTAATCTTACAGATAACGTTATCGTTAAGCTTGCTTCTGTTATTAATGATCCAGTTACAACAACAGATGAATTAATCCCATCAGGTGAAACATCATCTTATAGATCAAATCCTCTAAAACTTGCTGAATTTGCTTTATCTAGAAAGGATCCAAATTATGTTCCAAAGGCTAAAGAAATTTATGCTGATGAATTACAAAGAAGAGATTCTGGTTTAAACAAAGAATATGCTGATGCAGTTAAGGTTTCAGGATTAGATTTAAAGGGAAGCGTTTCAATTGGTTCTGGTGTATTTGCAATTAAGCCAGGTGATGGTTCTGCAAGAGAACAAGCAGCTTCATGTCAAAGAGTTCTTGGTGGTGTATGTAACATTTCTCGTGAATACGCTACAAAGAGATATAGAAGTAATTTGATTAACTGGGGTATGTTCCCATTTATCAATGCGCAAGATTCATTTGAAGTTGGAGATATTATTATCATCCCTAACACAAAGGAAAAGATTAATAACAATGATTTATCATTCCCAGCAAAAGTTGTAAGAAATGGTAAGGCATTTGATATTACTCTAAAGATAGATCCACTTACAGATAGTGAAAGAGAAATCATTAATCAAGGTTGCTTAATTAACTACTATAAGAGCCAAATGTAATGAATAAAATAGAACAAAGACAAGAGATTAAATCAAGACTTAAAAGCTTAGAGAATAAAGATATTCTTAGCGATAAGGTATATTCAAATTTAATCTCTTTGAATTTGTTGAAAGGGAAAGTTTTAATATACAATTCCATAAATAGTGAAGTATCTACAAATAAGCTTGTTGAATACTATAAAGACAAGGTTGAATTGTTTATGCCAAAAGTTATAGGCGATGACATGGTATTCATAAGAGTAGATGAGAATACAAAGTATTCTATAGGTGCATTTGGAATAAAGGAACCTATAGGAAAAGAGTACACAAAAGAAGAAATTGATTTTGATGTATGTGTGACTCCACTTCTTGGTTTTGATAAGAATCTAAATAGACTAGGCAAAGGCAAAGGTTATTATGATAGATTCTTTGAGAATAATAATTGTTTAAAAATAGGACTTGCATTTTCATGTCAAGAAATGGATAAGATTGACACAGAAGAAACAGATATAAAATTAGATTATATAGTTACAGATTTAGGAGTAATTAGTGAGAGTAATTAGTGGTAAATATAGAGGAAAGCCTCTTTTTGCGCCAGAAGGAATGGCAGTAAGACCAACAATAGATAGAGTTAAAGAATCTATCTTTAATGTCATTCAATTTAATATTGCTCAGTCTAGATTTGTAGACCTATTTACAGGTACAGGTTCTATGGGAATAGAAGCCATATCAAGAGGCGCTAGCGAAGTAATCTTCTCAGACATCGCAAAGAGTTCTTTAGAATGTACTAAAGCCAATTTAAAGGGTATAGATGGTAATTATAAGATTCTTAATCGTGATTATAGAGAAACTCTTAATTCTATCGTTGGAAGCGTTGATTTTATATTTGTAGATGCGCCATTTGCTCTAGATTGTATTAACGAAATTACAAAGATAGTTAAGGCTAAGAATTTATTAAAAGAAAATGGTTATATTATCTATGAACATGATGTAGAAAAGAAATATGATTTATCTTATGATTTCTTTATAGAAAAGAGAAAGACATTTGGTAAAGTTGTTGTAGATTATATCGCTATAACAAAGAGTGTATGTGCAGTAACAGGAAGCTTTGATCCAATTACAGTTGGCCATTTAGATGTAATAGAGCAAGCTGCTGAAAACTATGATAGAGTTCTTGTTTTAGTTGCACAAAATGAAGATAAAAAAGCATTCTTTACGCTAAAGCAAAGAGCAGATGTTGTAAAAGCTGCAGTTCAAGATTTATCTAATGTTTCTGTAGATTATACTGATGGTTTTGTATTTGAGTATCTAAATAATAAGAAAATCGGTATAATAGTAAGAGGTTATAGAACAGAACAAGATTATCTTTACGAACAAGATATGGCAAAATACAACAAAGAACATGGAAATGTAGAGACTGTTTTATATAAAGCTACAAATAAATATGAAGATGTAAGTTCTACTAAAGTAAGAACTGCATTAGAAAATGGTGAAAATATTAGGACTTTTGTTCCAAAATATGCTAATAATTTAATAGTAAAGATTTTCAAGGAGAATTTGAAAAATGATAGAAATGAATGTTGATGAATGGTTAAATAAATTAGAATCTAACATTACTCTTGCTAAGAAGGGTTTCATGACAGATTCAAAGCTTGTAGATGAGAGTGCATGTCTTGAATGTATTGCTCAAATTAGAAGCTTACTTCCAAGCGAATTATCTCAAGCAAGAATAGTAACTAAGAATGCTCAACATATTAAGCTTGAAGCTCAAGAAGAAGCTAAGAGAATTATCGATGAAGCAAATAGACAAGCACAACAACTTGTTGGTGAGAACAGAATCGTAGAAGAAGCAAAAAGACAAGCTGATCAAATTCTTCAAGATGCATCAAATTATGCAAATAATTTAGTAGGCCAAGCATACCAAGATGTTGCAAAACTTATGGACGATGCAGAAGCACATTCAAGAGAGATTCTACAAGTTGTACTTGATACAAAAGCTAGAATTTTCCCACAATATGACCGTGGTATGGACCCTAATCAACAACAACAATAAATATAAACAAAATGGATATTAAAAAACCTGACCCAAAAGTCAGGTTTTTTCTTATT
>DFIJ01000117.1 GCA_002372775.1 Christensenella sp. UBA3700
TCGTATTTAACAAAATAGACTTGTGCGATTTAAAAGAAACCGAAAAATGGATGAGATATTATAACGAAAAGGGTTTTAAAACTATAGGGCTCGATTTAGAACACAATTTCAATATGTCTAAGCTTATCAATTTAACTGATGAAGTAATGAAAGAAGTAAATGAATCGAGAAAAGATAGGGGTTTATTGAAGAAAAAAACACATGTATTAGTTGTTGGAGTACCAAATGCTGGTAAATCTACATTAATTAATAGACTAGTTGGCAAAAAAGCAGTTAACGTAGGTAATAAACCTGGTGTAACAAAGGAACTAAATTGGATTCGTATTAATGACGATATTGAATTATTAGATAGTCCCGGTATTTTATGGCCAAAACTAGATGAAGAAAATGTTGCTTTGAATCTTGCAACTTTTACTGCCATTAAAGAAGAAATACTTCCTTTATATGATGTTTGTGAATATGCACTACGAATGCTATTTAAATATTATCCAAATATATTAAGTGAACGTTATAAAGTAGATAAAATAAGTGATGATTTTATTGAAACACTTGAAACAATTGGTAGAAAAAGAGGATGTATTGTTAGAGGAAATGAAGTAGATTATGACAAAGTAATAACACTTATTATGTCAGATATAAAGCAAGGAGTAATAAATGGTGTTACATTCGATAGATTATAATTCACTTACACTTGCTTATTTAGGTGATTCTATATATGAAGTGTATATAAGAAAACATTTAATAAAAAAAGGTATTGTTAAAGTAAATAATCTTCAACATGAAGCAATTAATTATGTAAGTGCTAATTCGCAAAGAAAAATATTAGAAAATTTAATCAATGATAATTATTTAACTGAAGAAGAACTAATAGTTATGAATAGAGCACGAAATCATAAAGGAACAAGACATCCGAAAAATACAGATATCATAACATATAAGTATGCAACTGCTTTAGAAGCTATATTTGGATACTTATATCTAGAAAATAATATTAAAAGAATAGAAGAATTAATAAAATATATAGTAAAGGAATAAAATATGTTAGTATATGGACGAAATGTAGCAAAAGAATTGCTTGAAAGTGAAAAAAGTATCAAAAATATATATTTGCAAGAAAAATTTAATGAAAAAGATATAATTTCACTTATAAATTCTAGAAATTTAAAATATAAAACATTAACAAAAATTGATATGCAAAAAATGACAGCAGGAAATCATCAAGGTATAATATTGGAAATAGATGATTTCAAATATAAAGAATTGGAAATAATATATAATCTTGATTCTGCATTAGTTGTTGTTTTAGATCATTTAGAAGATCCTCATAATTTTGGTGCTATTATTAGAACCTGTGAAGCAGCTGGAGTAGATGCTATTATTATTCCAGAAGATCGCAGTGTTAGTGTCAATTCAACAGTATTTCATACAAGTGCTGGAACAACAGAAAAAGTTAATATAATTAAGGTTACTAATATTGCTCAAGCTTTAAGAGAACTTAAAAAGTATAATTATTGGGTAGTTGCAACCGACATGAATGGCACAGATTACAGAGAAATTGACTATAAAGGTAAAACAGCTATTGTAATCGGTAATGAAGGAAAAGGAATATCAGACATTGTAAGGAAGAATTCTGATTTTATTGCATCAATTCCAATGGTAGGTACAGTTAATAGTTTAAATGCAAGTGTAGCTGCAGGAATAATAATATTTGAAGCATTAAATGTAAGAGGATGATGAAATATGAAGTATCATGACTATAATGATCATGAATTATTACAATATATCAGTGAAAACAATGAAGAAGCATCTAATATTATGTTCGATAAATATAATCCATTAATAGTTAATATTGCTACTAAATTATTTAAACATTGTAATGGACTTGGATTAGAAATAAGTGATTTAATTCAAGAAGGCAGATTAGGTCTAAATACTGCAATAATGAGCTTTAATGAAGAAAAAGATAGTACATTTTATACATTTGCAAGAAAATGTATAGAAAGTAAGATGATTTCATTAATTGTATCAGCTAAAAGACAAAAACATCGTTTATTGAATGAATCTTTGTCGTTAAATGAAAAATATGATGATAATGTATTTGAATTAGAAGATTATCTTGGTGATAATAGTTATAATCCTGAATATATGTTTATGGAACATGAAGAAGAAGAAGATTTAATTAAGAATTTTAGTAAAAAGCTTACAAATTTTGAAGAAGAAGTATTTTTACTAAAAATTAGTGGTCTAGACTATAAAGAGATATCTAATATATTAGATAAGGATATGAAGGCTGTAGATAACGCCTTACAACGCATTAAAATAAAACTAAAACGCTATTTAAATTGCCGATTTGACAAATAATTTTTTTTGATTATAATATATGGCAGATTTTGAGAGAAAAACCAGTATTTTCCAAGAATTTGCTTCAATTTGACAAAATTTTGGAAGATGCTATAATATGTCTCAATCAAGGGGGGAAAGAATTATGGAAATTCAAGAAAGAAACGGTTTTAGTATCGTAGGGTTTATAGCACAAGTACTTGTATTATTATTATTTGTATTTGTCCTTATGTGGTTATTTCCAACTAAAAGCTATTTAGAAAACAATGGTGCTGCAGGTGCCGGAACTGGTAGTAATTCAGCATTATCTGAATTATTATTCAATCAAAATCTTTTAAGTATGAAAGATGCTGCTAGAGAGTATTACACAGTTAAGAGAATGCCATCTACTAATGGTACTTCAAAAAGCTTAACATTAGATGAAATGATCAAAAATTCAATGGTTGTTGAATTAGTTGATGCAAGCGGTAACAAATGTGATCGTGAAGCCTCATATGTTAAGGTTACTAAAGTAGATAATGAATATGAAATGGAAATTTCATTAACATGTGGTAAAGTAACAAAAACAATTAAAACAGTTGTTGGATGTTACAATTACTGTGAATCTGGTTTATGTGAAAAACAAAAACAAGAAGTAACATATTACCAATATTCAAAAACAATCGAAGGTACTTCAAAATGGTCAAATTGGTCACAATGGAGTAAAACAGAAGTTACAGAAACTTCAAAAAGAGAAGTAGAAAAGAAAGTAGTAAATGAAAAAGTTGGTACAACAACAACTATTAAAGATGCTACTGCAACTACTACTTATAGTTGTCCAACTGGTTATGTATTATCAGCAGATAAGAAAACTTGTTCAAAAGTTACATCTACAACTGAAATTATAGATGCTACTGCAAAAACAACTTATAGTTGTCCATCAGGTTATTCATTATCAGCAGATAAGAAAACTTGTTCAAAAACAACTTCAACAACTGATACAGTAGCTTCAATAGCTACAACAACTTATAGTTGTCCATCAGGTTATACAAAATCATCAGATCAAAAATCATGTTCAAAAACTACATATAAATATGCTGATTTAGTTCCAGTATATGCTTGTAGCAAGGGAACATTAAGTGGAACAAATTGTATTATTACTAATACAGTTGCTGCAATTCCACATGTAAAAGTATCATTCAGTTGTGCAAGCGGTCCTTGTCAAACTGTAAGTACAATTGACTATTATTATTGTAGTGATAGCTCATATAGAGTATCAGGAAAGAATTGTGTTAAAACTACTACAGTAGCTGCATCAATTTCTTACTACAAATGTCCAACTGGATATAATAAAACAAGTGATGGTAGTAGATGTCAAAAAGCTTCAACAAGCACAATAGCTTCAACTGCTAACACAACATACAGTTGTAAATCAGGTTATACATTATCAGCAGATAAGAAAACTTGTTCAAAAACAACAACTACAACTGATGTAAAAAATTCAACTGCAACAACAACTTATAGTTGTCCAACTGGTTACACAAAAGATGATAAAAAATGTTATAAAACTACTTCAGGAACTAGTACAATAGCTTCTTCAAGTGCAACAAGATATTCATGTGCAACTGGTAAATTAAACAGTCAAAACAAATGTGAAATAACTACAGATGTTTACAAAGATGTAACATACTATAGATATAGAACATTAACAACAACAGAAAGCAAAACAGTTTATAAATGGAGTACTTCTAGTAACGATCAAAAATTGATCAAAGCTGGTTATAAATATACTGGTGTTACTAAAACTACTACTAAATAATTGAGAGGGGTAGAAGAATATGAGTAAATTAACAACATACGAAGGTTTAGGAAAAAGAGTAGGCGCATTAGTATTAGCAATGTTCTTTCATTTCAATGCAGGAGCTGCTTTAGCTGATACAGATGCTGCTAATGCTGTATTAGATCAACAAGAAATAATTTATAGTGCTGAAGATAGCAAAGCTACTAACTTAGTAGTTAACTCAAAAGATGTTTTAACAGAAATGGCTACTTCTGGTCAATTACCAGTTCAATATAGAAATATGGTAGTTACTCCAGAATTAACATTAACATCTGTAAATCAAATGCGTGAAAATATTTTAAACGCTAACTTCCAAAATTTATTTACAGATCCAGAAAATTTTGAATATTTATCAATGGGTTGTCTATACATGGATAACGCTGATGAAAAAGCAATCTTTGAAGAATTAAAAGCTATGATTCAAGAATTCGCTTTAAGTCCAACAGAAGCTGGACTTCAAAATATCATGGATTATATTAGAAAATATTCACCATTACTTAGTGTAGGTGGAAAACAATGTGTAGGAACTGATTTATTCTTCTTAACAGCATGTGCACAAGTATTTGGTTTAACAGAAAATGAATTAGGTATGCCTTTAACTCAATTAAATGACATGGCTGCTTCATACGGTGAAAATGCTGATATAATTGCATATATTAATGCAATTAGAAATGGCAATTCAACAGGCTGTAGATAATTATAAAGGGGTTTTGAAAAATGGAATTTATTAACTATAATAGAAAAGATGTTAGTTCGGCAACGACTGCATCAACTAGTATCAAAAACGTTAGATCTATAACAGGATTAAAAAGAAATCTAGAAGATGGCAAGAAAGAAATTACTTTCTCAGGCTTAGGATCTTATCTTGAAATCGATGTTAAACATAAAGGTACTACTAAAAAAGTTAAAATTCCATTTTTTAGTGCCTTTAAGAAAGATAAGTTTGTAAATACTAATGGATATGCATATGTTAATCCATTAGCCGAAAAAGTAATTAGAAAAGTCGTTAAAGGAAATGTTCCAACATTTGAATTAACTGACTTCCAAGCTGCTGCAACTGCTGAGCTAAATGCACGTATTGGTGCACTTGGAACAACTCCAGCAGAAGTTGCAGAAAAAACTAGATTAGAAAATAGAAGAGATAACGTTATTGCTACTGCAAAGAAAAAAGATTCTGACAAACTTGTCAGAGATGAAATTAAATATTTAGAAGATGTTGTAAAACGAGGAGTAAATCTTGGAGCATGCTCTAATGATACTGATCGAAAAGCAGCACTTGTTAGATATGCTAATCAATTTGAAAGATTGATGACTTTAAAAGCACAAGCTAAAAAATTAACTTGGTCTCAGAAAAAAGGAATTAGAAGATTTAATAATAAACATGTAAAAAGAATTGGAGCTGGATTAGCAGCAATAGCTGTTGCAGCTGGACTTGTAGCTTGTAGGATATTTGAATTCCCTAAACATGCTTGGGAAACTGTAGAAGATTGGTTTAATAAACCAAGAGTAACAACTTCTCAAACAGTTAATCCTACACAAGCACCTGTACAGACACCAGCGCCAACTGTTAATGTAACGAAAGCACCAACAGCAACTCCTACACCAACAGTTGTACCAACACAAGTGCCTACTGCAACGCCAGTAGCACCAATGGCAACAAGTAATAAACATTCATTGAATAGTGAAATGTTCACTACTGCAAGAGAAGCAAATTATGCTAACTTTGAATTTCTAAGAGTCTTTGCAGAACAATATGGATTTGATTATGATCAACTAATTGAAGGATATACTTTTGTAGAACATGCACATGATTTGGATACTACAGGTTTATCTAGAAGTGTTATTGAAAATCATATTGTAAATGCAAGAACATTAATTGCTTTAACATTATCAACAGGTTCATTTGATGTATTACCACTTAGAATTGAAACTCAACAAACAATGCAACAATGTTTAAATGGTGATGCAGCTGCTGGTATTAGATTTGTAGAACAAGCTCATGAATCAGGAGAACCATTAATTGATGCTATAACAATTGGTGAAATTGAGTCAGGCGTATTATATGATGCAGAACTTTTAAATTTCAATCAAGGTGTTTACTATCCAGAATTGGAAGAATATAAAGATGCAATTTCAACAGGTTCATTAAATGTAGCATTTGTTGAACCAGCTAAGGTATTATCTTTAGGAACAATTGAAAATGCTTAATTAAAAGGTAGAAAAATCTACCTTTTTTTGTTACAATAATTTCGGTGGTTATATGAATGGAATACTTGTTATTAATAAACCAAAAAATTGTACCAGTCGTGATGTTGTAAATTTAATATGTAAAAAATTTGGTACAAGAAAAGTAGGGCATACAGGCACATTAGATCCTATGGCAACTGGAGTATTAGTTGTACTTATTGGTAAATATACTAATCTTGTTGAAGTAATAACTGCATATAATAAGACTTATGAAGCTGAAGTAACTCTTGGTACTTTAACTAATACTTTAGATTCAACTGGTGATGTTTTAAAAGAAGAAAACGTTAGTTTTAAAAAGGAACAAATAATCGAAGCATTAAATAAAATGATCAAGACATATGAGCAAACTGTTCCGATATATTCTGCGGTCAAAATAAATGGCAAAAAGTTATATGAATATGCAAGAAATAATGAAGAAATAAAATTACCAAAAAGAGAAGTTACAATCAAGTCATTAAAACTTATAAGTGATATTAAAGAACATAATGGTAAAATTATATTTAAGATAAGAACTGAAGTAAGCAAAGGAACCTATATAAGAGCCCTTGTAGCTGATATTGCACAAGAACTAGGTACAATTGGTATAATGTCTAGTTTGATACGTACAAGGCAAGGAAATATCAAAATAGAGGATTCTTACAATATCGAAGATATAGAAAAAGATAATTATGAATTTTATGATTTAAACAAATGTTTTGATGACATATATCAAGTAGAATTAGATGATGAACTATATAATAAAATTAAAAATGGTGTGCAAATACCTAATACTTATAATCATGATATAGTTTTATTCAAATATAAGAACTCTAATGTGGCTTTATATAAAGATGAAAAAAATGTTTTAAAAATGTGGAAATATTTATTATAATGCTTGCAAAATAGAAAAAATATTGTATAATTAGTATGTACTTATGCGTGGAGCGACGACTTCTCTGACGTCATTCTAGGAATAAGCGAATATATATTGAAAGGAGAAAAAAATATGGCATTAAAAAAAGAAGTAAAACAAGAAATTGTTAAAAAATATGCTAGAAATGAAAAAGACACTGGTTCAACAGAAATTCAAATCGCAATTTTAACACAAGAAATTAACGATTTAACTGAACACTTAAAAGTTCATACTCATGACTTTCATTCACGTCGTGGACTTTTGAAGAAAGTTGGACAAAGACGTAGTCTATTAAACTACTTACTTAAGGAAGATGTTAAGAGATATCGTGAATTAATTAAGAAGTTAGGACTAAGAAAATAGTTATATTGAAGGTAAGCACTCTTTTTTGAGTGCTTTTTTAGAGATTTGGAGGAATTTATGAAAAAGACGTTTGAATACGACTTCAGGGGAAGAAAAATCATTGTAGAGACAGGAGAATTAGCAAAGCAAGCTCATGGTGCTGTTTTAGTTAGATATGGTGACACTGTTGTTTTATCAACAGCTGTAGTATCTAAAACTGCTAATATTTTATCTGACTTTTTCCCATTGATGGTTTTATATCAAGAAAAATTATACTCAGTTGGTAAAATACCAGGTGGATTTATTAAAAGAGAAGGAAGACCAACAGATGCCGCAACATTAGCAGCGAGAATGATTGATCGCCCTATGCGACCATTATTCCCAGAAAATTTCAGAAACGAAGTTCAAGTTGTCAATACAGTTTTATCAGTTGATACTGATAATTCACCAGAATTAACTGCTATGCTTGGTTCATCACTTTCTGTTTCAATCAGTAAAATCCCATTTGATGGTCCAATTGCCGGGGTAAAAGTAGGACGTGTTAATGGTAAATTTATCATTAATCCAACACCAGCAGAATTAGAAGAATCGGATATTGATTTAACAGTTGCTGGTACAAAAGAAGCAATCAACATGGTAGAAGCTGGTGCTAAACAAGTATCAGAAGAAGATATGTTAGAAGCTTTAATGTTTGGACATGAAGCAATTAAAGAATTATGTGCATTCGAAGAACAAATAATTGCAGAATGTGGACAAGAAAAGATGGAATATGAACATCTTGAAATTGAAGATGAACTTAGAAATGAAGTAACTGCACTTTCAGCTAAGCGTTTAGATGAAGCAATGCGTATCAAAGGAAAACAAGAAAAATATGATGCAATTGATGCTGTAAAAGAAGAAGTAGTTGCTAAATATGAAGAAGAAAATGCATCTTTAGATAAAGAAGAATTAGAAGTTTTAATTACTAAAGTAAAACTTGTTCTTGAAGAAATCGAATATGAAATTTTTAGACAAATAGTTGTTAAAGAACATACTCGTGCTGATGGACGTGCAATGGATGAAATAAGACCACTTTCAACAGCTATTGATTTACTACCAAGAACACATGGGTCAGCATTATTTACTCGTGGTGAAACTCAAGCACTTGCAATCACTACATTAGGCGGATTACATGAAAATCAAATTCTTGATGGTTTATCACTAGAAACTGAAAAGAGATTCATGTTACATTATAATTTCCCAGCATTCTCAGTTGGGGAAACTGGTCGTTATGGTTCACCAGGACGTAGAGAAATTGGTCATGGTGCTTTAGGTGAAAGAGCATTATCACAAGTAATGCCAAGTGAAGAAGAATTCCCATACACAGTTCGTGTTGTATCTGAAATTTTAGAATCTAATGGTTCATCAAGTCAAGCAACAATATGCGCTGGATGTATGAGTTTAATGGCTGCTGGTGTGCCAATTAAAGCTCCAGTAGCAGGAATAGCTATGGGCTTAATAACTGCTTCAGATGGATCTGATTATACAATTTTAACTGATATTCAAGG
>DFIJ01000060.1 GCA_002372775.1 Christensenella sp. UBA3700
ATGCGTGCCGTTGTTAATATCGAAAAGGATGGAGATAAAGAAAATATCGTTATTACTGAAATCCCATTCCAAGTTAACAAGGCAGACTTGTTAAGACGTATCAATGATTTACGTGAAAGTAAGAAAGATTTATATGGAGATATCCAAGATATCAATGATGAATCTAACAGAAATGGTATCAGATGCGTTATTAAAGTTAGAAAGGGTGGCAATGCTAAGAGAATCTTAGCCGGTCTATATAAATCAACAGCTCTAGAGTGTGCATTCAATGTTAATATGGTTGCTATTGCAAATGGTAAGCCAGAACAATTGAGTTTATTAAAATACATTGAAGAGTATGTAGAATTCCAAAGACAAGTAATCTATAGAAGAAGCCAATATGAATTAACAGCTGCTTCAAATAGAGCTCATATCTTAGAAGGCTTATTAATCGCTGTTAATAACATTAGACGTGTTGTAGATATTGTTTTAGAATCTCCATCATATGATGAATCAAAACAAAAATTAATAACAGAATTTGAATTAACAGATAAACAAGCAACTGCTGTTTTAGATATTCCTTTAAAGAGATTAAATAGACTTGATGTTAAGAAGATGCAAGATGAACTTGCAGCCTTAAAAGCACAAATCGAAGATTTGGAAGGAATACTTGCTTCTAAGAGAAGACAATATACAATCATTAAGAAAGAGCTTCTTGAAGTTAAGAAGAAATATGCTACACCTCGCGTAACAAAGATTGTAGATCCAGAAGTTCACGAAAACATTATTAAGGCTGAAGAAGTTGTAGAAGCTGTAAAGGTTACAGGATATCTACTTCTTGGCAATAATGGAGCCTTGAGATTTGTTAATGACAAGATTTATAAAGCTGCATCAAAGAATATAGTTAACTGTACAGCAAATGAACTTGTAAAGACAGCTTTGTTTGTTGATGGCGATACAAATATTATTGCATTTACAAAGAAAGGACAATGTGTTGTATTTACTCCATCTCAAGTTTTAGATGATAAATGGAAGAGTAAGGGAACTCAAATCAACAAACTAGGTAAAGTTGATTCTGATGATTCGATTGTTGAGATTATGACTGAAAAGCAACTTGCTGGTAAGTCTATCTATATTGCAACAAAAGATGGCATGATTAAGAAGTCTCAATCTTCAGAATATCCAATGGAGAAAAAGACAACATATCCAGGAATCGTTCTAAAGGATGAAGATGATGAAGTAATCTCAGTTCAAATAGTAGATGAATCTTGTGAATACATCTTATTCGTAACAGAAATGGGTAATGTTCTAAATGCATTTGCCGATGTTCCAGAACAAGGAAGAAGAGCATCTGGTGTTAAGGGCGTTAAACTTGTTGATGAAAAAGACAGCGTAAGATATGTAACACAAAATAACCAAGAAGGTGAAATTGTTGTTGTAATGGCATCAGGCTTTGCTAAGCGTGTAATTCTATCTACAATTGATCCAAAGAATAGATATGGCAAGGGCGTTGCTTTATGCGATGTTAAGAAGCCAAAAGATATAGCATATGTATCTGTTGTAAAGAACCCATATGATTTTGCTATCTATTTTGCAGATGGCGATATGGTTGCTGTAAATACTGAAGATGTAGATATTGAAAATAGAACAGCAAAAGGAAAGAATATCTTGAAGAAGGTATCTAAAGATAAATACGAAGCAATTATATATATGATAGCTTCTCACAATTTAATATAGGTGGTTTATGAGAAAGAGTTTAGGCGCAAAAACAATGATGTATCCAATGCCAGTCTTAATGATTGCTACATACAACGAAGATGGCTCAGTTGATGTAATGAATGCAGCATGGGGCGGAATAGAAACAGATAATAGAATAGGTATGTGTTTATCTGATGATCACAAGACAACAAAGAATATTTTAAGAACTAAAGAATTTACAGTCTCTTTTGGTACAGAATCTGCAGTTAAAGCATGTGATTATTTGGGTCTTGTTTCTGGCAACAAAGTTAAAGACAAGTTCGAAAAATCGGGGTTAACAAGTTCAAAAGCAGATAAAGTAAATGCACCAATTATAAATGAGTTACCTATAGCAATTGAATGCAAGTTGGTTGCATATGATGAAGAAACATGTCATTTAGTTGCTGATATTGTAAATATTAATGTTGATGATATGTACGTTAAAGAAGATGGAAAAATTGATGTTGAAAAAGTAGGTATCATAACTTATGATTCTTCTAATCATAAATATATAAAGCTTGGCAATATTGTTGCTGATGCATTTAAGATAGGAAGAGAAATTAAATAGAAACTAATAGCGGCTTGACGCTAAATAAAAAAATATAAAGGGTAAATATGATAAAAGTAGATTTAAATGGAAAATGGAATTTAGTATCTAACGACGGAGTTTATAATTTAGTCGCAGATATTCCTGGTAGTGATGTTGGTAATTTAATTAAACAAAATTTAGTAAAGAATCCTTTGATTTCTGGTAAAGAGGAAGAAGGAATTGAAATTGCTAAAAAAGATTATACATTCTCAAGAAAATTCGATGTTAAGAAAGAAGTATTAGAAAAAGAGCATGTTTATCTAAAATGTGAAAAGGTAGATACTCTTTGTGATGTTTATTTAAATAATAAGCAAGTAGCTTCACTTAACAATTCATACATTCCTCTTAATGTGGATGTAAAGAATGAACTTGTAGAAGGTGAAAACCTAGTTGAATTCAAGTTCAAATCACCATACAACTACATCGTTAAAAGACAACAAGAGAATGCTTTACCAAATAACTTTAACGGGGTTAATGGTATTCCATATATTAGAAAGCCAGGTTGTCATTTTGGCTGGGACTGGGGTCCATGTGTTCCATATTCAGGTATCTTAGATGATATTTATCTAAAGGCAATTAATACTGAAATCACAAATATAGATATAAAGCAAGACACTAAAAAGGAAATGGCAGTTGTTGCTATTAAGGCTGATGGTGCTAAAGAAATCACTATGGAATCTCCAAAGGGAGAGGAAATTAAGGGTATTAATGGTGTGTTTGAAGTTAAGAACCCAGAACTTTGGTATACAAAAGAATTAAGTGGCAAGGATAGACAACCTTTATATAATGTTGTAATTAAGAATGACGAAGAAGAAGTTGTTAAGTATATTGGTTTAAGATCTTGTTATTTAAATCAAGAAAAAGATGAATATGGTACAAACTTCTGTATTACATTAAATGGCGAAAAGATATTTGCAAAAGGTGCTAACGTTATTCCATTTGCTGCTATTTATGAAGATGCTACTAAGGAAGATGTAGATTATTATATTGATTTAGCTTTAAAGTCTAACTTTAATATTTTAAGAATTTGGGGTGGCGCTTCTTATGCTGATGAATACTTAATGTCAGAATGTGATAAGAAGGGTATTTTAATCTGGCAAGACTTCTGTTTTGCATGTCAATTATATCCTTTCTATGAAAAGGATTTATTAGATAATGTTGTAGAAGAAATTAAGTACAATGTTGTAAGACAAAGTATGCACCCATCAATGGCTTTATTCTGCGGCAATAACGAAATTGAAACTATGTATTCATGGATGCCAAAAACTAATAAGTTAATGAAGGCTTATGAAATGTTCTTCTATAACGTAGTTCCTGATGCAATAAAAGATATTACTGATGTATCTTATATTCCATCATCACCACTTGGTACTGCTTGCTTTACAAACATTAATTCAGATGGCGATGGCGATATGCATATGTGGAACGTATGGCATGGTTTAAAGAAGTTAGATTATTATCAAACAAGATATTCAAGATTCTTATCTGAATTTGGTCTTGAGTCTTTACCATCAATGAAAGCTATATCTACATTTGCTAGTGGAGATGAATTAGACATTACATCTGCTTCATTTAATGCGCATCAAAAGTGTATTGGTGGTAATGAAAAGATGCTTTTCTATTTAACAGAAATGTTTGATTTCCCAAAACATTTTGAAGATTTACCATATCTAACAGGTATTGTACAAGCTGAATGTATTAAGAATGCTACTGTTCACTTTAGACAAAATAAAGGAAGATGCAATGGTGCAATCTATTGGCAATACAATGATGTATGGAATTGCCCAAGCTGGTCTTCTGTAGATTTTGAGAAAGTACCAAAGGCATTACAATACAAAGCTAAAGAATTCTTTGCTCCTGTTACAGTTTCATGTAAAAAGGAAAATGGAATAGCTCATATCTATGCTCATAACGACACACTAAAGAAAGTTGGCTTAAAAGTTGTTGTTAAGGAAATCTCAATTGCTAATAGTAAAGTATTAAACACATATAACTATGTTTGCAACTTGGAGGCTAATTCTTTTGCTAAATTAGCAGATTTAAAAGTTAAATTAGACTCATATTTGGAAATTTCATTCAATAATGAAACTTTATATGAGATCTTCAATAAACCTCTTAAATTACCTTTAAAGAAGGTTAACTTCAATGTTGAGAAAGTAGAAGGCGGTGTAGAAATTAGTGTAGATAACTTCGCATTTAATATCTTTGTTGATTCTAATGAGATATTAGAAGAGAACTACTTCTCATTATCTAAGGGTGAAAAGAAGTTTATTAAGGTAAAAGATGCAGATTCTATAAAACTAACATGTGCTAATAATATTGAGTTCAAAGGAGAGAACTTTAAGAGAAAATGGTTTAGATTAACATACAGATTAAAGATAATGAATATATTAAACTTTATCTACTATTCTAGAACATAATTTTCTTATAATTAGACATAACTTTTCCGTGTCGCAAAAACCGGATTGTGAATATAAAAAACTATTTTTTGAATATCGCAATATTCACTTTTTATTGTGGATAACTATAGGTCAATGTGGATAACTTTGTGGATAACTAAGGCAAAAACGCTATTCTTAAGCGATTTTTAAGTTTCCGGAGTGTTTGTCACATATTAAAAAAATAGGGATGTTTAAAAATTAACAATAGGTTTTTTGCCACTAAAAGTTTGTTTGAGTTGAGTATAATATTAGTGGTAAAATTAATTAGGGTTTTGAGGTAACATGATTAGACGTTTGTTTGTTGAACAAAAAACAGAATATAATTCAAAGGCGTTAGATCTAAAAGAGGAACTAGAGAACCTTTTCTCAATTAATATTGAGGATTTAAGAATATTTGACAGATATGACATTGAAGGATTATCTGACTACGTTTTTGATAGATTCCAAAGTTTCATTTTCTATGAACCATCCCTTGAGTATGTCTATACAAAGAACCCAACAAGAGGCTATAGAAGTTTTGCTATAGAACCACTAACTGAAACTGCTGATACAAAAGCTGAAAATGCTGAAACTTGTATAAGAATCATTTCCGCTGGCGATGAACCAAAAGTAAAGACAGCAACAGTTTATGCTTTCTCAGGTGTGGCTGATACTGATTTTGAAAAGATAAAAGCATACATTATTAATCCACTTGTTAATAAAGAAGCTATGCTTGATTTACCAGATACTCTAAAAGTTGAGTATAAGAAACCTCAAAATGTTTTATATGATAGTTTCATCTCTCTAAAGAATAATGAATTACAACCATTTTATGATTCACAAAATTTTGCAATTTCATTTGAAGACTTAAAACTAATTCAAGATTATTTCAAAGACATTAAGAGAAATCCAACAGAAACTGAAATTAAAGTATTAGATACACTTTGGTCAGATCACGTAAAGCATTCAGTTATTGATACTGAAATTACTTCAATAAATATCAATTCAGACAATCCACATATTGAAAGAGCATATTCTCAATATAAGAGAATAGCTAAAGAGTTTAGTGAAGAGAATGCAAATTCATATGTATCATTAAGAGATATTGCTACTATTGCTATTAAGAAATTACAAAAGCAAGGTAGATTAAAGAATTTAGTTACAACTCTTGAGAGAAATGTTAGTGCTATTGATGTCGATGTAGATGTTAATGGCAAGAATGAAAAATGGGTTGTAATGTTTAAAACAGAAACAGCAAACTCTCCAACAGAGATAGAACCATATGGTGGCGCAGCAACTGGTCTATCAGCGGCTGTTTTAGATCCATTAACTGGTAGATCATTTACATATCAAGCAATGAGAGTATCTGGTTCTGCAGATCCAAGAGATTCAAAGATAGATTTACAAAATAAGAAATTATCTCAAAAAACAATTTCAACAAAATCCGCAATGGGACATGCTGAGATCGGTACACAAATTGGTGTTCCAACAGGTCTTTCTTATGAGATGTATCATGAGAATTACAAGGCTAAGCACTTAGAAGCTAACTTCGTTATTGGTGCTGGTAAGAAAGAAAACATGATGGCGGCCGAAGCAGAATGCGGCGACATTATCATGATAGTTGGCGAAAAGACGTCAAGAGTTGGTTGCGGTGCAGCATCAGCTGCTTCAAGAAAAGATACAGATATTAAATCATCTTCATTTGAAAAAGGCGACCCACTAATATCTAGAGCATTACAAAGACTTGTTAGAAGAAAAGAAGCAACAAGTATTGTTAAAAGATGTACAGACGTGTCTACCGGCGGTCTTGCTGTAGCTCTTCTAGAGAGTGCTAGAAGCTTTGATGTAAACCTAAATTTAGTTCCAAGAGTAGATGAATCATTATCTGGAACAGAAATTGCAATATCTGAAACTCAAGATAGAATAGTTGTTGTTTTAGATGATGTAAAACAAGATGAGTTTATTAAGATTGCTAATCAAGAGAATTTAGCTGCTACAAAGATAGCAACAGTTACAGATTCCGGTCTTGTTAGAATGTTCTATAACGGAGATACTGTTGTTAATTTAAACAGGGATTTTGTAGATTTAAAGGGCGTTAAAGTTAAACAAGATGTTGTAATCAATGAAAAGGTTACAAAATATATGAATAAGCCAAGCCAAGCTGCTAACAAGTTCTTTGAAGATGGTGATTTTAGAGGTGCTTTACTTGCTGATTTATCAAGATTAAATGTTTGCTCTCAAAAAGGAAGAGCGCAAATGTGCGATTCGACAATTAATTCAAATACTATATTTATGCCTTATGGTGGTAAATATCAAGAAACAGAATCAATTGTTATGGCGGCAAAGATTCCTGTAAATGGAGAAACAGATACAGCAACAGTAGCTTCATTTGGATGCTCACCTTATCTTATGAGTGAATCTCCATTTGTTGGATCAATTTATTCGATTATTATTTCAATTTCAAAACAAATTGCTGCAGGTGTTAAACTTGGCAATATCAAATTGAATTTACAACAATATTTCAAGAACCTTGGTAATGATAAAGAAAGATGGGGAGAACCTACATCTGCATTGCTTGGAGCATTATATGCTCAATTGAATTTAGGTATTTGTTCTATTGGTGGTAAGGATAGTATGAATGGTACATTTGGAAATCTTGATGTACCACCAACAATTATTTCATTTGCTTGTGGTATATCTAAAGCAAGTAAGTTAATTTCAAATGATTTTAATGAAAAGTCTGATGCAAAGAATATTTATAGAATTCATATAAGAAGAGACGAATATGGCGTTCCAGATTTTGATGATGCCCAAAAGGTATATCTCGCAATTGGAACAGCAATTGAAAATGGGGATATCGTATCAGCAAACGTAGTTGAAGAAGGTGGCGCAATATCTGCTGTATTCAAATCTTGTATGGGTAATAGAATAGGAACAACATGGGAAGAAATTTCTGAAGATTTATTTGCACCTTTATTTGGTGACTTTGTTGTTCAAGCAAGCGACGTATCTTCTCTTGCTGGATTAGATGTTAAATTAATTGCAAAGATTAATGGAACAAGAACTGCAGATTTATGCGGTGAAGAGTTTAAATTTGGCGACGCTTTTGATGCATATACAAAGACATTAGATGATGTATATCCAACTGTATATCAAAATGATGAAGTAGAGAATGTATCAAAACTTATTTATTGCGTAAGAGAAATTAGAGATAATGTTTCAATGACAGTTCCACCAAAAGTATTAATTCCAGTATTCCCAGGAACTACTTGTGAATATGATATGGCAAGAGCTTTTGAAAAGGCAGGCGCTGAAACAAATATCCTAGTTATTAGAAATAGAACAAGATCAGATATTGAAGAATCTATTACTGCATTTAGAAAAGCAATAATTGAGTCTCAAATCTTAGCACTTCCAGGCGGATTTAGTGATAGCGATATTATGGATACATCAAAGTATATCGTATCTATGTTTGAAAAGAGCGAGATTAATGATGCATTCATGAATATGATTTATGATAGAGAAGGTTTGGCTTTAGGTATTGGTAATGGATTCCAAGCATTTGTTAAACTTGGATTTATTCCATATGGTAAATTAACACCTCAAACAGAGAAGTCTTGCAACTTTATCAAGAATGATATTGGTCATCATGTTTCTTCTATTGTAAGAACAAGAATAGCAACAAATAAGACGCCATGGTTTGATGGTATTAATATTGATACAATTAGTAACGTTCCTATATCTTGCGGTATGGGTAAATTCGTTGCTTCAAAAGAAGAATTAGAAAAGATTCTAAATGAAGGTTTAGTTGCTACACAATATGTAGATAATTTAGGTGATGCAACAATGGTAAGTCCATATAATCCAACAGGATCAACTTTTGCCATTGAAGGATTAATTTCTCCAGATGGACATATCTTAGGTAAGATGGGTCATAGTGAAAGAGTAGGTAAGGATTTATATAAGAACATTAGAGGTTCATTCGACATGGACATCTTTAAAGCAGGTGTAGATTACTTCAAGTAGAATGTCAGAAATTACAAAGATTCAAGCCCAAGTAAAAAATCAAGATAGATGCAATCTATATTTAGATGGCGAATATTGTTGTTCGTTATCTAAATTTGTTGTTCTAAAAAACTATATTTTTGTTGGAAAAGAGATTACAGAGCAAGAATTATTAGAACTTGCTTTTGAATCAGACAAAGATGCAGCTTTTTCTTGGTCTGTTGAATATGTATGCTCTTATGTGCCTACAAAAAAGCAATTAATAAAGAAATTATATGAGAAAAAATACACAAAAGCTGTGGTAGATTATTGTATTCAAAAGTGTGAAGAATATGGTTATATTGATGATAAAAAATATGCGCAAGCTTATGTGTTCCAAAATAGAAAAGTAAAAGGAAAAATTAGACTTGCTCAAGAATTAAAACTAAAGGGTATTAAACAAGAGTATATAGATTTAGCTCTTGCAGATTATGATGAGAATAACGAAGATGGTTGCTTAATTCTTGCAAGAAAAAGAGCATTAAATAAAGATTTGGATGATCCTAAAGTTTGTGCTTCAATAGCAAGATTTTTGCAATATCGCGGATATGAATATGACGATATTAAAGCAGCTCTAGATAAAATTAAGATGGAGGCTAAAGAAAATGATTGATGTTTATTCTGTTGAAAATATGAGAAATGCAGATAGAAATACAATAGAAAACAAAACGCCTTCTATTGAGCTTATGAAAAGAGCAGCACATAGCGTTCTTGAAGAATTAGATTTATCTAAAAAGGTTTATATTATATCTGGTTCTGGAAATAATGGCGGTGATGGAATTGCCTTATTTAAAGAAATGATAGATTTAGGATATGCTCCAAAACTATATCTAATATCTAATAGATTATCTGAGGACTCAAATTATTTTTATGAGCAAGTAAAATATAATTTTAATGTTTTTAACATTAAAGATTGCGATTATAATGCAGATATTATTGTAGATTGTATATTAGGTACTGGCTTTAAAGGTGATGTAAAAGATAACGTAAAGCAAGTAATTGAGAATATAAATAAATCAAATGCATATATTGTATCTGTAGATATTCCAAGTGGATTAAATGGAGATAATGGAATAGCAAGATGTTCTATAAAAGCAAATAAGACAGTTGCTATTCAATTTGCTAAATATGGTCATTACTTAAATGATGGTAAAGACTATTGTGGTGAGCTTGTTATAAAAGATATCGGAATAGATAAAACAGTAGATGATGTAATCATTTTAGAAGATAAAGATATAACACTTCCTCATAGATTAAATAATGTTAATAAAGGTTCATTTGGTAGAGCTGTAATAATCGGCGGTTTCAAGAATTATTATGGTGCTATAAAGATTGCAAATATGGGACTTTGTGCATTAAGAATGGGGGCTGGATTAAATGTAATTGCTTGTCCAAAATCTATGGCAAATATTATAGGAGCATCTATTGTTGAAAGTACTATTTATCCAATGCAAGATAGTGATGCAGAACTTGTTTTTAATAAAGAAGAATTAGATGAACTTATAAAAATGGCATCTTCGTTTGCTATTGGAATGGGTATGGGAAATACAAGTGAAAATAAGAAGATAATATCTTATATTTTGAATAATTTTGATGGTCCAGTTTTATTAGACGCAGATGGATTAAATTCTTTAAATGGAGATGTTGATATCATTAAAAATGCTAAGGCTAAGGTTATCATAACACCTCATCCAAAAGAGTTTTCAAGACTTACAAATATAGATGTAAATAGTGTATTAGAAAACCCTGTTTCATGTGCTCAAGAATTGGCAAAGGAATTAAACGCAGTAGTTCTTTTAAAGGGCGCAACAACAATAATTTGCGATAAAGAAAAAAAATATTTTATGCCATTTGGAGGCCCTTCTTTAGCAAAGGGAGGCTCTGGTGATACATTGTCTGGAGTTATACTTGGCTTTACCTCTCAAGGCATGGATTTAATAAAATCTTGCTATATGGGTGCGTATTTATGTGCTAAGGGAGCAAAACGCGCTGAAGAAGAATACACAGAATATGGGGTTCTTGCATCTGATGTTGCTAAAGAAATCAAGCATTTACTGGGCTAGTAAGTAAAAAATAATATGTTGAATATAAAAAAATCGTATGATATTATATTTATATAATAATAAATAAGGAAGGTTAATTATGTCAAAAATCGGAGAAGCATTAAATAAGATGCTTGGTACTGATCCAAATAGACCAGGCGAAATGCAATCTAAAGAAGTTATTTCTTATTCCATTGCTGGTCTTGGACAAAACATTATTTGCCAACTTGTTACAACTTTCTTCATGGTATTCATGACAGACGTTGCAGGTATTGGAGATAGTGGTATTACATATCTTGCATATATGTTCTTATTCGCAAGATTGTTCGATGCGTTTAATGATCCAATCATGGGAACAATCGTAGATTCAACAAAGTCAAAGAGTGGTAAGATGAGACCATACTTAAAATGGTCACCTATACCAATCGCTTTATTCACAATTTTACTATTCACAACTATTCCAGGTTCTGAAGCTGCAAAATTAGCTTACGCTACTGTAGTATATCTATTATGGGGTATTGCTTATACATCTGTAGACGTTCCATATTGGGGACTTGCTTCTTCAATGACATCTGATACAGATAAGAGAAATACAATGCTTACAGTTGCTCGTTTATTCTGCACAGTTGGTTCTGGTTTAGTTTCAGTAGTAATTCCAGTTGTAACAGGTGCATTTGATAAAGGTGCTGAAAACTATACGCATACTATGCAAATTGCATACATTATTATTGCTATAGTTTCCGTAGCTTTAGCTGTACCAACATTCTGGATTGGTTATAAGAATACAAATGAAAGATTCTATGATCCAAATAAAGAAAAGTCATCTCTTGGTGAAAACGTTAAGTTATTATTCAAGAATAAACCTATTTTACTTATGATTGCTGTAGGTGTTGTTGGTTCATTAAGAACTATTTATATGACAACAGCTATCTACTATGCAAACGTCAACTTAAACAATGCACAACTTGCAGCATTAATCTTTATGCTAGTTGTTCCAGGCGGTCTTGCTGCTACTTTATTAACACCATATCTATCTAGAAAGATGGGTAAGAGAAACTTATTCTTATGGTCACACGTAATTGGTGGTGCATTACTTGTTCTTTTATACTTTGTTGGTTTAAAGAGTGCAGGTACAGATAATCTTTCTCAAATCTTATTCTATGTAATTATTATCTTAGCTGGTATTCCATCAGGATTTAGTAACATCTTAACTTACTCAATGATTGGTGATAGTATCGACTACTTAGAAGATAAGACAGGTAAGAGAGCTGAAGGTATTTGCTATTCAATGCAAACATTAATCTCAAAGATTGGTATGGCTTTAACAGCATTCGTTACATTATTAGTACTTGGTGCTTCAGGTTATGCTGCAGCTCAAGCAGGTGAAGCTTTAACAGCTGAATCAAAAGAACTTGCTGAAACATTACAAACAGTTAAAGATAACATTTGGATGGTAACAACTCTTGCTTGTGGTATCTCAATGGCTGCTTGTGCTATTCCTCTTGCATTCTATGACTTCGATGAAAAGAAGCAAGCTGCAGCTGTAGCTAGAGTTGCTGCAAGAAAAGCTGCTAATGTTTTAGATGATGTTGTTGTAGATGCTCCAGTAGATGCTGCTCCAGTAGAAACTGCAGTAGAAGAAAAGAAGGAAGATTAATTCCTTAAAAAATAAAACAAAAAAAGGATATTTGCCGCTTAAGATTTCTTAAGCGGCAAATTGAGTGTAAAATATGGCTTATACATCTTTATACAGAAGATTCCGTCCACAAACATTTGATGCCATGATAGGGCAACAACATATTCGCCAAACACTAAAGAATGCTATAGTGTCTGG
>DFIJ01000038.1 GCA_002372775.1 Christensenella sp. UBA3700
GTAATTAATCACGTAGGAGCAAAGATTGTTCTTTGTGATATTCAAAAAGATAATTATGAAATGGATTACAACCAACTTTCTTCATTAATTAATGAAAGAACAAAAGTTATAATCCCAGTTGATTATGCTGGCAAAATCTGTAATTATGATGCTTTATATAGAATTGTCGAAGACAAAAAAACATTGTTTAAGGCAAATAATAGTATTCAAGCCTTATTCAATAGAATAATACTACTTGCTGATGCTGCACATAGTTTTGGTGCCGTATGGCATGAAAAAAAGAGTGGAAGCGTTGCTGACTTTACTTCATTCAGTTTCCATGCAGTAAAGAATTTAACAACAGCGGAGGGTGGAGCCGTTACTTGGAATGATGTTCAAGGTCTTGATAATGAATGGTTATATAAGCAGTTTATGTTGTGGTCATTACATGGTCAAAGCAAAGATGCTTTAGCTAAGACTCAATTAGGAGCCTGGGAATATGACATAAAAATGTGTGGCATGAAGTGTAATATGACAGATATTATGGCAGCAATAGGCCTTGCCCAATTAGATAGATATGACAGTCTATTAGCTAGAAGAAGAGAAATAGTTCAAAAATATGATTCTCGATTATCAAATTATGTTGATTCTGTTGAGCATTATGGAAAGGATTATGCTTCAAGTGGTCATTTATATATTACAAACGTTAAAAATATTGATGGAATAAAGCGTAACAAAATTATAGAGAGAATGGCAGAGAACGGAATTGCTACAAATGTACATTACAAGCCACTTCCAATGCATACAGCTTATAAGAATTTAGGATTTGATATTAAGGATTATCCTAACGCTTTCAAAAGATTTGAGAACGAAATAACTCTTCCTCTTCATACATTATTAACAAACGAAGAAGTTGATTATATTATAGAAAAATATATAGAAATTATAAAAGAGGTTAGAGATGTATAGTTTTTGCAAAAGGGCCTTTGATATAGTTGCTTCAATGTTTGGTATCATTTGTTTGTTGTGGCTTTTTGTTATTGTTTCAATAGCAATAAAAACCACATCTAAAGGGCCTGTAATCTTTAAACAAGAAAGGGTTGGTTTAAATGGAAAGATTTTTAAGATTTGGAAATTTAGATCAATGGTAACTAATGCAGAGAAAAAAGGTCTTCAGATTACAAGCAAAGAAGATAATAGAATAACGGGCGTTGGCAAATTTATAAGAAAATACAAGATTGATGAACTAGCTCAACTATTTAATGTATTGTTTGGACAAATGAGTTTTGTTGGGCCTAGACCTGAGGTTCCAAAATATGTTGCCTTGTATAACGAAGAGCAAAAGAAAGTGTTAACAGTAAAACCTGGTATTACAGATTTAGCATCAATTGAGTATTGCAATGAAAATGATTTACTAGATTCGTCAAACGACCCGGAAAGCACATATATCAATACAATTATGCCTGCAAAATTAGAATTAAACTTGGCTTATATTGAAAAAGCAGGTTTTTGGTATGATATAGGATTAATTTTTAAAACATTTGCGAGGATTTTAAAATAATGGAAAAGTATTCTTTTTTAGCATCTGTATACAGAAATACAAAGCTTAATGAACTTGAGGCTGCTTTAGATAGTTGGGAAAATCAAACTGTAAAACCGGATCAAATTGTAATCGTATTTGACGGTGAATTATCTACAGAAGTTTCAGAGTATTTAGATAAGAAAAAGAATAATAGTTTATATACATTTGTTCCTTTAAAACAAAATGTTGGCCTTGGTAAGGCTTTAGCTTTTGGTATGGAAAAATGTAAAAATGAAATTATCGCACGTGCAGATACAGATGATATTTGTGTCTTAGATAGATGCGAAAAACAATTGGCATATTTGGCAAATAATCCGGATTGTTCAATAGTAGGTGCCAATATAGCTGAGTTTATAGATTCGATAGACAATGTTGTTGGACATAGAATTGTCCCTGAAAATCACAAAGATATAGTTTCCTATATGAAGAAGAGATGTCCATTTAATCATATGGCAGTTATGTTTAGAAAATCCGAGATTGAAAAGGCAGGGGGATATTTACATTGGTATTTAAACGAGGATAGTTATCTTTGGGTAAGGATGTACTTGGCAGGATGTAATTTTCATAATCTGCAAGAAACTTTAGTATATGCTCGAGTAGGGCATGAAATGTATGCTAGACGTGGAGGCTACAAGTATTACGTTAGTGAAAAAGAATTATTTAAATATATGTATAAAAAAAATATTATTTCGTATAAAGAGTATCTTATTGCCAAATCAATCAGGTTTATCGTTCAGGTATTAATGACAAATCGCGTAAGACAATGGTTCTTTAAGACTTTTGCAAGGAGTTAATTATGGTAATTCTTCACATTGCTTGTATAAATAATAATCCTTATAGCGGCGTGTCAGTAGTGGTTCCACAACATATTAAGGCGCAATCACGATATGCGGATGTTGGGTTTATAAATGTTAATAATGAACAGATATTTAATAATAATCAGTTTCAATACAAAAAAGGTTTTTCTTTGTCTTCTCTTCCTGCGCCATACAATAAGCCGGATTTGGTTGTGTTTCATGAAGCTTATAGGATTCAGTATTTAGAAATAAGTAAAGTGTTGCGTGCGTATAGTGTTCCGTATGTTATAATTCCGCACGGAGAACTATGTATTCAATCTCAAAAGAAAAAGAGAATAAAAAAAATGCTAGCAAATATCTTGTTTTTTAATAGATTCATCAATAAAGCAATCGCAGTGCAGTGTTTGTCTAAAAACGAGTTTAATAACACAAGATTTGGGAGAGAAAAAATAATAGCTACAAATGGAATTAATTTACCTCAGGAATATAGAAATAGCAATAATGAATCCCTAAGAATAGTATATATTGGTAGATTGGAAGTAAGAGTAAAAGGACTAGATTTACTTATTGAAGCGTTGAGTTCAATAAAAGAATTTCTGATTTCAAATAGTGTACGAATAGATCTATATGGGCCAGATTGTCAAGGAAGGTATAAACAAGTTGAAGATTTAATTAAACAATATGAAGTACAGGATATCGTTAATCTTCATCATGAAGTTAATGGTGACGAGAAAAAGAAGATATTGTTGAATTCTGATTATTTTATTCAAACTTCAAGACACGAGGGGATGCCTATGGGAATATTAGAAGCTTATGGGTATGGAATACCAGGAATAATAACTACGGGTACTAGCCTTGGAGATATTACAAAAGAATATAATGCAGGTTTTGTATCTGATGTTTCATCAAAAGGGATTGCAGATGCAATAATAAATGCTGTGAATTATAAAGAAGAAATAAGAATTAGATCAGACAACGCAAGGAAACTGATTAAAGACAACTTTGAATGGGATGCTATAGCAAAAGAAACCATCGCGAAATATCGTGCATTATTATAAACAGATAATGTGTTGATATGATTTAGGGGTATATTAATGGAATTATATATTGGGTTAGCAATATTGTTTTTACTTGTTTCAGCTTGTGCTGCAGAAAGGGCATCAGTTGGAAATAGGGTTCTACCTCAAAAATACATCAATAAATCATATCTATTTATATCAGTTTTTGTTTTGACGGTATTATGGTTCCTGACTGCTTTTAGGTCTATTAGTATAGGCAACGATACTGCATCTTATGTAAGGATTTATAATAATATAGTTAATAATGGAGTGAGTTCTAAAACAAGAATAGAGGTGGGGTTTCAAGCATATTGTTATGTTTTATCCCTATTTAAAGTCGATGCTAGATGGTTTATTATAATTACAGCTTCTCTGTTTTATTTTCTATTAATTTATTATATCATTAAGTATTCGAATAATTATGCATTTTCGGCAGTACTTGCCTTTTGCTTTACATATTCGATTTTTGCTTCCATGATCAGGCAAGATTTTGCAATGATTATTGTGCTATATGCTTATCAGTTAATTAAAAAGGATAGAAAGATTAAAGCATTATTGCTAATATGTCTTGCTATAACTTTTCACAATACAGCAGCTGCGGCATTTTTGTTTTTCTTTAACTGGAGAAAAGTGAAATACAATCGTGTTATTGTTCTAGTCTTGTTTACGATTGTTTTATGTATTTCTGGAGCTGTCAGCTTGATAATATTGAAAGTTTTAAATGTTTTTGGGTGGGATTATTATGCACTATATTTTAGTGGAAAATATGCTTCATCGGGCTGGCTTGCTGTCTTTGTCGACGTTTTTAGAGCATTAGCATTCTTGTCAATAATACATGAGGCTTATATTGATAAGGATAATATAGAGACAAGAATGGCGATGAATAATTCTGTTTATTTATGTTTGTTTTGTAGTATAGGTTTTGCTTTAAACCTGTTTACTAGATTCGCAGACTATTTCATTTTGATAACAATAGTAGAAATACCTAATGCTATAACAAATTCAAAAATTAAAAACAAGTTTATTATCACTATTTTAATTTGTGTTTTGTCGATCGCTTATTTTATAGTAGTATTAATATTTAGACCAGAATGGAATCATTTGTATCCATATGAGTTTTGGGGGTGATTTTTGAATGAATAAGAAGTTTGTTAGTTTAATTAAAGACACCCTTGTTTTTGCATTAGGAAGTATTGGATCTAAGATTATTCTATTCTTCTTAGTACCACTATACACAAATTATTTAACAAGTGAAGAGTACGGGATAGCAGATTTGGTTTTTACTTTCTCGCAACTTTTAACTCCGATATTATCCTTGGTCGTATATAATGGAGTATTAAGATATGGACTATCAAAAGATGAAAAGAAAGAAGATGCACTATTGATAGGATATATAGTATTAATAATAGGTGCTCTTGTTTCTGTATCTATAGCGCCATTATTAAATCTTTACGGCAGTATATCAAAGTGGAAATGGTATTTAATAGCGTATATTATTATTTATAATTTTAATTCGCTAAATATGGTTTATTTAAAAATCAAAGATAAGAATAAGTCATATGCAATAATTAGTATTATACAGACCGCATCATTGGCTGGATTAAATATTGTCCTATTGGTTTGTTTTAATCTAAATATAGAAGGATATTTACTTGCAAATATTATAGCAGTGCTGCTATCTATGATTATTTCCTTAATAGTAGGCGGCGTTATTGTAGATATTAGAAAAGCCGTTTTTCGCAAAGATTTGTTTGTCAAGATTTTAAGATATTCTTTACCTTTAATACTGAACGATATTTCTTGGTGGATTATTCATTCTTCCGATAAGATAATGATAGATGCAATGCTGGATAGTTCGACATTGGGACTCTACACTATTGCAACTAAGATACCGGCATTGATAAACGTATTTATTTCAATTTTTTCCCAAGCATGGGGAATATCCTCGATAAAGGAAATAGAGAGTACAAAAGAAACAGGGTTCTATTCAGGAGTTTTTAAAGTATATTCATTTATTTCATTTCTCGCTCCGATATTAATTCTATTTGTTATAAAAATATTTATGAAGGTATATGTAGCAGAGGAATATTATATAGCATGGCAATATACTCCGCTTTTGTTGGCTGCGGCATCATTCTCAGCAATATCAACATATTTCGGTTCGCTATATGGAGCGCTTAAAAGGAATGTAAACAGTATGGTAACTACAATTATTGCAGCAATTGTTAATATTGTTGCTAATTATGTGTTTATTAAGTTATATGGAATATGGGGGGCACTAATAGGAACCATTCTTGCATATATAGTGATTTCAACAATCAGAATGATTGATATTTATAGATATATGCATATTAAATTAGATGTAATAAGATATTTGTTAAATGCTATAATTGTTGTTGCACTATCAATATTGGTTTCTATGGATTTCTGTGTATATTTATCGTGTGCCATAGGCCTTGTGTCTTTCTTGACAATAAATGGAAGTGTAATTGTAGAAATATTTAAGACTTTTTTTATAAGGAGTGAAAATGAAGATATCTCATAAATGGCTTAAGCCACTAAATTTTTTAATTCCCAAAAACAATAGATATGTATATGCTGCGCCCCATCCTAATGGTGCGAAGGATTGCTACGATATTATAAACTATTCAGCGGATAATTTATTATGCTTAATAAACTATATGCTTCGTAATTATAATGGGAAAAGACTTGCTATTTTCTTAGAATATTTTGATGTGTCTAGATTGGGAAAAATGAAGAATTATATCAATTCATTTAATAATCAAAGTTTAAAATTTGTTTTTGTACAATCTCATCTTTCTCCTTGCGTAAAGAATAGAATAGTTGTTGCAATCAAGGGAGCTTTGAAAAGATTTAGGTGTAAGTATTGGTTTGCCGACACAGGTTTTGTGCATTACTATGAGAAAGTTAATAGGCAGAAATATATCAACTGCAATTATTCAACACCACTAAAGCATGTTGGTGCTTTCTCTGTTGATCATGATTTTTCAAATACTGATGTATATTATGAAACATCACTAATGACTGCTTGTGCACACTCGGCTGAGTTTCGCGTGCCGCTAGATAATTGTGCAATTATTGGATTCCCAAGAAACGACAACTTATTTATTAATAATAAAAGGCAAGTAATATATGATTGGATTAAAAGTAAGACTAATATTGAATTTGAAAAACTTATCGTCTATGCGCCAACATATAGAGATTACAATGGGGCATTTGAAACAAATTGTGTATTTGGTTTTGTAGACGAAGATAATAAAATATATGAGTATCTAAAAGAGAAGAAGATTCTAGTAGTTGCAAAAATGCATCCACTTCAAAAAGTTTATAAATCTGTGTTTAATGATCATATTATAGAATATGAGAAAAATTATGATTTTACGCTATATGACATGTTGGGAATCTCGGATATGTTGGTATCTGACTATTCATCAGTTTTACATGATTATATATTGACGAAAAAGCCTGTTTTGTTAGATTTTTTTGATCAAGAAAGGTATAAAGATACTAGAGGATTTATTTTTGACCCGATATCTTATGTGTGCCCAGGTGCTATTTGCGTGGATGTAGAGAGTTTTATTGAAAATATGGATAAAGAGCTAAAAAGCAAGAGTAGAGATGAAAATTATATTCGAGTGCTAGAGATGTTCCATAAAAATAAAGACAACAATTCTACAAAAAGGGCCTATGAGGCTTTTGTGAAAATGATTAACAATGAATGATTACATCATTATAATAGAATATATCAAGCAAAAGAGCATGTTTTTTGCTAAAAAGTAGCGAAGTTTTAATATAAAAAAACATAAATAATAGTTTTTTTAAAGGGATGCTGATAATTGGTCAGCATTCAGGATAGGTAATTCAAAGCGCAGTATTAAAATTGTCTTTTGACGATTCAAGTATTTATTGATTGGAAGCTGAGGTGTTATCATTTGCATATTAATTAACGATGTTGTAATATAATATAATGTCAGTTAAATATTATATTATAATATTATAGTTTTCTATAGAATTTGCACGATAAACATATTAATTTAAAATACATTTGTGCATTATGAGAGAGGAATGAATGAATATTAAAAGAAACGTTTTATTGAATCCAGGACCATCTACAACTACAGATACAGTTAAAATGGCGCAGATAGTACCGGACATATGTCCTAGAGAAAAAGAGTTTGCAAGTCTTATGAAAGGCTTTAGGGAAGATTTGGTCGGGATTGTTCATGGTGATATAACTAAATACACTTCGGTGTTATTTTGTGGTTCAGGTACTATTAATATTGATATTTGTATTAATTCATTACTTCCTGCTGGAAAAAAAGTGTTAATAATTGACAATGGAGCATATTCGACAAGGGCAGCTCAAGTTTGCGGTTACTACGGGTTATCATATATAGATTTAAAAATGCCTATTGATAGTTTGCCAGACTTAACTACTGTTGAAAAAACGCTAAAAGATAATCCGGATGTTTATATTGTGTATACTACTCACCATGAGACAGGAACAGGTCTTCTAAATCCGATTAGAGAAATAGGTGCGATTGCTCATAAATACGGGGCTATATTTGTTGTTGATACTACTTCTAGTTTGGCAATGATTCCTATAAATGTAGAAGTAGATAATATTGATTTCTGTATGGCAAGCGCACAAAAAGGCATTATGGCAATGACCGGTTTGTCTTTTATAATTGGTAGAATTGACGAAATAGAAAAGAGCGCCACTTATCCAAGAAGAAGTTACTATTGTAATCTATATAGACAGTATGAGTATTTCGAAAAAACAGGAGAGATGAATTTTACTCCACCCGTTCAAACAATATATGCGGCAATTCAGGGTTTAAAAGAGTATTACCAAGAAGGCGAAATCGCCAAATATGCAAGACATAAGAGAGTCTTTGAGGCTATTCATACAGGTTTAGATAAATTGGGTTTTAAAGACTTTTTAAAGAGAGATTTACAGTCAGGATTAGTTGTTGCGGCTTTGTATCCGGATGATGAAAACTGGGATTTCACAAAAGTTCATGATTATTGTTACAAAAGAGGATTCACTATTTATCCAGGCAAGGTTGAGAATAAAGGGATGTTTAGACTATGTTCGCTTGGAGCAATTGATACAAAAGATATAGAAAACTTCTTTATCGTATTCGAAGAAGCTCTTAGAATTAATAATATAAAAATCCCGGTTGTTTATAAGGAGGATTAGGAATGAAAACCATTTATACATGTTTTAGTACAGATATAATTCATGATGGACATTTGAATATTATAAAAGAAGCGTTAAAGTATGGTGAAGTGATAATTGGAGCTTTAAGTGATGAGGCTTCGATTAGATATAATAAATTTCCAACAATTCCATTGAATGAAAGGGTCGAGTTATATAAGAAAATCCCTGGTGTAAGTAGAGTTGTAGTACAAGATAGGATGCACTATGATGACATTATTAAAGAATTGCGCCCAGATTATGTTATTCATGGCGATAACTGGCAAACAGGACCTGCTTCTATAATAAGGGGCCAATTAATTGACCTTTTAAAAGAGTATGGTGGAACTCTAATAGAGGTTCCATATACAAGAAACGAAAAAGTTAAGAAAATAGATACTATTCTAAAAGAGAAACTTGCAATGCCCGAATTTAGAAGAAAAAGATTAAAACAATTAATTGATATTTGTCCAATAGTAAAAACGATTGAGGCTCATTCGGGATTGACAGGTTTAATTGCTGAAAAAACTGTAGTCGATGCGGGGAATGGAAAATTAGATCAATTTGATGCAATGTGGGTATCTTCATTGTGCGATTCTACAGCCAAAGGTAAGCCTGATATAGAACTTGTAGATATGACTTCACGTTTTAGAACAATTGAAGATATTATGGAAGTTACCACTAAGCCGATTATATTTGATGGGGATACGGGTGGTTTAACAGAACACTTTGTATATACTGTTAGAACCTTAGAAAGAATGGGAGTTTCAGCAATTATTATTGAAGATAAAACTGGACTTAAAAAGAATTCACTTTTTGGTACAGAAGTAAAACAAACACAAGACACAATTGAGAATTTTTGTGCAAAAATAACTGCTGGAGAAAAAGTCAAGTTAACAGACGAGTTTATGATAATAGCTAGAATAGAATCTTTAATTCTAGAACAAGGTATGGAAGATGCACTTAATAGGGCTTTTGCATATGTCGAGGCTGGAGCTGATGGTATTATGATTCATTCAAGAAAAAAGGATCCAGCAGAGATACTAGAATTTTGTGATAAATTTAGATCTAAGAATACAATTACGCCAATTGTGGTTGTTCCGTCATCATTTAATACAATCACAAATGAAGAATTAGCGGCTCACGGGGTAAATATTGTTATATATGCAAATCAATTAACGAGAAGTGCCTTTCCTGCCATGCAGCAAACAGCAATGGATATCCTTAAATATCATAGGGCAAAAGAAGTAGATGATCGATTGATGCCAATCAAACAGATTATTACATTGATAGATGAATTATAGGTGATGAAATGCGTCGTAATGAAATAGCAATTCTAATGGCTGCAGGATTGGGGACCAGGATGGCCCCATTAACAAATAATACGCCAAAGCCTCTTGTTAAAGTGTTTGGGAAACCTATGATTAAAACGGTAATCGACGGTCTTCAGAAAAGAGGAATTAAACATATCTACGTTGTCGTTGGTTATAAGAAGGAACAGTTTTATGAACTTGAACAAGAGTATTCTAATTTAACGATAATTGAGAATGAAGAGTATTTGACAGTTAATAATATCTCATCTATTAAAGCAGCCACTCCGGTAATGGGACAAGAAGACTGTTTTATATGTGAGGCAGATTTGTTTGTGTCAGATGATAGTATTTTTATGGCGGATTTAAACCATTCTTGTTATTATGGAAAAATGAAAAAAGGATTTAGCGATGATTGGGTATTTGAACAAGACGAAACTGGAAGAATTATTAGAGTCGGTAAATGTGGAACAGATTGTTATAATATGTGTGGAATAGCATGGTTTAAAAAGGACGACGCGAAGAGAATAGCAGATGCAATTATTGAAGCGTATCGTTACCCAGGGAAATATGAAAGGCTGTTTTGGGATGATATCGTCAATCAGGAAATAGACAATATTGATTTATGCGTGCATGAAGTTTTTCCGAATCAAATAGTCGAATTAGATTCTGTTAAAGAACTAGAGGCTATTGATCCAAATTATAAGGAGTATAATTAGTATGAAAGTAGAATCGTTTGTAAAGATAATAAATTCTGATTTTTATGCAGGAGTGCCAGATTCTCAATTAAAGGCTCTATGCAATTTTTTAATATCAACATATGGAATAAATGGAAAAAATCACGTAATTGCGGCAAATGAAGGGAATGCTGTTGGCTTGGCTGCAGGATACCATTTAGCAACAAATAAAGTGCCTGTAGTGTATATGCAAAATAGCGGAGAAGGTAACATTATTAACCCTTTAGCATCGTTATTGAATGACAAGGTGTATGGAATTCCATGTATTTTCGTGATTGGATGGAGAGGAGAACCAGGGGTACATGATGAGCCTCAACATATATTCCAAGGAGAAGTAACATGCAAGTTGTTAGAAGTTATGGATGTTGATTATATGGTAATAAGTAAAGATACAACAGAGGCAGAACTAAGAGCGAAGAAAGAATTTTTTGATCAATTATTATCACAAGGAAAACAAGTTGGATTTGTTATAAAAAAGGGTGCTTTAGAATATGGAGGAAAGGTAAATTATTCTAACAATAATACTATGCTTAGGGAGGAGATTATTAAGCATATTACCGATGTGAGCGGAAAAGATCCAATAGTTTCAACAACAGGAAAGGCTTCTAGAGAATTATTTGAAATAAGAGAATCTAGCAAACAAACTCATGGTTATGACTTTTTAACGGTCGGATCTATGGGGCATTCGTCAAGTATTGCTCTCGAGATTGCAATACAAAAACCAGATAAAAAGGTTTGGATAATTGATGGAGATGGAGCGGCATTAATGCATTTAGGAGCAATGGCTGTTTTGGCGGCATATAAGCCAACAAACATTGTACATATCATTATTAACAATGGTTCTCATGAAACAGTAGGAGGACAACCAACGGTAATGTCAAAAGTAAATGTTATTAAAGTTGCTCAAGGATTCGGGTATTCTTCTGCGGTTAGTGTAGACAATTTCGAAAATTTGGATAGAGAATTATTGAAAGCAAGAAATGCTAAAGAATTAACTCTCATCGAGGTTAAATGTGCAATAGGTGCACGTGATGATTTAGGAAGACCAACAACAACCGCAAAAGAGAACAAAGAAGCATTTATGAAGCAATTGCAAGAATAGATGAATTAATACAAGGATTTGGGTGTACGTCTTTTTAGAGGTACACTTTTTTTATTCTATTGCATTCCCAAAAATTTTTATTGTTAAATTATTAACAAATATTTCTTGACAATGTTGGCGTGTATGTGTATTATGTATATCGATAATATGCTTATCGAATATTATTTTGTGAGCTTTTATCGTTTAAATCGAACAAAAATTTTTATATATAAAGGAGACTTTAAAATGTACGACATTGTAGATGGTGTTGAAAAATTAGAAGAAGTCATTGCCGGCGTAAGGGAAGCTCAAAGAAAGTTTGCTACTTACACACAAAAGCAAGTAGATGACATTTTCTTTAAAGCTGCTATGGCTGCAAATCAACAAAGAATTCCTCTAGCAAAAATGGCAGTTGAAGAAACTGGTATGGGTATTGTAGAGGATAAGGTTATCAAAAACCACTTCGCTGCAGAATATATTTATAATCAATATAGATATACACAAACAGTTGGTGTATTTGAAGAAGATAAGGCGTATGGCGTTAAGAAAATTTATGAGCCTATCGGTCTAGTAGGTGCAGTTATTCCTACAACAAACCCTACTTCTACAGCTATTTTTAAAACTTTATTAGCATTAAAGACAAGAAATGGTATTATCATTTCTCCACACCCAAGAGCAAAGAAGTCAACAATCGCTGCAGCAAAGGTTATTCTCGATGCTGCTGTTGCTGCTGGTGCCCCAGAAGGTATTATTGGTTGGATTGATGTTCCATCTTTAGATATGACAAATCTATTAATGAGAGAAGCAGATATTATTTTAGCAACAGGTGGTCCTGCAATGGTTAAAGCTGCTTATTCATCAGGTAAGCCAGCTCTTGGCGTAGGTCCTGGTAACACTCCAGCCGTTATTGACGACACTGCAGATATTAAACTTGCTGTTAACTCAATTATTCACTCAAAGACATTTGATAATGGTATGATTTGTGCTTCAGAACAATCAGTTATCGTTTTAGATAAGATTTATAAAGAAGTTAAGAAAGAATTCGCAGATAGAGGATGTTATTTCTTAAATCCTGAAGAAACAGAAAAAGTAAGAAAGACAATCATTATTAATGGCGCTTTAAATGCTAAGATCGTTGGTCAAAAGGCACACACAATTGCTGCATTAGCAGGAGTTGAAGTTCCAGAAGCAACTAAGGTATTAATCGGTGAAGTTGAATCAGTAGACTTCTCAGAAGAATTTGCTCATGAAAAATTATCTCCAGTTCTTGCTATGTATCATGCAAAAGATTTTGATGAAGCTATAGACAAGGCAGAAACATTAGTAACTGAAGGTGGCCATGGCCATACATCTTCTATCTATATCAATGCCAATACAGAACATGAAAAGTTAGCTAAATTTGAGGATAGAATGGAATCATGCAGAATCCTTATAAACACTCCATCTTCTCAAGGTGGTATTGGTGATTTATACAACTTTAAGTTAGCTCCATCTTTAACACTTGGTTGCGGCTCATGGGGCGGTAATAGTGTTAGTGAAAACGTTGGAGTTAAACATTTATTAAACATTAAAACAGTTGCAGAAAGGAGAGAAAACATGTTGTGGTTTAGAGCACCTCAAAAGGTATATTTAAAGAAGGGTTGCTTACCAGTAGCTCTTGATGAATTAAAGACATATTACGGAAAAAAGAGAGTATTTGTTGTAACAGACTCATTCTTATTCAATAATGGCATGATTAAGCCAATTACAGACAAGTTAGATCAAATGGGTATTGCGTATACTTGCTTCTCAGATGTAGCTCCAGATCCAACACTTGCTTGTGCTATTGAAGGAACTAAGGCTATGAATGCATTCAAGCCAGACTGTATCGTTGCAATCGGTGGTGGTTCAGCAATGGATGCCGGTAAGATTATGTGGGTTCTATATGAACACCCAGAAGTAAACTTCCTTGATTTAGCTATGAGATTCATGGATATCAGAAAGAGAGTTTATACATTCCCTAAGATGGGAGAAAAGGCATTATTCGTTGCAATCCCAACATCTGCTGGTACTGGTTCAGAAGCTACTCCTTTCGCAGTTATCACTGATGAAAAGACTGGTGTTAAGTATCCTCTTGCCGACTATGAATTAATGCCAAATATGGCTATTGTAGATGCAGACATGATGATGACAGCTCCAAAGGGATTAACAGCCGCTTCAGGTATTGATGCTGTTACTCACGCATTAGAAGCATATGC
>DFIJ01000113.1 GCA_002372775.1 Christensenella sp. UBA3700
TTAATACTCCAAACTTATCTAGATCAGCATTCACTGCTAAAGTTGAACCAGAAAACTGCGTAGCTTGTGGAAAGTGCGTAGAAGTATGTCCAGCAGGTGCAGTAAAACTTGGTCAAAAGCTTTGTACAAAAGATGGCCCAGTTAAATATCCAAAGATTGAACTTCCAACTCATGCTCCATTCTCTTGGGGTGAAGAGCATTGGCGTCCAAATTATAGAGATGAAAACGCTGAGAACTGTTACGATACAGGTACAGCTCCATGTAAGACAGCATGCCCTGCGCATATTGCTATTCAAGGTTATTTAAAACTTGCTAATCAAGGAAGATATAAAGAAGCTCTAAGATTAATTAAGAAGGATAATCCATTCCCAGCCGTTTGCGGACGTATTTGTAATAAGCGTTGTGAAGATGCTTGTACAAGAGGCGTTGTAGATAAGGCTATTAATATCGATGAAGTAAAGAAGTTTATTGCTGAACAAGACTTACATGCAAAGACAAGATTTGTTCCAGAAATTGAAATGCCAGCATCTCCATGTGCTGTTTATCCAAAGACTCAATTTGATGAAAAGATTGCTATTATTGGTGCAGGTCCAGCTGGTCTATCTGCAGCTTATTATTTGGCAATAAAAGGATACAAGCCAACAGTTTTCGATAAAAACGCATTGCCTGGTGGTATGTTAACATATGGCATTCCATCGTTCAAATTAGAGAAAGATGTAGTTGCTGCTGAAATCGATATCTTAAGAGAACTTGGTGTTGAGTTTAAGTGCAATACAGAAGTTGGTAAGGATGTAACAATCCCTGAATTAAGAAAGCAAGGATATAAAGCATTCTATGTTGCTATTGGTTGCCAAGGTGGTAGATTGCCAGGCGTTCCAAATGATAACGCAAAGAATACTTATATTGCTGTAGATTTCTTAAAGCATGCTATTGAGAATAATGATCAAAAGATGGCAGGCGATGTAGTAGTTGTTGGTGGTGGTAACGTTGCTATCGACTGTGCAAGAACAGCTCATAGATTCGGTGCTAAGAATGTAACAATGGTTTGCCTAGAATCTAGAGAAACAATGCCAGCATCTGTTGTAGAGATTCAAGAAGCTGAAGAAGAAGGCGTAGTAATGAATCCAGGTTGGGGACCAAAAGAATTAAAGGTTAACGACAAGGGTGAAGTTACAGAAATCGTATTTAAGAAGTGTGTATCTACAATTGATCCTGAAACAAAGAGATTTAATCCAAAATATGATGAAAACGAAACAATTACTATTAAAGCAGATCACGTTGTATTTGCTATTGGTCAAGCAATTGTTTGGGGCGATATGTTAAAGGGAACTAAGGTTGAGTTCTGGCATGGTAACTATCCAGTAGCAGATAAGTTAACTCACCAAACAGCAGAGCCAGATATCTTTGTTGGTGGTGACGTATTTACAGGACCTAAGTTCGTTATTGATGCTATTGCTCAAGGTCATATGGATGCAGATTCACTTCATAGATTCGTTCAACCAGGAACTTCTATGACAATTGGTAAGGATAAGAGAGAATTCAAGGAATTAGATAAGAATAATATCGTTCTTCCTGAATATGATAAGGCTCAAAGAACAGTACCTGCTGTTGATCCTTCAATTGATGGAAAGAATTCATTTAAAGATAATAGATTATGCTTAACAGAAGAACAAGTTAAGATTGAAACAGCACGTTGCTTATCTTGCGGCGCTTCAGTTGTAGATCCTAATAGGTGTATCGGCTGCGGATTATGTACAACAAAGTGCGAATTCGATGCTATTCATTTACATAGAGATCATCCAGAATGCACAAAGATGGTTAACTCTGATGATAAGTTTAAGTATATTCTTCCATTTGCACTAAAAGAATCTGTAAAGATGATTTTCAAGAAAAAGAAGAAAGAGGATTAATTAATGCATGAACTAGGAGTAACTTTCCATGTATTAAAACACGTGGAAGATATAGCTAAAGCCAATAATGTTAAAAAAGTAGATGCTGTTACATTGCAGCTTGGAGAAGTTAGTACTGTAATACCATATATGCTTCAAGATTGTTGGAAATGGGCTGTAAAAAAATCCGAAATACTAAATGGATGTAAGCTTGAGATAGAAACAATCCCTGCTATAACATATTGCGAGGATTGCCACGGAGAATATGAGACGGTTAAATATAAAAAGATATGTCCGTATTGTGGCAGTGAGCATACGTATCTGAAACAGGGTAATGAGTTCATAATCAAGGACATTCAGATATACGAAGATTAATTAGTAACGAAAAAGATTGCAGTCTGATAAAGGCTGCAATTTTTACTGTTAACCATTTGACATATTGTTAACCAATCTATATAATTTGGTTGACAATTAAACGAGAAGGTTAACAAATGGATAAACAAAGAACAAAATTTGCAGCAATAGATTTAACAAAGATAGCTATATTTACAGCACTTATGGTAGTAGGTGCTTTTATTAAGATTCCATTCCCAGCTGTTCCACTTACATTCCAAACTGTATTCTGTATTCTTGCAGGATTAATGCTTGGCTGGAAAAAGGGAAGTATTGCAATGCTTATATATCTTATTATGGGATTAATAGGCATTCCTGTATTTACAGCAGGAGGCGGTGTTGCATACGTAGTAAAACCATCATTTGGTTATATTATAGGTTTTATATTAGGAGCACTTGTAGCTGGCATTGTCAGAGGCAAAAATGAAAAGATATCTATATATAGATATTTATTAGCATCGCTTGCCGGAGTTGTTGCTAATTATGTTATAGGAATTATTTATTTTATTATCGTATGGAAGGTTAATGAATACCCAGAACTTGGATCTGCCATTGTTTCATATAATCTTATCTATATACCAAAAGATTTAATATTATGTGCCTTAGCTGCTGTTGTTGCTTGGAAGGTAACTTCAATGGTTGCAAGAATTGGTTTAGGTAAGAATAATGAGGAAAAACAAAAGCTTATAGAAAGTGAAGATAATAAAGACGATTCTAATATAAATATATAGTACATATAATTTTGCTTTACAAATTCCACGCTATGTTGTTATAAATATACGCGTGGAATTTACGATTATGAAGAAATATTTGATGATTTTTATAAGTGCTATAGTATCAGGTTTTTTAATCTGTATTGGTGCTACAGTTTATTTATCAATGCTTGCAGGTGGTCATGGTGATTATCTTGCTAAGATATGTGGAGCATTGTTCTTTACTTTAGGATTATTTGCAATAATTCATTTTAATACATGGTTATATACAGGAAAGGTTGGATATCTTTTAGATAAAGATTATAAATATTTCCTAGACTTATTAGTTTGCGTATTTGGCAATATTATGGGTGCTATTGGACTTGCTGCTTTAATAGGAACAACAAGAATTGGCACAACATTAAATGAACAAGCTTTGACATTAGTAGAGCAAAAGCAAGCTGATTCTTGGTATTCAATTTTAATACTAGCAATCATGTGTGGCGTTATGATCTACATCTCAGTTAAGGGACACCAAGTTGTTGAATATCCAATAGGTAAAGTTGTTATATGCTTCTTAGCAATTGCTATATTCATCTTATGCGGATTTGAGCACGTTGTAGCTAATGCTGCGTATTATACATATGCTAAAGTTGCTAACTGGAAAGCAGTAGGATACTTTGCATTAATGGCTTTAGGTAATGGTATAGGAGCTGTTGCTTTTGATGGATTATTAAAGTTAGTTCATATCCTATCTGAAAATCAAAAACAATAAGAAGTATTGAGTTTTATAGAAGTATAAAGGCATTCTAAGTTTTTATAGAATGCCTTATTTTTGTAAACAAAAAATCGTGATAGATTCTCTCTATCACAATTTCAATAATGGAGCTGGCAACGGGATTCGAACCCGTGACCTCGTCATTACCAATGACGTGCGCTACCTACTGTGCCATGTCAGCTTATATTTTTCTTAGATCTTTACCTTTTATATATTTTGGTGCAAAAGAATATCTAGTGTTAGTTAATCTAGATTTAGCTCTCTCTCCATATTTTCCAGAGAACTTTTCAAGTGTTAAATTTGTTATAACGAAAGTTTTTAAACCTTTTGCTAATCTGCTATCTATTACATTGAACAAATATTCAAGGCCAATAGTGTTTGTAACCTCTGTACCTAAATCATCAATGATTAATAGTTGAGAATTAATAGCATTATTGTATGTATCTAAATCTGAAAGTCTATTAAATTGTTTATCTACAAATAAGTTGTTTATATCAAAAGCAGTTGTATAGTAAACAAAATATCCTTTATCTTGTAGGGCATTTGCTGTAGCATACGCTAAAGTTGTTTTACCAACGCCAACTTCACCAGATAAGAAAACAACATCCTTATCACTATTGTTGAAGTTTTCTGTCCATTCTTTCATTTTGCTGTATAACTTTTGCATGAATGAAGCTTGTGGGACATCTAAATCATCAAATGTATTGCTGTTAAATGATACGCCTTCCGATCTTTTTGGAAGATTACTAATAGATTTCATTAAAGAATGTTGGATACTTTTTCTGCACTCACATTCCTTGCCATTTGCATATCCTGTGTCCTTACAATTAGGGCAAGTATAATACATATTTAAATCAATCTTGTTACTCTTAATATATTCAAGTAGTTTCTTTGAAACTAAAGAAAGCTCTGCAACAATACTAGATGTATCTTTATTTGCTAATTCTAGGTTAGCTTTTTTTGTAATTAATCTATTCTTTTCTTTAATTAGAGAAGCAAACTCTTCATTTTGCATAGCAATATCAAAACGCTTCTCATAATCGTGTTGAGCGTTTACTTGTCTATCATGATAAATACTATTAATCTTGTTTGCTATATCTAAGTAATACATAATTACATCTTTATATCATCTAAATCTTCTTCGTCAAGAAGATTAGCTTCGTCTTCTTTATTATACTTTCTATCATTCTCATTAAAAGTTCTACTTGCTTTTGTTGATGTAGGCTTTTCAAAGAATGCTTCTGCGCCTTCAACATCGAAGATGTTATTTTGCTTTAGTAAAGATAATCTTCTTGTTAAATCACCCATAGTCTTTCCGCAGATTGGCTCAGCAGTCTTAATGATAACAGGAACGCTAAAGCCCCAATCTTTTGTCCACAAATTAAACATATCTCTATCAGATAAATTAACATTTCTTGATGTTCCTAAAGTCGCTAAGACTTTCTTTATAGAATCATCGCTTAATTGTTGATTATCAAAATACTCTTTAATGTCATCGTCTGTAATAATACCATCTTTAAGTAGGGTATTAACAAGGTGATCCATTTGCTCAAATTTCTTTAGTGAATTTCTAAAGCAATATTTAGCAATTATCATTAAGCCGTCAATAGCATATCCCTTTTGAAGCCAAGGAAGAATATAATTCTCAATGATTGGAGTAGGGTTATCATACCATTGTCCAAGAGCATTAGAAATATCAATAGCATAATTAGATATCTTTTTCTTATTCTTTAGATATTCATCAACTTCAGCTGCACTAATTGCATTATTTCTAAAGCAATCATCAAGTGTTGAATCAAGTTTATTCATTGTTTTAAGACTCTTTTTGCAAGCAGCTAAAATGCCAGGTAATCTAAATCCCCAAGTTTCAGTCCACTTTGTATAGAAGTCTTTATCCTCTTCTGTAATTGCAGAAGTCTTGCCAATAGCAACAGCGATTTCTCTAATTTCAGAAGAGCTTAATTCTCTTTGGCGAATTCTATCTTCTACTGCTTGAATTGTTCTAATACCATCATTAATCCAAGATTTAGCAACTTGAAGAATGTAATTATTAGAAACGCCCTTTCCCTTAATAGAAACGCAGTATTGAATAATCATAATTAGAACTTCTGTAGAGATATTACTTGTTTCAATAAAGTCATAATAAACTGTATATTGATTTGGGTTAGAGATAAATCTATCTGAAAAGATTGCTTCAAGTTGAGCATTGAAATCGGCATACTTTTCTTTCTTATAAGTTCTATATACAGCCATTTTCTTTGTTGAATGGTATTGAACTTGTAGTGGGTCATAACTGAAGATTGTAATTAATCCTTTTTCTTCCCAATAAGAGAAAGCGGATAGCACTTTTTCTTCAGATAAAGATAATGCATCGCACATATGCTCGATAGAATTATCTTTAGATAATGGCATAGAGCATAGATATAGTCCGAACAAATAAACTTTTAATTGTTCGCCCGAGCAATCGTCAAGATATTCTCTTATAAAAGAGCTCTCAACGTTAATAAATCCTTTATCTTCATCCTCTTTTGAATAATAGCAAAATGCCATAACCCTTTTTGTGCCCCCGTAAAAGTGATGTAATACAATAATAACACACAAGCGCGGGCGCTCAACAACATTTTTTGTAAAACTTTTTTGCTGTGCTATAATATGTGAGTATGGTAGAAGATATTTTTACAAAAATTATTAAAGATAGCGACACTATGGAAGTGAAAGATGCTGGTCAAGATGAATCAGTAGTTGTCGTTTCTAATCTTTCAAAGATTTATTCTTCAAAATTAGCCAAGGCAAAAGCAAAATCTAATGGTGGTGTTCCAACTAAAGGTATCAAAGCTTTAGATAATGTTTCATTCTCTGTTAA
>DFIJ01000170.1:0-3524 GCA_002372775.1 Christensenella sp. UBA3700
GTATTCGTGTAACTAAGGCATTTACTAACAGCGAAAAGGAATTAGAAAAGTTTGAAGTTGGTAATGAGAAATATGTCAAATCAAGAAGCTATGCATATAAAGCTATGGGTATTTATTTTTCATCAACTACATTTGTTACAGATTTATTTAATGTAGCATTATTAGTAGGTGGTGGTATCTTAGTAGCCTTTGGCTTATTAAATCTAGCTGAATATGTTACATTCGTTGTTTCTGTTAATTTATTTATTAACCCATTAATGACATTAATCAACTTTGTTGAACAATATCAAAATGGTGTAACCGGATTTAAAAGATTCTGTGAGATTATTGATGAAAAGGAAGAAGCAACTGATCCTGATGCAAGGGATATTGATAAGCTAGAGGGTGAAATTGAATTCCATGATGTATCATTCACATATGTAAATAATAATTATGAGAATGAAGCTACAAAGGATATCGATACAAAGGCTGTTTTACATCATGTATCCTTTAAGCTAGAAAAGGGAAAGACTATTGCTTTAGTTGGACCTTCAGGTGGAGGAAAAACTACAATTTGTCATTTAATACCAAATTTTTATAAATGTAGTGATGGATATATTACAATTGACGGTTATAATATAAATAAGCTATCATTCGAATCCTTAAGAAAAAATATTGGTATTGTACAACAAGATGTATTCCTATTTAATGGCTCTATGAAGGATAATATTTTATATGGTAGATTAGATGCTACAGATGAAGAAGTTATTGAAGCAGCTAAAAGAGCAAACATCCATGATTATATTATGTCATTAGAGCATGGCTATGATACTCAAATTGGTGAGCGTGGTGTAAGATTATCTGGAGGACAAAAGCAAAGATTATCTATTGCAAGAGTATTCTTAAAGAATCCTTCTATTTTAATCTTAGATGAAGCAACAAGCGCACTTGATAATACAACTGAGATATTGATTCAAAATGCATTAGATGAATTATGTAAGGGAAGAACTACTATTGTGGTTGCTCACCGCTTATCTACAATCAGAAATGCAAATGAAATTTTAGTTGTAATGGATGGTGGAATTATTGAGTCTGGTACTCATGAGGAATTATTATTAAAGGACGGAGAATATAAAAAGTTATACTTACAGCAATTCAGAAATAATGAAAAGTAGGTGATTCATGTGCAAAAGGAAAGATATTTACCTAAAACAATTGCGATAATATCTTTTATATTAACTTTTACAATGCTTACTGCAGCTATTGTTAGTGATATAGCTATTTTTGGAGAGTTTATTTTTAACTTTGTTGTTGCTTGTGTATTATCACCCTATATCTTTTTAGCCTCTGTACTAATCTGGTTAATTAGCTGTGTATTAGTCTTTGGTATTTATATTACAGAAGAATACGGCTTTTGGCCTTTAGATTGGACGATGGAGGCATTTAAAGAAATCGTTGGTGATGCACAGATTACACAACAACAAATTGACCTATTCCGTAATTTAAGGGTAGTAATTCTTGCTGTTTGTCTTATATCCTTTATTCTATCCATCGTGGCATTAAAAATGCATAAAAAGGCAAAAATTGAAGGCTTTGAAAGACAAAGAATGAAAGGATTTGCTATACCTTCTTTAATCTTCTCATTATTTGGAATTTTAATGGGTATAGGAATTTTATTTATTATTTCAATTATATAAAGATTAGGCAATAGATAATTCTATTGCTTTTTCTTTCTTCTTTAGAATATAATAAGATAAATAGGAGGTTTCAAATGAAACAAGTACAATACAAGCGATTCAACAATTTAATACCTTTAACATTAGATAGTCTATATGAAGGAAATCAAAAAACATATAATGATCTAAAACAAAATATTAAGAATGTAATAGAAGTAGAAGCTCCTGTAACATTAAATACTTTAAAAGCAAGATTAAGAGAAGCCTTTGGCGTAGCTAAGATTAGTCAAAAGGCTTTAGATATTATTAATGAGATATTAGCTGATTTACATGTAATCGAAACAGATAATTTATTTGAAACAGTATTATGGCCAGCTTCTGGTATCTTTGATATGGATGCTTTTAGAGTAAATAGTGAAAGATTGATTTATGATATCCCATATCAAGAAATGATTATTCTGTTTAGAGAATATGAATTAGAAGGAGAAGCATTATATCGAGAAATATTAGCTTATTTTAATTTACAGGTTTTAACTAAAAAAGCAGAAAATTATTTATCCTTTGTTGAATTAAAGTTATAAAAGTATAAGACGAGATTGGTCGAGACTGCTGAAAATGGTATGTGTTTTTCGCAGTTAAAATAGATGTCAAAATAAAAATGAAGATTTTATGATTTAAAAGTCATAATTTCTTCATTTTTTTATTATATTAATTTAAAAACGAAGGGATACCTTTCAATTATTTAACTTCTTTTCCATTTTTAAGGCGTAGTACCCTCTTTAAGTTCACGACAAAAATCGAAACACCTGCTTGAAGAGTCATACCATGTATACCTGCGTAAGAAGCATGAGCATAGCCGTGTTCATTTTTAAGTTCGGCATTTTTAGCTTCAATCTTATATCTTTCTTTAGCAAGTTCAATATACTCTTGTGTTTCTTGTTTATTCTTATGTTCTTGATGTATATCAGCCATCTTTATTTTCACACTATATGATTTAGTATTTTGATTATCTTTGAATCCACATTTATCTTTTAATGGGCAAACTTTACATTTGTTGGTATCAAAGAAATATGTCACATATAAAGGCTCATTTTCTCCATGGATTTTCTTTTTACCATGATTAGCTTTTTTAATAGCCATTTCCCCATTAGGACATACATACATCTTAGCGTCTTTATTATAATAAAATTCTAAATTAGTTTTTCTTAATTTATTATTCCCACTAACACAATTATTTAATTTAGATACTAACTTAATATTATTATCGTTAGCATATTTGATATTATCTTTTTCTGAATAAGCTCCATCACCAACTATAGCTTCAACCATAACGCCATTAGATTCCATTTTATCTACTAAAGTTTGTAATTCTTTACCATCTGGCTTTTCACCTGATGTTACAGTAGCAGCAGTTATTATTCTTTCTGGAGTCATAGCAATATGAGTTTTATACCCGAAGTATGAAGAATCTGCAGTTTTATGTCCAACTCTAGCATCTTCATCTTTAGATAATAATAATTCTTCATTAGTATCATCAATTGTCTCTTGAAGCAAATTAATATTTTCTGCAATATTTGGTCTGGCAACTAGGTTTTCATCAGTTTTAATAGTGTTAATAACTTTTTGGCAATATTCTATTACATTTTCGTATAAACCAACTTGAGATTGGGTTAATTTTATAGGCATCTTTTCAGTGTATGATTCATCCACATCATATACTTTCTTTCTTAAATTCTTACAAACTTCAAGTAAGTATTCTCTAGCACTTTTAGCATTATATTTAGCCTCACTGTGAGTAGAATCAACAATTAAAGTTTTAGATAATTTAATTCCATTATTTATAGCTATTTCAACTGATTTAGAAATAAG
>DFIJ01000170.1:3584-3844 GCA_002372775.1 Christensenella sp. UBA3700
CCATAATAGATTCATCTTTCATTCTAAGCTTTCTAAATTTGGTTAGTGATGAGGCATCTATAACAGGATCTTCAGGAGCAAGTCCCAAGAAATACTTATATGCCATATCTGTCATAGCATGTTTAACAACATCTCTATCAGATAATTCATACATTCTCTTTAACATTAAATACTTAAACATAACTTGAGGTCTATAGCCTGGTCTACCATTATCTAATGTATACATATCTTTTATCATATCATCAACAAAAGAAAAGTCC
>DFIJ01000170.1:3917-10554 GCA_002372775.1 Christensenella sp. UBA3700
TTTGGAATAATAATATCGTATAAAGCTATGTATGGACTTAATACTAAAGATTCTTGTTTAATCATTTTCATCACTCATTTCTATGTTTATATTATATCATAGATATAATATAAAAACTTGTAAAATGACAAAAAATGTCAAAAAAAGAAAAAGAGATATGTTTCCATACCTCTAATTCACAGAGACTTTTTCAGCAGTCTCGATTGGTCTCGTCTTTTTCTTTTTACTTAAAAACGCTTAAGGCTTTAAGCGTGTCAATTATTTCTCGATTTTCGGAAATTCTCGAAGGAAACGCTTTCAATTATTCTGTAAAACGCTTTCATTTGAAGAAAATTCGTTTTAAAACAAGTAAATTTTTCGAAGTCCGAAAATAACGAAAATTTAGTTTTGTTATTTAAAGACAAAAACTGCACATAGAGACACACTTGTGTCCTTCACGAAAGAACAATTTTCCTTACTTCGAAAAAGTTATCAAAAATATCAGAAAATAATTTGACTCAATTTCGTAGAAATGCGTAAATTTTGAAAATATTTTCGTAAATGCTATACTCTAATCAGGTGTTTTAATTTGTCGTTTCAAAATTAGTTTTTATATTTTTAGCGAGGAGGAGAGAAAACTATGATAAAACGAAAATTTATTTTAAAGGCATCACTTGTATTAGGTACAGCAGGCTTAATTGGCACTGGTATTGTGGTATCACAAACCAAAGCAGAAGAGCCTCTTTTAGTGACTAGTGCGAGTGGTGCCTTAAATTCTTATGGGGCAAATTCATCTGCCTTTGCGGATACAGTTCAGGATGGACAGATTCTACAATGCTTCTGTTGGTCTTACAATGAGATTATGCAATACATTCCAAAGATTGCATCTCAAGGATTTACGGCAATTCAAACATCTCCAGTTCAAGTTTGTAAGGAACAAACTGTAGATGATGGAGAAGGAAATCCAAGAACTGCAAAAGGCATGTGGTGGGCTTATTACCAGCCTGCAGCCTTCACTATTGATGATACGGGAGACAATGCTTTAGGTACACCTGAGGAATTCGAACAGATGGTAGCTATGGCACATCAATATGGTGTAAAGGTTTTGGTAGATGTTGTCGCCAACCATTTAGGTAACCAATGGGTTGCTGATTCACTTTGTGAAAGAGCATATTATTATGAATGGGAAATTGCTGGTATGGATAAGCCTTATAGTGAAGGCGGATATATTCCATATACAGGTAAGTATTGGGCATATGGTGGAGGTCAAGCAGATGCTGGTGACCCTAAGGCTTCAACTACTCCAGTAATTGATACATATTATTATAAGGATACATTAAAGTTCCATCCATATTCTATTCAAGATAATGACCAACCTGGTAACATTACTCAAGGTAATATTGGTATGATGGACCTAGATACTTCAGATCCTGTAGTACAAGATGCAGTAGCTGATTATCTAGAAGAATTAATTGGTTATGGTGTAGATGGATTTAGATTCGATGCTGCAAAGCATATCGAAACTCCATATGATCAAATTTCATCTAACTTCTGGCCTACAGTTATTGGTAGAGCTGAAGCAGCAGCTAGCGCTAAGGGCAAGGATTTATATTGCTATGGTGAAATTTTAAACCGTCAAGGTATTGGTAGAAAGCTATCATGGTATACAAATTGTGGTGTTAATATTACAGATTCTGGTATGGGCCACAATATTGTAGAAAATGGTGGTAGTGGATTCTCTTCATTTAATTATGCAGATGATGAGAATTATGAGAACTATAGAACACATATGGTAACATGGGCTGAATCTCATGATAACTATATGGGTACTCAAGATACTCATAATAAGAGTGAAGAAATTATTAATAAATCCTATGCAATCTTAGGTGCTAGAAAGGATTTCGCTACATTATATTGTGCAAGATTTGAAGATTATGAAACTTCTTATTTAGGACAAGTTGCTTGTTTAAATGGTTGGAGCTATGACTGTGTTGGTGCTGTTAATAAGTTCCATAACTACTACGCTAGAGAAAATGCAAACGAGAACTGCTACATGGATGGTGGATATACTTGTGTTGAAAGATATACTGGTAATGTATCATCTAATAATGGTATTGTTCTAGTTGGTAATAGTGGAAACTGTAGCGTTGGTGTATCTCATTTAGCAAATGGTACATATACAGATGCAGTAACTGGTAATACATTCGTTGTTAACAACGGTAGAATTACTGGTACAGTAGGCGCTTCTGGTATTGCAGTAATCTATAATGCAGCTCCAGTAAATGGTCCATCTATTCAAGCTTCATTAGAAAGCGGAACTATTAAGACTGATAGCTTAGCTGTAACTTATAAGTTTAGAAATGCAGCTGCAGTATCTATTAAGGTTGATGGTAAGTCTGTTGCTTCTAATACATCTTCAACAGTTGTTAATGTTGCAAATATTGATGAAGGACAAACAGTAACTGTAGTAGTAGATGTTTATGGTATTGATGGAACATCTATTTCTAAGACTTATGAATATACAAGAGTCCAATCTATGGGAACTGCTCCATTATATTTCCAAAATAACAATAACTGGTCTACAGTTAATGCATACTGCTGGAATGATACAACAGGTGCTAAGAATTCTTCTTGGCCAGGTGTAGCATTAAATACTACAGTAATGGATAAAGATGGAAATACATGCTATGTATGTGATTTCGATTTAGATCGATATGATCATGTAATCTTCAATAATGGTAACGACCAAACTGTTGATATTGAAGTTACTCAATCTAGAGAATATAAGATTACTGGTAATCAAAATGCAAAATTAACAGTAACTGAATTTGCATTTGAAGCATATGTTGATCCAAACCCAGATCCAAATCCAACTCCAGATCCAGATCCAACTCCAGAGCCAAATGTAATCACAGTTGATTTTGAGAATGGTGAGAATTGGTCAAATGTTTATGCATATTGCTGGAATTCAACTACTTATGAAAATAATAGTAACTGGCCAGGCGTACAAGCAACTTCTTTAGGTCAAGATGCAAATGGTCATAACGCATATTCATATGATGTAGATTTAACTGTATATGATTGTATTATCTTTACAAATGGTACAGGTAACCAAACTAAGGATTTAGTATTAACTGAAAATACTAAGGGCTTTACATTTAATGGTGATGCATATGACTTTACTGCATATGTTGCACCAGATCCAAATCCAAACCCTAATCCAGATCCAAACCCAGAGCTAAATGTAATTACAGTTGATTTTGAGAATGGTGAGAATTGGTCAAATGTTTATGCATATTGCTGGAATTCAACTACTTATGAAAATAATAGTAACTGGCCAGGCGTACAAGCAACTTCTTTAGGTCAAGATACAAATGGTCATAATGCATATTCATATGATGTAGATTTATCAAAGTATGATTACATTATCTTCACTAATGGTAGTGGTAGACAAACTGCAAATCTAGCATTAACTGCACAAACTACAGGCTTCACATTTAATGGAGATGCATATGATTTCCAAATGAAGGAATCACATGAAATTACAATCTATTTTGAAAACAACTATAATTGGTCAAATGTATATGTATACTTATGGAATAATCAAACTCAAGTTGCTGCATCAGGTTGGCCAGGAATTCAAGCTACATATGTAGGCAATAGTAGTAATGGTTATAAGGTATACTCAATTACAGTAGACCTAGATTTATATGATAGAGTAATTTTCTCTAATGGAAATGGTAAGCAAACAGTAGATCTTGAAATTAATGATTCAACTACAGGCTTTAGAATTAGCGGTGGTTGGTATAAGTATACTTGTTCATCATTTAATTACTAGAAATTTTACGGACATATTTCCTTTCATAGGCCATAGCACTTCTAATCATAGGAGTGCTATGGTTTTTTCTATTCCTAAAAAAAGTAAAAAATTAATAAAATTTTAGTTGACAAGCAAAATATATTTGATATAATTGAAATGCACGTTGAAATTGCCGCAGTAGTACAACGGTTAGTACATCTGATTGCCATTCAGATGATGACGGTTCGATTCCGTTCTGTGGCTCCAATTAGATTTAATTTAGTCGATATCAAATATCGGCTATTTTTTTTACTTTATGTAAAGGCTTTGTGTTTTACTTTATTAGGGTTTTGTGTTATTATTTGTTTTGATTAGTGAGGGGTATTCATATGATAGAATTCAAAAATGTTAAATTTTCATATAATACAAAAGATCGCGCCGTAAAGGACGTGTCTTTTTCCGTTGCTGATCATGAGTGGTTATCCATTATTGGTCATAATGGCTCAGGTAAATCTACGATCGCGAAATTATTAGTTGGATTAATTGAACCTCAAGCTGGTGAAATCCTATATGATGGAGTAAAGCTTGAAGAAAAGACAATTAATGATATTAGACATAAAGTCGGTATCGTATTTCAAAATCCTGATAACCAATTTGTTGGATATAATGTTTTATATGATATTGCTTTTGGTCTTGAGAATAAGCAAGTACCAAGAAGTGAAATGCTAGAATTAATTCATAAATATACAAAGCTTGTAGATATGGAAGAATACCTATCTAGAGAACCAGAAACATTATCTGGTGGGCAGAAGCAAAGAGTTGCGATTGCGGGTATTCTTGCAATGAATTGTGATATTGTTATTTTAGATGAGGCTACATCTATGCTAGACCCTGAGGGTACTGAAGAGATTATTGCTTTAATTGAAGAGCTTCACACAAAATATAATAAGACGATTATTACAATTACACATGATTTAAATTTAGCATTAAAATCAGATCATATTTTAGTGATGAAAGAAGGACACCTAATTAAAGAAGGTAAGCCTGAAGATATATTTGAAGAAAGAGATATCTTATTATCAAGTAATTTGGATATGCCTTTTTCCCTTAAGGCAATTTATGAGGTATCTAAGACAGAGCTTAATAATAACAAGGAGCTAATGGATGCATTATGGGAATATCGTTCAAAAATGTAGATCATTATTATCCTGGTGTTAAAAGAAAAGAATATACAATCGCACTTGAAAACATTAATTTAGATATTAATGAAAAGAATGAATTTATTGCGATTGTAGGTAAAACAGGTAGTGGAAAGTCAACATTAATGCAGCATATGAATGCTTTAATGTTACCTACAAAGGGAACTGTTCAAATCTTTGATGACATCATTACTCCAAAAAAGAATAAAAACCCTAAGCTTAAGAGTGTTAGAAAAAGAGTAGGCTTTGTATTCCAATTCCCAGAATATCAATTATTTGAGGAAACTGTATTAAAGGATATTATGTTTGCTCCACTAAACTTCGGATTTACAAAGGAAGAAGCAGAGGCTAAAGCCAAAGAAGTTGCTAAGCTTTTAGGTATTGAGAAGATTTTAAATAAATCTCCGTTTAATTTATCTGGTGGTCAAATGAGAAAGGCTGCTATCGCAGGTATATTATCTTATGATCCAGATATTCTTTTATTAGATGAGCCTACTCGAGGCTTAGATCCTAAGGGTGCTAAGGATATTATGGAATTATTCTATAATATTCATAAACAAACAGGAAAGACAATTATATTGATTACTCATGATATGGATATTGTTTACCAATATGCAACTCGTGTAGTTGTTTTAAATGAATCCTATATTAATTATGATGGTAATAAAGAAGATTTATTTAAAACAAATCTATATAATGAGAATCATTTAGTAAAACCAAATGTGTTACAATTAATTGATTATTTAAATGAAAAGCTTGGATATTCCATTGATTATAATACCTATACTTTAGAAGATTTAATTGAAAAGCTAAAGGAGGTATCGAATAATGGATAATATCGTATTTGGTCAATATTACCCTGGTAAATCATGGATTTATAAGTTAGATCCTAGATTAAAGATTATTGCCACTGTAGTATTAATAGTATTATTGTTTATCATACCTTCAAATACATTAATGGGATTATATATGATGTTAATGGCATTAGGATTATTTATCTTAATGTTTTTAACAACAAGAATTCCAATAATGAAAGTAATTAAGGGAATTAAACCTGTTGTGTTCTTATTATTGTTTACTGTTGTATTACAGCTAATCTATACAGTACCAGAGGATGAAGCACCACTTTATGTTTTCCCTATGCAAATTGGTTTATTCCAAATTTTGATTATTGTTGGTTCATTATTAGTATTTATTTTTACTAGTAAATATATTAAGTTTAAAATGGCTTATTTCCTAGTAATCTGTTTTATTATATTTATGGCTTTATGGACAAATCCATTTGAAGCCTTTCATTGGAATTTCATATTAAACTTTAATGATTTTGAATTTAAGGTATATCAAGCAGGTGTGTTTAAAGCAAGCTTTATCTTTATACGTATTATTTTAATGGTAGGTATTACATCTTTATTAACATTATCTACAATGTCTACTGAGATTAATAATGGTATTGAATCTGTATTATCTCCATTAAAATTATTAAAGATTAAGGTTGGTGTATTCGCTATGCTAATATCCTTAACTTTAAGATTTATTCCTACTTTAATGATTGAAAGTAAAAAGATTATGAATGCTCAAGCATCTAGAGGTGTAGACTTTAGTGAGGGAAGCCTTAAGGATAAGGCTAACCAAATCATTGCATTATTAATTCCTATGTTTG
>DFIJ01000047.1 GCA_002372775.1 Christensenella sp. UBA3700
ATTATAAATTAATTGCTATTTTATACACTTCGTCTTTTGGAATCTTATTGTTTTTAGAAACTTGCTTTATAGCTTCTTTCTTATCTACCCCATTATCTAAAAGGTTTCTTAGTTGCTCTTCGATGGAACCTTGTGGTTTTTCCTCTACCTTCTCACCTGGACATACGATTAGAACATATTCACCTTTAGGATCATCAATATGGAAATCCTCTAATTGGTATTTAATAGAACTCTCATGAATCTTTGTAATTTCCTTAACTACATAGAACTCTCTATTACCTAAAGTCTTATATAAATATTCTGTATCCTTATTAATATCATATGGAGAAGAATAGAAAATAAGATTTGTTTGAATGTTCTTAAATGGGACAACTAGTTCATCTTTTTCTTTCTTCTTAGGTGGCATAAAACCTATAAAAGTGAAAACAGGATTTAAAATTCCACTTAAAGCCACTGCACTTGTTAACGCAGTTGGGCCTGGGATAACTGCGATATTATATCCTCTATTTTTTAATCCATCGACTAAAATTGCGCCTGGATCTGAGATGGCAGGCATGCCTGCATCTGTTATTAATGCCACATCTTTTCCTTCATCTAAAAGAGATGCTATCTTCTCAATAGAATCTCTTTCGTTGAATTTATGACAAGCAATTAAAGGCTTTTTAATATCGTAGTAATTTAGTAGTCCCATAGAATGCCTTGTATCCTCGCATGCAATAACATCAACATTCTTTAATGTTTCAATTGCTCTTAGAGTTATATCGCCAAGATTACCTATCGGTGTTCCTACTAAATATAATGTTGCCATTAGTCTTTAACTACCTTATAACCGTCTTTGCTATCTAAAATGCTATAGCCTTTTTCTTTAACTTCATTTCTTAAAGCATCAGCCTTTGCATAATCTTTATTCTTCTTTGCTTGAAGTCTTTCTTCTGCTAAAGCTAAGATATCTTCTGGAATATCCTTGTTAGCTTCTGCTAAATCTTCTTTAGCATCCTTTAGATTTAATCCAAGAACTTTATCAAATTCTAATGCTAAATTAAAGATATCCTTACTCTTAGGCTCTTTTAACATTGACCATAATACGCCTAATGCTAGAGGTACATTTAAATCATCGTTAATAGCATCTTCAAAATCTTTCTTATACTTCTCAATAACTTCTGGAGCTGTAGCTTGTTGAGACATCTTATGTTGATATAAAGAAGATAATAATCTTGCATAAGAAACCTTTGCTGCATCCATACCATCAAATGTGAAGTTTAATTTCTTTCTATAATGTGCATTTAAGCAGAAATATCTAAAGATAACAGGAGCATATCCCATATCATTTAATTGAGATATTGTATATGTGTTTCCTAAGCTCTTTGACATCTTACCATTATTAACTAACATGAATTCCCCGTGAACCCAGTAATTAACAGTCTTTTTGCCAACTAAAGCTTCGCTTTGTGCGATTTCATTTTCGTGGTGAACTGGAATATGATCTACACCACCTGTATGAATATCGAAAACATCTCCTAAATACTTTCTAGACATTGTTGAACATTCAATATGCCAACCTGGATATCCCATACCCCATGGGCTTGGCCATTGCATGATATGATTTGGTTCAGCCTTCTTCCAAAGAGCGAAATCATATGGACCTTTCTTTTGGCTATTAACTTCAACTCTCGCACCAGCTTGTTGATCTTCTAGATTTAATCTAGATAACTTACCATATTCTGGGAACTTAGAAATATCGAAATAGATACCATCATCAATTTCGTATCCATATCCCTTTTCAACTAATGCTTGAACATACTTTTCCATATCTTCGATATGATCAGTAGCTTTAGCAATAATTTCTGGTCTACCAATATTTAATTTAGCTAAATCTTCAAAGAAAACCTTTGTATAGAATTCAGCAATTTCCATAGGAGTCTTCTTTTGTTCTCTAGAAGCTTTCTCCATCTTATCTTCACCATCGTCACCATCGCTTAATAAGTGACCAACGTCTGTAATATTCATTACGCCTTTAATCTTATATCCATCATATTTAAGAATTCTTCTGAAAATATCCATGAATACATATGTTCTCATATTTCCAATATGAGCATAGTTGTAAACTGTAGGTCCACAGCTATACATACGAACGCATTTTTCATCTAATGGTTTAAATTCTTCCTTAGTTCTAGATAATGTGTTATAAATCTTTAACATTATTTTTTATCCTCCTCTTGGGCTTGCTCATTGTCCATTACAATTGAATACTTGCAAGCATGAATTCCAAGTTGCTTTTCAATTGCATCTAATCTTTTATTTATTCTTGCAAATTCTTCAAGAACTGGGTCTGGAAGTTGTTGATCAACATCTTCAATTCTTGCACTATCCATTTTTACTATCTTTCCTGGAACGCCAACAACAGTACAATGTGGTGGGATATCCTTAAGTACGACTGATCCTGCACCAATCTTTGTATCATGGCCAATTGTAATATTGCCAAGAACTTTAGCTCCAGCAGAAATCATAACATTATCTTCAATTGTTGGGTGACGTTTGCCTTCTTCTTTACCTGTACCACCTAAAGTTACACCTTGGTATAAAAGAACGTTTGTACCAATAACCGTTGTTTCACCAATTACAACGCCAACAGCATGGTCAATAAATACACCACCAGCTATTTGTGCTGCTGGGTGAATATCTACGCCATATTTTCTTCTTGATCCTGCAGATATAAGTGTAGCTATTGTTTTCATATTGTGAGTATAGAACCAGTGCGAAATTCTATATCTAAACAAAGCTTTGAATCCACCATATGTGAAGAAAACTTCTGCCTTACTTCTTGCAGCAGGGTCTTTCTTCATTGCAAAATCTAAATCCATTGCTATCTTTCCCATTTTACTTCTCCTACACAGTAAAAAAATAGAGTCACCATCTTTTCAAAGACGATGACTCGTGGTTCCACTTTGACTTCGGATATTTCTATCCCTCATTTATGACTTTAACGCAGCCCTACGCACAACATTTCCTTTGTGGGCAACCTAATCGCACTTCATTTTCTATTTGTTAAAATGGCTTTCAGCCGGTGACCATTCTCTCTTTCTAACTCTTAAAAAACTACTCTTATTAAGTTATAGCCTTTATAATTTGTATACTTATATTATTAAATTAGCCCAAAAAAGTCAACTTAATAACACTGCATGCATTTTTTACATCTTGTTTGGTGTAGCCATTCCAAGAATCTTTAATGCGTTTGCGATAACTTGTTTAACTGCTTTTGTTAACAATAATCTTGCATTCTTAATTGGTTGTTCAGCATTAGCAATATTGCAATCAAAATAGAATTTATTGAATTCTTGAGCAAGGTTAATTGCATATCTTGAAATTAAACAAGGTTCATACTTATTAGCAGCATCGATTAATGTATCTTGGTATTTACCAAGAGTTCTAATAACTTCGGCTGCTGAATCATTATCTATACCAGAATAATCGATATCACCAACAACATCTCCACACTTTTCTAAAAGTGAGTTACATCTAGCGTATGTATATTGTATATAAGGTCCAGTTTCACCTTCAAAACTTAATACCTTATCGTAGCTGAATGTAATATCTTTAATTCTGCTATTATATAACATAGCGAAAATAACAGCTCCAACACCAACTTGTTCTGCAACTTCAGCTTTATTCTCTAGATTTGGATTCTTCTCTTCAATAACTTTTAATGCCTTAGATACTGTTGTATTTAAAACATCTTCAAGGAATACAACGTGTCCGCCTCTTGTAGACATTGAACCATCCTCTAAAGAAACCATGCCATGAGCAACGTGAACCATGTCTTTTGCCCAATCATAACCCATCATTTCAATTGTCTTGAATAATTGTTTGAAATGTAAGTCTTGTTGGTAAGCAACAACATATAAACACTTATAGAAATCATAAGTATTCTTTCTATAGAAAGCTGCTGCCATATCACGAGTTGCATATAATGTAGCACCATCAGATCTAACAAGTAGTGATGGTGGCATTTCGTCGTTATCGAATTTAACAACTTGAGCACCTTCAGATTCAACTAAAAGACCTTTAGCTTTTAATTCATCTAATACCGGTTGCATCTTGTCGTTATAGAAGCTCTCGCCGTTATAACTATCGAAAGTAACATCTAATCTCTTATAAATCTTGTCTACTTCCTTCATTGTAATTTCTTTAAACCAGTAGAATAAATCTAAAGCTTCCTTGTTACCATCTTCAATCTTCTTAAACCAAGCTCTTGCTTCATCTTCAAGTTCTGGCTTTTCTTCAGCCTCTTTATGGAATTTAACATAGATATCTAAAAGGCCTCTAACACCTCTTTCTTCAATATCCTTCTTATCTCCCCACATCTTGTAAGCAACAATTAATTTACCAAATTGTGTGCCCCAATCTCCTAGGTGGTTAATACCTACAACATTGTATCCAAGAACCTTATATAGTTTGTATAAGGCACTACCAATTGAGGTATTTAACATATGTCCCATATGGAAAGGTTTAGCAATATTTACAGAAGAAAAGTCGATACATATAGTCTTGTCTTTGCCTAAATCTGATGAACCATATTTCTCTTTTTGAGTCATGATATCTTCTAAAGTTTGCTTAGCAACTTGCATTCTATCTAACTTGAAATTTAAATATCCAGCAACTGCTTCAACTTCAGCAAAATCGCATTTATCTTTAACAGCATTTGCTAAATCTTGTGCGATTATAACTGGAGCTTTTCTTAAAGCCTTTGCAAACTTAAAGCAAGGAATACAATAATCGCCTAAGCTTGTATCCTTTGGTAAAGCTATTAATTCAAAGATATCACTTTGAGAAAAACCTTCTATGCTAACTAATTCACTAATCTTTTTCTTATAATCCATAATTACACATTGAAACGGAATAATACTACGTCTCCATCCTTTATTACATAATCTTTTCCTTCGCTTCTAACTTTACCTTTTTCCTTAGCAGCGTTGAAAGAACCGCATTCTAATAGAGTTTGCCAATCAACAACTTCTGCTCTAATAAAGCCTTTTTCGAAGTCTGTATGAATCTTACCAGCAGCTTGTGGAGCTTTTGTTCCCTTTGTGATTGTCCAAGCTCTTGTTTCTTTTTCTCCTGCTGTTAAATAACTAATTAAACCAAGAAGAGTATAGCAAGCAGAAACAAGCTTATCTAAGCCCGACTTATCTATTCCTAATTCTTGTCTGAACATTTCTTTTTCTTCTGGATCAAGTCCTGCTAATTCTTCTTCTATCTTTGCACATAGAACAATTGTTGTAGCATCATGCTCTTGAGCATATTTCTTTACTGCAAGGACGTGCTTTGAATCAGGTTGTCCAATTTCCTTATCTGAGATATTAGCTGCATAGATTACTGGCTTTTCTGTTAAAAGGCACATATCTTTAATTGTTTCCTTTTCTTCATCAGAAAGCTTCATTAATCTAACAGGAACACCTGCTTCAAGTTGAGCTTTAATAGAATCCATAAGTTCAGCTTCTACTAAATACTTCTTATCTCCACTCTTTGCTGCATTTCTAGCACGAGCGGCTCTCTTATCTACAGCATCCATATCTGCAAAGATAAGTTCAAGTTCAATTGTTTCAATATCTCTTAGTGGATCTACAGAACCATCAACGTGAGTAATGTTTTCATCTTCAAAACATCTAACAACATGCAC
>DFIJ01000057.1 GCA_002372775.1 Christensenella sp. UBA3700
TTTTTTTGTATTGAGAACCAAATTTATTTTTTAGTAGTCTAACAGATAGATGAACAAAAATAACATGGTAAAAATTAAGTAAAAGGAGATGTTGTTTATGAAAAAAGGTGTAAAAATTTTAATTCTTTGCATGGCTTTGTTGATTGTTGGTTTGATTACATTTATTTTTGTGGATAAAGTTATTAACAACAAAGACAAAAATAATGATGTTGCAAATGCAACAACAAACAAATCGAATACAGTTATAAATGAGACTGCTGAAACTAAGGACGACAATAAGGAGAAGGAAGATAAGGAGAAGGAAGATAAGAAGACAACAGATAAAGGCAATGACGAAGTTGCTAAAGTAATAGCTGAAGCATTAAAAGAAAGAAGGTTTATGGCTAAGAATGGTATAGATATTGAATCAGATGCTAAATTTATAAAAGTAGCAGATAATGTTTATTTAATTAGGGTTACAGACAAATCACAAGATGTAGCTATGACAACAGATTTTGTTGTTAGATATGAAGATGGACAGGCCGTTTTTGAAAAATTAGAAATAGAAAAACATCCTTATGATTTATCTGTTGACATTGATCATCACATTGTTAAAGCAGAGCGTACAATGAAAGGTTATACATCAACAAAATTTTATGATTTGTCAAATGGAAAGTTTGAATTAAAATTGGAATTCGGTGCACCATATAAAGAGGGTGATATTGATTATTCTGATACATATAAATACACAATTGATGGTGAAGAAGTTAGTGAAGAAACCTACAAAACTAGATTCAATAGTACACAATATAACAGCTTTAATTATATAACATTTGAAGGTAATTCAAGAATATTTGATGATAAAATTATAGATGACTACGTAAAATAATTTCATATACTTGTATATAATAATAATAAAGTAAAGCTATATTACAATAAGTAATATAGCTTTTTTTATCAAATGTTGCAAATGCAACTAAAATATGATAAAATACATGCCATGCAGGTAATACCTGTAAATAATAATTGGAGGTGCTTACCATGAAGGTAAAACCTGTTGGAATTGAACGGACGGAGCTGCTCCACAAGGGCAAAGCTAATAACGTCTGGGCTACCAACGATCCTCGCTTCCTCGAGCTGGAAGCATCCGACAGAATTAGTGCTGGCAATGGTGCTAAGACGGATGTTATCGCTGGTAAGGGAGAGGCGAACAATCTCATCAGCATGGCAATCTTTTCTCAGCTTGAGGAGAAGGGAATCCCGACTCACTATGTCGGTCCTGGATCCAATGCTGCGTCGAAGATCGTGCTGAAGGCGGAGCCTATTCTGCTTGAAGTCATCGGAAGATTCAAGGCAACTGGAAGCTATGTGAAGCGCTACGAGTGTGAGAATATGCTCGAGTTTGATGGGGTGTACGTTGAGTACACCTACAAGAGCGACAACGCTGGCGACCCCGTAATTCCGAATGATGCTATCGTTGCACTTGGAATTCTCACAAAGCGTGAGCTTGGATACATTGAGTACCTGACTGAACAGGTTGCTCTCACTATCCGTGATTTCTTTGCTGAGTGCGACGGCGAGCTGATCGATTTCAAGATTGAGTTCGGCAGACTTCCGAATGGGCAGATCGTCGTCATCGACGAAATCTCGCCCGACACATGCAGAATCCTGGATGCTAAGACTGGAATGTCTTTGGACAAAGACCGTTTCCGCAAGGACATGGGTGATGTCGCAGAGGCATACCAGGAGATGGCTAAGCGCGTTGCAGGTCTTGCTGAGGATGAAAAGTCTTCTACCGGCGGATGCGCGTTTATGGCGTGAGGATTTCCACTTTGAGAATGCCACTGCTGCGGTTATCGCGGCAGTGGCATTCTTGCTCTATAATGTAATGGATAACTTGACTACAGAACATTTTTTTGGTATTATATATGTATTATTTTTATTTGGAGGAATAATATGAAGTATACGTATAAACCAGAAGGTGTATGCTCTAGTGAAATGATATTTGATATAGAAGATGATATCGTTAAGAGCTTAAAAGTTATTAATGGTTGCGATGGAAATCTAAAAGGAATATCTAGCTTAGTAGTTGGTATGCATATTGATGAAGTAATATCTAAACTAAAAGGAATTGAATGTGGTTTTAAAGATACTTCATGTCCTGACCAAATTGCTAAAGCATTAGAGCAATATAAAAGCTCTAAATAGAGGTGAAAAAAATGAATGAACTTTGTAAAGACTTAGAAGAGAGTCAAAAATTTATTGAAGTTGTATCAAATATAAAAAATAAAAAGGGCCCGGTATCTATATCGGGTCTATCTGACGTGGGCGAGATTCAGTTTATCGCAAGCTTAAAAGATTCATTAAATAGCAGTTGTTGTATTGTAACTTATAATGAGTTACAAGCAAGAAGAATCGTTAAAGATTTAAAGTATTTCTATGATAATGTAGAATTCTTTCCAAAGAGAGAAATAGCATCATATGACTATTTAGTTGAAAGTAAAGACTTACCTTATGAAAGAATAGATGTACTTAATAAAATAAAACAAAATAAA
>DFIJ01000026.1 GCA_002372775.1 Christensenella sp. UBA3700
TTAATTCTTCAATATTATGACCATTAATATTACCTAAGTAATCTAGACCATATTCTGTAAATGTTGTTTGAGAATGTAATCCGTTTAAGTTTCTTGAGATTGAACTTACAGTTTTAGATATAGACATATCGTTATCATTTAAGATAATAATTTGCTTTCTATTTATCGTAGATAAATCATTTAAAGCCTCATAAGCAAGTCCACCTGTTAGCGAACCATCGCCAATAAGTGAGATTATCTCTCCTCCAACATTTGCACGAACAAGACCGCATGCAATAGATAACGCAGTTGAAGCGTGACCTGTTGAAGCCACATCATATATTGATTCATCTCTTCTTGGGAATCCAGATATACCACCTGTTTTTCTAAGTGTTGGGAATTCTTTATATCTTCCTGTAAGTAATTTATGAGTATAACATTGGTGTCCAACATCAAATATTAATTTGTCTTTTGGTAAGTTAAATACGTATTCAATAGCAATAGTTAATTCAACTACACCTAAATTTGAAGCTAAATGGCCACCATTTTTAAAAACAGTTTCAATAATAACATCACGAAGTTCTTGAGCTAATTGGTTTAACTCTTCAATATTTAAATTCTTAAGATCTTTTGGTGAATTAATATTTTCAAGTAATGACATAATCCAAAATCTCCTTTACTCGTGTATATTAATTATAGTCTAATTAAATACTTTGACAACTATTTTTCTCTTGTAAGCATCTTATTTATAAAATCATAGAATACATCCGCATGAGATATTCTATGCTCTATAAGTTTTATGGCATTTATAGCTCTTTGAGCGAACATTTGGCAGTTTACCTTAGCATTTTCAATGCCACCAACTAAATCTACGTATGTAGCTTTATTATTCTCTGCATCCTTTTTAACGTCTTTACCAAGAACTTCTTTTGTTGAAGTCTTATCTAAGATATCGTCTACAACTTGGAACAATAATCCAAAATTATCTGCATAATCTTCAAATGATTTAATAACATATTCACTTGCTTCAAATCTAATAGCACCAGCAACAAGCGCAGCTCTAAGTAGTGCTGATGTTTTCATTTTATACATCTGAATTGTTTCTCTTAGAGTTAATTCCTTATTTTGAATATCTATAGCTTGGCCACCTACCATTCCATAAATTCCTGAACAATCTAAGATATATCTTACAGCTTCAACTTGAGCTCTATAATCATATACAGATTCTAATGAATTTAGCCCGCAAAGCATCTTTTCTGCAGCTCCATTTAACATTGCATCGCCAGTAATAGTTGCCATACCAGCTCCGTATTTAGCGTGAGTTGTTGGTTGACCTCTTCTTAGCATATCGTTATCCATACAAGGTAAATCATCATGAACAAGAGAGTATGAATGGATTAATTCAATACCAATTGCTAAATCTCTAACTTTTTCATAGATTTCATCAAATCCTGTTCTTTTTGGAGCATTTGCAATGGCACCTAAAAATACAAGAGTTGGTCTAACTCTCTTTCCGCCATTTAGAATTGAATACTTAAATGCTTCAGAAACTACATCTTCAGATTGAATAGAATCTAAGTATTTTTTTAAATCAATATCAAATCTTGTTTTAAATTCTTCAATTAGTTCCATTATTTTTCCTCTTCAAATGGTTGTTCAACAAGTTGTGTCATTTGCTTTTGCAAAATAGTAACCTTACCCTTAGCTTCGTCTAATTCTTTAGCACAAGCTTTGCAAAGTTCAATTCCTTCTGAGAATTTCTTTAATGACTCGTCAATAGAAAGATTACCTCTTTCCATTTGATCTACAATCTTTTCAAGTTCTTGCATTGATTCTTCAAATTTCATGATTTACCTCTTTTATGTTTGCTATAGCGCTGCCGCCATCTGTTATTAATTTAATATCTTCTCCGACTTTTAAATCAGATACGGATTTTATACTATTTCCTTTTGTGTCTTTTGCATAAACATATCCTTTTGTAAATATCTTAGAAGGATTATTTGCATCTAATCTCACACTTAGTTTATGAAACTCAAGTTCTTTGTTTTTAAGACTATTTTCGGATAACAGAGATATTTTGGCTAGTAATAACTCTAATTTAGAACGATTTTTAGAATAAATGGTATCTAAAGACGCTTTTAGCCTTCCTTGAAGTAGAACAAGTTTATTTAAAGAATTATCCATTTTTAGATTAAGAGCTTTAAACAATCTTTGTTCACTATCTTTTAAAAATTGTTTAACATCTTCAACAGAATAAGCTATAAGTTCAGCACCTGCTGTAGGTGTTGCACATCTTACATCAGCAACAAAATCGCATAAAGTAAAATCTGTTTCGTGACCTACTGCAGATATGATTGGAGTCTTTGCATCATATATTGCATAAACTAATTTTTCTGAATTGAATGGCATTAAATCTTCAAGTGAGCCACCACCACGAGCAATAATAATTGCATCAAAATTTAATTCATCTACTTCTTTAATTGCCTGTACAAGTTCATCCTCTGCACCAAGGCCTTGAACCTTACAATCTCTAACAACAAGATCAATTACATTATTGTATCTTCTAGTTGTTGTAATGATATCTCTAATAACTGCTCCAGTTTTAGATGTAATTACGCATACTCTTTTTGGATATTTTGGAATTGGTTTTTTATGAGTATCGTCAAAATAACCTTTTTCTGCTAATTCTTTCTTAAGTTTTTCAAATAGCGCAGCAAGTGCACCTGCACCATAAGGCTGAATTGATGTTGCATTAAAGCTCAATTTACCAGTAGGAGCGTAATAATCAACTGAACCTTTGACTAAAATTTGTTCGCCTTCTTTTGGTACGTATTTTGAAGCGTAATTGAAATCATTTACTGAAATTGCAGCAAGTTCGTCCTTTAAAGCAAAATATGCGTGGTTCCTTGAGATTTTAAATCCGGAAACTTCCCCGCATATTACTATTCCATGTAACATTTCTTCTGCTACAAAGATATTATGAATAACTGTATTAAGTTCAGAAACTTTTATAATATTACTAGCCATTCTCCCTATCTTGAGCAGCCATTAATGTATTATATAAAAGCATAGAGATTGTCATTGGACCAACTCCGCCTGGAACTGGTGTAATAAATGAAGCTTTCTTTTCTACTTCATCAAAATCTACATCTCCGCATAATTTGCCATCAACACGGTTAATACCAACGTCAATAACAATGGCTCCCTCTTTTACCATATTTGCTTTTAAGAATTTTGGTTTACCAATAGCAACAACTAAGATATCTGCACTCTTGCAAATTTCTTCTAAGTTTGTTGTTTTTGAATGACATACTGTAACTGTACAGTTTGCATTTAATAAAAGCATAGCCATTGGTTTACCAACTGTATTTGATCTACCAACAACTACTGCGTGTTTTCCTTTTAAATCTACACCTGTTGAAGCTAAAAGCTTCATTACACCAAATGGAGTACAAGAAATTGTTCTTGGTGTTCCTAGTGCTAAAAGTCCAATATTATTAGCGCAGAATCCATCAACGTCTTTTGTTTCTGGAATTAAATCTAATAAATACTTTTCATCATATCCTTTTGGTAAAGGTAATTGTACTAAAATACCATCAACATTCTTATCTGCAACAAGTGTTCTAATAACATTTGCTATATCTTCTTGGTTTGTACCATCTGGGAATTCATATTTTAATGATTTCATTCCAACTTCTTCACAGCCTAGAACCTTATTTCTAACATATGTTTGAGAAGCTGGGTCTTCACCAACGATAATTACAGATAAACATGGAACTCTATTATATTTTGCTTCAAATTCTTTAACTTTCTCAGCAATTTCTAATCTTGTTGTTTTAGATACTTCTTTACCTAGGATAAGCATTATTGTTTGCCTCCTCTAATTGGTGCTAATTCTTTGTATATTCCAGCAAGAACACCATTTACAAATTGATAAGACTTTTCTGTAGAATATTGTTTAACAATTTCTACAGCTTCAGAAATTGAAACATTCATTGGAATGTCAGGCATATAATTCATTTCAAATGTAGCTAAAAGTAAAGCAGCTAAATCTGGCTTAAATATACGCTCAATTCTGAAATTCTTTGCATTTCTTGAGATAATATCCATTAAATCATCATAATGACATCTAACACCGTCAATTACAGCGTTAATATAATCTGAATCTGTCTTTGTTAATTCTGGATCTTTAAAAATAATCTCTCTTGTAACGTTTTGTTCTTTATCTTGAGTTGAAACATACTCAAAAATTAATTTATATGCATATTCTCTTGCAACTTTTCTGCTCATATCTATATACCTCAAAAAACCCTTTGGTTTTTGTATCAAAGGGTTTAGTTTAATTCTTATTGATTTACTGATCCTACAACTGTTACGTTAATTTTCTTAACTTTAAATGATGTAGATGATTCTATTTCTTTTTTTATCTTTTCTTGTAATTTACTTACAACGATTGGTATTACTTTTCCATAATATACATTTACAGAAATATTAACGGAAACAACATCATCTCTAATAATACACTCTACAGCACTTGCCTTCTTTTTCTTACCTGATGGAATAACAAGTCCTGGTTCATATGTAACTGAAGCAATACCTTCAACTTGTGATGCTGCAGCAACTACAATAGATTCAATAACATGATTATATGTTTGTTCTCCCATTAAAATACCTCACTTAAAAATATTTTAACATACGCGCGTAATATTTTCAATTATAGTAATGCGCAATTAATATATTATATTTACCTAATCTTCAAATACTTCGCCAGCGTTTCTATCATCAAGTGAAGCTAAATGAGCAGATGGGTTAAAATATCTTTTAATTCTATTTGCAAGTTCAGCTTGTCCTTTCTCTAAATCGAAATTCTTCTCATCACTTTTATTGATTAAAGATTCAAATTCTTTAATGTACTCTGTAGTTTTTCCGCACTTTTCACAAGTACATACAAATTTAACCTTATATACTCTTTTAGAGTATCCTGATTCAAATTTTGATTTAGTTTTGCAGTCTAAAATTATATAATCATCTGGTTTTTTATATCTATTACCGCATTTACATTTTGCTTTAGCAATTCTTATATGAAGTTTATTGTAATGTACGCCTAAAGCTATAAGGACAATCTCTAATGCACATAATATAAGCGTAATAATTGTTAAAGCTGTTGGATTATCGCTAGCAGCAATAAAAGTAACTAATTCGTATATAACAAACACAAGAAGTACACTTAAACCAAAACAAATAGTCTTTTTAATCTTTAATGAACTTTCTGATATACAATTGCTTTTCATTATAAAACTCTCCAAAAATAATTAACTCTTACTTAGGATTATATCATATAAATAACAACAAAAATATATACACCTAATTTATATAATCATTTGAATCGTCGAATTCTACTGGTTCAGCATCATATGTTTTCTCTTCAATATTACCGCTTTTATATTCTATATTATCTTCACTTATTTTTCTTGAATCATCATATTGAACATCTTTAATTTCAAAATTGAATTCGTCATCTTGTTCAAACATAGCAACGATTTGTTTATATATTCGTTTTGGAATTGCCCCCACTGGAACATCAAATCTATAATGACCGTTATCAAACGAGAATGATCTTGAGAACGTTTTTGTTGCGCCACATAATCTACACTTACATTCAAAAACAAAATCTTGTTGAAATTCTTCATGTCCATTACCGTGTTTTCTGTATACGTGAGTCCAACATGAGTTTGTTATTGTTATTTTAACATCTTCAGGAAATTCAAAATTGTAACCACAATCGCATCTACATGCTTTAATATCGAAATATTTACTCCACATAGACCAAATAAAGAAGCCAATAATAAAATATGCGAAAAGAACAAGTATTATTTCCCATACTTTTCCTTCGTACATTATGTCTCTATATGAAAAAAACGCAATAAAAATACAAACTACAACTAAAAATATTGTAGCTGCAATTATACTATATAAAAATCCTTTAAGAGATCTACTTCCATTACGATTCTTGTTTTCCATATTAACTCCAAATTTACTAATATTTACACGTCTTTATCTGTATAGACTTTATTATATTCAATTTCACTATCGTTTACTTCGACTTTAAAATAATCATCAACCCTAAACATTCGGCGAATTGCTCTCCAGATAGAAGGTTCTATTTCTTTTGAAATATCACATTGACCAAACATTGGAACTAATGCGTTTGCGTTAAATGTTCTTTCAAATATTCTTCTGGAACCGCATTTCTCACAATAGCATTCAAAACGAATAATCCTTGTTACATAGCTTCCATATCTTGATCGATTATGAAATGCCGCTACTGGTATTACTATAATATCCTTAGGATATTTGTAGTTATATCCGCATTTACATCTACATAATGGGATTGTTTTATATGCTCTTATTAAAACAATGTCAGCAAAAACAAGAAAAACACCTAAAAATCCGCAAATATATATACCTGCAATAAAGGATAAATTATCTCCTGTAGCTATAGAATAAACACTATAAATTAGCATTGCAAAATCTACAATTGTCAATAAAAGCGCAATCACAATAAATACTAAAAGCCATTTTATAGATAATTTATTCATATTCTTTATTCGACCTCTTTGTTTCCTTTTTCTTGCTTTAATTATTGTTTTTTAGTTTCGTCATAAACTTTGTTGTATTCTATTTCACTATCTTTAACTTTTATTTCAAAATGATCATCTAATTTAAACATATCTCGAATTTGATGCATTATTTCAGGCTCAATTTCATTAGGTATGGATACACCAAAAGTAAAAATTCCTCCTGCTTTAACTCTAAATGTTCTTTCAAATATTCTTTTTGAACCACATATCTCGCAAAAACAATCAAAACGCATACGTCTTTCAATAAAATAACCAGCTCTGCTAGACCTAACACATGCACTTACTTGATTTACTATAACATTCTTTGGATATTTATAGTTGTATCCACATTTACATCTGCATAAGGGAATATATTTATATGCTGTAATTAATTTAACATCAGCCCATAATAGAAAAGTTGTTGATAAACCGAAGATAAATAATCCTGCCATAGATGATAATATATGGTCATGTTTAAGAGCTATATAGCTATAAAAAAACATAAAAACGGATACACAAGTTGCAATTATTGCAACAACAATAAGTGCTAATAAATATTTAACTGGAATTTTGTTCATATTCTACCTCTTTAGATAACCCTATTTGTATATTATATATAAATTCCTTAAAATAAACAAAAAAAATACCGTAGGTGCTCCTACGGTATCTCATATTATCATAAATTAATATAATTAAACTCTTGACATATATTCGCCAGTTCTTGTATCAACTCTGATTCTTTCACCTTCGTTAACGAATAGAGGAACTTGGATTGTGTATCCTGTCTCTAATGTAGCAGGCTTTGTAGCGCCTTGAGTTGTATTACCCTTAACTCCTGGTTCAGATTGAGTAATTGTTAATTCAACGAAGTTAGGAGCTTCAACTTCGAATGGCTTACCATTATAGAAATCTACAGTAACTTCTCCACCTTCAACAACGAAGTTTAATGCATCTTCGCACATTTCCTTATTTACAGGAATGATATCGAATGTATCAGGATCCATGAAGTAATATAAATCTCCATCATTGTAAGAATATGTCATCTTCTTGTAGTTAATTTCTGCAGTTTCGAACTTAGCAGTTGGGTTGAAAGTCATTTCAACTGTACCACCATTGATAACGTCTCTTAACTTTGTTCTTACGAAAGCAGCACCCTTACCTGGCTTTACATGTAAGAATTCTACGATAGTAACAACCTTTCCTTCATATAGGAAAGTTACACCTTTTCTAAAATCTCCAGCTAATACGTAGCCCATAGTTACCTCCAAAAGTAATTATATAATTATTAAGTTTTTATTTGATTTCGCCAACGAGTTGGCAATATTGTTTTCAATTAATGTTGTATCTTCTATTCTAACCCCACAAAAACCTGGGATATAGATACCTGGTTCAACAGTTACAACCATACCATTTTTTATAATATCATTTTTTGCGCGTGGTGACAATGTAATATTTTCATGTATATCTACACCTACGCTATGTCCAAGAGAATGAGTAAAATATTCACCATATCCTTTTTGAGAGATATAATCTCTAGCTATCTTATCTGCTTCATATCCACTCATACCTGCTCTTATCTCATTTTCAGCCTTTACTTGAGCATTTAAAACGGTATTATATATTTCTTCTTGCTTTGTAGAAATCGCTCCATATGCAACAGTTCTTGTCATATCTGAACAATAACCATTCCACTTTGCACCAATATCCATTGTTACAAAATCGCCGCTTTGTAGTTTTCTATTTGTTCTATGTGCATGTGGTGATGCTCCATTAGAACCAAAAGCAACAATTGAATCAAATGCAAGTGAAGCTCCATTCTTTAAGAAGACATATTCTATAAGTGCTGCAATCTCTATTTCACTAACGCCTTGTTTTAAAGCCTTTAGAGCCTCATCAAAGCCTTTTTCTGTAATAGATTGAGCAATCTTTATATTTTCAATTTCTTGCTTTGTTTTGAACATACGAAGAGTTTCAATAATCTTAGTAATCTCAATAAGTTCAATACCAGCAAATAATTTGCTTACAAGTTTATAAGTTTCATAAGATACATTGCTATCCCAACCAAGTTTTTTAATACCTGTAAGTTTTTTTTGGATATCTTCATATCCACCCGCGATGACTTCAAATCTATCTTTTAATACATCAACCGCTTCATTATAGTAGCGTTTATCTGTAATAAAATATTGATTATCTTTTGTTATAACTATTTGGCAATTAGATGATTCAAATCCACTTAAATAAAAAGTATTAGAAGAAGACAATACTAAAACTGCATCTACATTTGATCTATCGAATAATTCTCTACAAATATCCATAACTGCCAACTATTATAATACGCGTAATATTTTAATGCAAAACACTTTATTGCTTATTATTTCAAAGAATTATAATAATTCTTCATCATCATTGAATCTCTTGTTTGTGTACCAGCAGATTCACATACAACAAATGGATTCATTTTATATTCATAAAATACTTCCATTAATGGTTCAAATTCTGGTCCATATTGATCATCATCAAAAGTTAAGTGCTTTACTTCACCCTTTGCTGAATACATAATCTTTGAGAAATGCACATGTTGTTTTGCTGTTTTCTCAAATCCTATACCATCAATAAGTCTATCTATAATTCTCTTATAATCATCTTTTGTTTTAATTATTCCTTGATCTCTTGCATTTAAATGACCATAGTCAATACATGGGATGATTGTATCATCGCCAAGTTTAACCATTTCAATAATCTCGTCTAAAGTACCAAGTTGAGCTTCTTTTCCCATTGTTTCTGGACATAAGTATAAATCATCATATCCATATTCATGCTTTAGCGCTACGATTTTCTCAAAGGAATTTAATAAAATAGACATAGCCTCAGCTCTTTCAAGTTTTACAGGTGAACCTGGATGGAAAACACATCTATTTCCACCAAAATTCTTAAGTGCTTCTAATGAATCCATAATGTATTTAACATTATTCTCTTTCTTTTGATCCTCAACTGTAGCCAAATTTATAAAATATGGAGCGTGAACAGACATCTCAATACCAACAGAAGCAAAAGCCTTTCCTGTTTCTTGTGCAGATTCTCTTGAGATATTTACACCTCTACCAAAAGAATATTCGTATAAATCTACTCCTCTTTCTTTTAGCCAATTAACTCCATCAGCTGTTTTCTTAAAGTTTTGAGCATGAAATTCTTCGCAGCTTCCGCTAGGACCAAATTTAATCATCTAAGTCATATCCTCCATTTTGGGAATTAACATATTGTATGTCTTTTAATATTTGTTCTTTTAATTGTGCCTTATTTTCAAATTTTTGAACATCTCTAATCTTTTCAATAAACTCTACAATAATCTTTTTATCATATATGTCTTTATTAAAATAAAGAATGTGAGTTTCAATTATATATTTACTCTCATTGTATGTAGGTTGAGAGCCAACATTTGTTACAGATCTAAATCTAATTCCATTGTATATAACATTTGTGTAATATACTCCAGGACCTAATTTTTCTTTATCTTGAGAGATCTCAATATTTGCTGTTGCTACAAGTTCTTTTGCACCAACACCTCTTCCTCTTACAACAACACCTTCAACAATGTATGGCATAGATAATATTGCATTCATTGCATTAATATCGCCATTCTTTACAGATTTTCTAATATCTGTTGAGGCCATCTTGTGATTCTTGTACATAACTAAATCAACAACTTTTACTTGAATGCCAATATTAGAACAATACTCAATTAAATACTGTGCGTTACCTTCTCTATTTACACCAAAGGTGTAATCGCTGCCACAAACAACAGCCTTAATGTTTTTGTTAGATATAATACTATCTAAGAACTCTTTTTTTCTTTGAGAACAAAAATCAATATCAAAATTAGCAGAATAAACATAATCCACCCCTATCTCTTGTAAAACATAGCATCTTTCATCAAATGTATAAACAAGCTTAGAATTATTAAACATTTTTAATGGATTATTCGAGAAAGTAAATAATGAAACTTTTGCATTATATCTATGAGCTAATACTTTTGCTTCATTAATAATTCTTAAATGACCTTTATGAATAGAATCAAAAAAGCCCAAACAAAGAACTTGCGCTTCGTCGTTACTATCTAAATAATCGAATTTTTTAATTTTATTAAAAGTGTTTGCCATTCTATTCTAAATTTGTATTTGATTTACAAATATTATTTTCCACCTTTCCTATAAATTTTAACTCATTTTGATAAGTTAATCCTAGATAACAATCATTAATATTTAGATTTATACCAATTCCGTTTTTAACATTATGGAATTCACTATCGTTAAGTTCATATAAATCCATAATGTTTTTTATAACATCAATGTTTTCTAATCTATAGTTACCTGGATTATTACTTAATTCATCCATTGTTATAGAATCATTAATAGAAATATTAGCAAGTGATGTTCTAATCAAATAAGCCATATAGCCGCATTTATTTAATCTTTCTGCAATATCTACAAATAATGTTCTTATATATGTACCAGATGAGCAAGTTACATCTAAATCAATTGATTTAACATATTCCCCATCAAGTTCAACTTTTATCTCTTTTAATGAGTAAATAGTTATCTTCCTAGATGGAATAATAAAATCTTTTTCAGCCCTAGCCATTTGATACGCTTTTTGGCCGTTTATTTTAATAGCAGAATATTTAGGCGGTATTTGTTCAATATCTCCTATAAAGTCTTTTAAAACCGCTTTTACGCTCTCATATGTAGGACAATCAGATTCAGCTAAAACTTTGCCATAGCTATCTAATGTATCTGTCGATTTTCCAAAGGTTAATCTTCCAACATAAGATTTGCGTTTTGTTAACATGTAATCAAAAAGACGAGTAGATTTGTTAACTCCTACTAATAAAACACCTGCAGCACCAGGGTCTAGTGTACCCATGTGTCCTACTTTAACTTTTTCGTTATAAAATTTGGATAAAATATTACGAGTTTTTATAACGACATCGCTCGATGTCCAACCTGTTGGCTTATTGATTGCTAATAAATAATTTTTAGTCAACATATTGTTTACAAGCATAGATAACTCTATCTAATACGTCGTAATAACTTCCTTGTAATGCAAATCCAGCTGCACATGGATGTCCGCCACCACCAAATGATGCTGCCATTCTATCTACTGGGCATTCTGGAACTGATCTTAATGATATTTTATAATTTATTTCACTTTGTTGAGTGATAGCTACAGCAATTCTTACTGTATCAATATTCTTAATTTCGTTAATAATACCTTCGGTATCAGACATTGTTGTTCCTGTAGCATTGAAATCTTCAATTGAGAAATAGATTATACCGATTTTATTATCTTCTTCAAATTTTGCTTTAGATAATACTCTATTTTTTAACTTAAATACTGGCAAAGAAATCTCATTCATAAAATGATTAACTATCTCGCTAGATTTAATTCCATATTTATTCTCAATATCAAATGCCACATTTTTTGTTCTAATTGTTGTATTTGAATTTTGGAAATTTCCACTATCTGTGATAATGCCGCAATACAATGCCTTAGCTACATCTTTATCTATACACTTTTGTTTTGCGTCAATTTCGCAAAGGATATCGTATAAGAATTCGCATGTTGCTGCAGCTTCTGGCTTAATATAGTTTAATTGAGCATATCCAGGATTAGTTCCATGGTGATCAATACAAACTGTCTTTTTTGTAGAATAGAATTCATTAGCATAATCTCCAAGACGTTTATCATCTGCACAGTCTACCGCAATAGCGACATCATATGATTTTAAAGTCTTTTTGTTATATCTATCAAAATGAGGAATAAACTTTAGTTTAGAATTGAAATCTGATGAACAAAATACATCAACTTCCTTGCCAATATTAGTTAATGCTTCATACATAGCAAGTGCACTACCCACTGTATCTCCATCTGGATTATAGTGAGAGATAATCATAAACTTTTTATTCTCATTCTTTAATACTAAATCTACAAAAGCTTCGTACATTATTGATCCTTTTCTTCGTCCTTTTTGATAACATCACTTACTCTTTGATCCATATATGAACCATAAGCAATTGAATCATCATAAATGAAATGTAAAGCTGGTAGCTTTCTTAATCTCATTGATTTAATTAATTTTGTCTTTAAATAACCTTGTGCAGAATTTAATCCTTCAATTACTTCTGCTTCTTTACCATTAGCACCAAGAATTGATACATATACCTTAGCATATGTTAATTCTGTATCTACTGTTACTCTAAGTACACTAATAAGTCCATTAACTCTTGGGTCATATACGCCCTCTTGAATAGCAATAGCTATTTGCTTTGCAAGTTCGGACTCAATTCTTTCAATTCTACTCATTTTCCTTCTTTTCTTCCTCTAATAAGAATGTTTCCATTACATCACCAACTTTGAAATCGTTGTAGTTATCTAAACCAACACCGCATTCATAGCCAGCAGCAACTTCTTTAACATCATCCTTCATTCTCTTTAATGATGCAATCTTACCTGTATGGATTACTAAATTATCTCTTAATAATCTATAGCCGCAATTTCTTTGAATCTTACCATCAAGAACATAACAACCAGCAATCATACCAACGCCAGTAATCTTGAATAATTCTCTGATTTCAACATTACCAAGAGCAACTTCCTTATATGTAGGAGCAATCATTCCAGATAATGCAGCATTTACATCATCGATAGCATCATAAATAATGCTATATGTTCTAATATCAATCTTAGATCTTTCAGCTTGAGACTTAGCCTTGCTTTCTGGTCTTACGCCGAATCCTAAAATGATAGCTTTTGTTGTGTCAGCAAGCATAACGTCTGATTCATTAATAGCACCAACGCCTGCATGTACGACCTTAATCTTAACGTTTTCTTCTGCTCTTTCATCACTAATCTTAAGCATTGATTGCTTAACAGCTTCACATGTACCTTGTACATCAGCCTTAATAATGATTGGAAGAACTTTAACATCTGTTGAAATTTGATCTTTAAAGTAATCTTCTAGAGATCTTGGACCAGCATCAACATTCATTGCATTTCTTTCTTTTTCAATTCTTTCTTCAGCAACTTGCTTTGCAAGTTTTTCATCCTTAACTACTACGAATACATCGCCAGCATTTGGAACTTCTTGGAATCCTTGAATTTGTACAGCATATGATGGACCAGCTTCCTTAACAACTTTACCATTGCAATCTGTCATAGCTCTTACTCTACAAATCTTTGTACCAGCAACTAAGAAGTCTTTAACTCTTAATGTACCATTCTTTACAAGAACTGTTGCAACAGCACCGATATTCTTATCTAATCTAGCTTCAATAATTGAACCTGAAGCAGGACCACTCTTTGTAGCCTTTAAATCTTGCATTTCAGCAACAAGTAGAACTGATTCAAGTAATTTATCTACACCAAGTCCAGTTTTAGCTGAAATTGGACATACGATAGTGTCACCGCCCCATTCTTCTGGAACTAGATCATAACCTGGTAATTGTTGTAATAATTTAGAATAATCGCCATTTGTCTTATCTATCTTATTTGCAGCAATAATAATTTGAACGCCAGCTTCTTTAGCATGTGAGATTGCTTCTACTGTTTGTGGCATAATAGCATCATCAGCAGCAATTACGATAATAGCAATATCTGTTACTTGAGCACCACGTTTTCTCATAGCTGTAAATGCTTCGTGTCCTGGTGTATCTAAGAATGTAATCTTTTCACCATTTACATCAATTGTATAAGCACCGATGTGTTGTGTAATACCACCAGCTTCTGTTGCAATAACATTAGTTTTTCTAATGTAGTCAAGAAGTGATGTCTTACCATGGTCAACGTGACCCATAATTGTAACGATTGGAGGTCTCTTTTCAAGTCCTACAGCGTTTTCATCGTGTGTTTTTACTAAATCTGTTAATTTATCTTCAGCTGTCTTATCTGGTTTTAGAGTTAAAGTAATGCCGTAATCTAGAGCGATTAATTCAGCTTCTTCAAATGTGATTGAAGAGTTGATTGTAATCATCTTACCTAAATCAAAACACTTCTTAACTAGTTCTGCAGCTGGTTTACCAATCTTTTCACTAAATACTTTTAGTGGTACAACTTCAGATGTAAGAACAGCTTCTGTAATTTCTTGGCGTTGAATTGTTTGTTGTTTCTTGTCTTGTTTCTTACCTCTGAATTTAACGAATTCGTTATCTTCCTCTAGAGATGAATCGTATTCATAACCTCTCTTGAATAGATCTCTCTTAGATAATCCTCCTTTTTGCTTATCTTGTTCATTAGACTTAATAGTGGTTTTCTTTTGTTTTGAAGTATCCTTCTTTTCAATAATTGGAGACGCATCAAATGTTGGCTTACCCATTTGACCACGTTGTCCTTGGAATCCTTGTCCTTGAGGTCTAGGTCCTTTATTGAATCCTTGACCTTGTTGTCCATTACGATTATAACCTTGGCTGTTTTGTCCTTGATATCCTGGTCTTTGACCATCTCTTGGTTGGAATCCAGGTCTTTGGCCGTCTCTTTGTTGATATTCACCTCTTTGTCCTTGAGGTCTATTGTTGTTATATCCATCTCTTCTTTGCATACCTTTACCAAAGTCTGTAATATATACAGCCTTCTTGATTGGTTGTGCATTATCTTGAGAAGTTTCCGCACTCTTCTCTACAGGTTTTTCAGCTTCTACAGTTTTAGGAGTTTCTTCTACTTTCTTTGCAGAGCTGTCTTCAACCTTTTCTACTACTGGAGCTGGAGTTTCTTCAACAACAGGAGCTTTAACTTCTTTTTGAGCCTCAGCCATAGACTCTTTTTGTGCAAGTAATTGTTTAATTTCTGCTATAGCAGTGCTTAAACGCTCCTTTTGAATACCTACAGTTTTTTGAACATTATTATAAATTTGTTCTTTTGTTTGTATAATCTCTTTTAATTCCACTATTAATTTCCTCCGATTTAATTCAGATTATCTATTATTGCGTTTGATAAGGATTCGTCTAATAGTCCTATCAACTTTACATTTTGTCTTTTTAACAAATTATTTAAATAATTCTCATCAAG
>DFIJ01000091.1 GCA_002372775.1 Christensenella sp. UBA3700
TTTGCTTGATTGAATAAATCTCTAACTCTTGCAGCACCAGTACCAACGAACATTTCAACGAAGTCAGAACCTGAAATAGAGAAGAATGGAACATTACTTTCACCAGCAACAGCTTTTGCAAATAATGTCTTACCTGTTCCTGGAGGGCCTACAAGTAGAACACCTCTTGGAATTCTAGCACCAAGTTTTGTATACTTTCCTGGAGCCTTTAAGAAATCTACGATTTCTCTTAATTCTTGTTTTTCTTCCTCTGCACCAGCAACATCAGTAAATCTTACTGTTACGTTCTTTGTCAAACGAGCCTTTGTTGTACCAAAGTTCATTGCTTGCTTGTTTTGTCCACCCACCATTTTGAATAAGAAGAACAAAACAATTAACATCATAACTACACCTGCAATTGGAGTAATATATGTTGTCCAAGAATTTGTTGTTGATGGGTCATCATAAGTAACTTTTATATTAACGCCCAAATCTTTAACATCTTCAGCAAAAGATGTTCTTGTTGGAATTTGAGCATAATACTCTGCGTAACTAGAAGGACTCTTGTTAAACTTTGTTTGATCGTTTGATGTTGTGTAATACACTGTATATCCACCAGAAACGTAAACAGCCTTTGCCTCACCTTTTGAAATTTGAGTCATCATAGTATCGTAAGAAACTTCTTGTGGCTTATTCATGTTCTTATAGATTACAGACCATAAGATTACAATAAGAAGCACAACAGCAACTACGATTAATATATATCTTAATGCGGAATTTTTTTTCATTCGCTTACCTCTTTTCTTGTTAATCAGACAATAATATGATAGTTTACTAACAATTTATTGTCAATCATTACATAGCACGCGTAAGTTATTAACAATCTAACCATAAGATTAAACATATTTTAGAATTAAGTCAAGGCGCAATTATATTTTCCCCTTTTATGTTGAAAATAATTGTAAAATTATTATATAATTACTTTACGCATAAACGCATAGGAGGCAGTTTTTATGTATCTAATAGGAATTGACGTCGGAGGCATGAGCATTAAAGGTGGCCTTGTTGACAGTGAATCTGGAAAAATTTTATATCAAACAGCAATCACAACAGCTGAAAAATATGACACAAGCAATTCATTCAGCGAAGATATCGCTAAAGTTGTTGCCCTAGTTATTGAAGGATCTAAGGTTTCTTTTGATAACGTTGTAGGTATTGGTATTGGCCAACCTGGTACAATCGATTCTGAAAGAGGTGTTGTTCGTTATTCTAACAATATCGCTATTGAAAACGTTCCTGTTGTAGACGATCTTCATAAGAAAGGATACAATTGCCCAATCTATATTAACAATGACGCTAACTGTGCAGCTCTTGGAGAATATATTTTCGGAGCAGGAAGAGGATATAAGGATATTTGCTTTGTAACACTAGGAACTGGTGTTGGTAGCGGTATTATTATCAATGGTAAATTATTTGAAGGCAGATCTTCTGCTGGTGCAGAAGCTGGCCATATGGTTATTGTTGCAAACGGTGAAAGATGCACATGCGGAAGAAAAGGTTGTTGGGAAGCTTATGCTTCAGCTACAGCTTTAATTAGACAAACAAAAGCCGTTATGGAAAAAGCTCCAGATTCAATGATGCATGAAATTGCAAAAGAAGAAGGAAAGGTTTCTGGTAAGACTGCTTTCGTTGCTGCAAAGAGAGGAGACAGAGCTGGACAAGATGTTGTTGATGCTTATATCAACTATATCGGAGAAGGTCTTGTTAACCTTGCTAACATCTTTAGACCAGATGCAATTCTTATCGGTGGTGGTATCTCAAGAGAAAGAGATTATTTAACAATTCCTCTACAAAAGAAGATGGATGCAGAAGCTTATGGTGGCGAACATAATCCAAGAGTTATCGTTAAGGCTGCTTCTCTTCAAAATGACGCCGGAATCTTGGGTGCTGCAGCTCTTGTAATCAATAAAGAGTAATAAAAAAAAGCATTACATGTAATCAAAAGTTCAGGTGCTTGCCTGAACTTTTTTTATTTCCTTACTTTACATAAAACAAAAACGGAAGGCTATAAAACCTTCCGTAATTCATATAATCAACTAGATTATTCTTGTGGTTGTGTTGTCTCTTCTACAGCTTCTACTACTTCCTCTTCTTCAGATTCTTCCTCTTCAACATGAGGTACAGCAGCTATAGCAGCAACGATTTCATTCTTCTCGTTCTTCTTGATAATAACACCTTGAGTGTTTCTTCCCATCTTAGAGATTTGATCAACCTTAACTCTCATGATTGTTCCCTTATTTGTAACAATAATGATATCGTCATTTTCTGGATCAACTAACTTCAAGTTAACAACATTACCTGTCTTTTCATTTAGAACACCAACCTTAACACCCTTTCCGGCTCTACCTTGTAGAGTATATTCGCTTAAGTCTGTTCTCTTACCATAACCGTTTTCTGTAATTGTTAATACTTCGCATCCAGCCTTAACAAGAGCCATATCTACAACTACTTCACCCTTATCTAGAGCAATTGACTTAACACCTTGAGATGTTCTTCCTGTTTCTCTTATATCCTTTTCATGGAATCTAATACACTTACCAGCAGTAGATGCCATTAAGATTTGATCTTCACCTGTTGTTAATGCAGCTCCAATTAATTCATCGCCATCTACTAAAGTAATAGCTATCTTACCATTGTTTTGAATTCTATTGAATTCCTCAATTGGAGTCTTCTTAATTAAACCTTGCTTTGTAGCAAGAACTAAGTAACCGTTCTTATCTTCTGGCTTAGCATATTCTTCAATGAATGAAGCTGGAACTGGAACGTATGCATTAATCTTTTCTCCGCTTTGTGAATCAATACTAATTAAGTTTACGATTGCTCTACCCTTAGATTGATTTGAAGCTTCAGGAATTTGATATGCCTTAATTCTATATACTTTACCAAGGTTAGAGAAGAATAACATGTCATCATGAGAATGAGTGATAATAACGTTTTGTACGAAATCATCTTCTTTTGTCTTATGAGCAGATTTACCCATACCGCCCTTATTTTGTGCCTTATATTCAGCAACTGGCATTCTCTTGATATATCCTTGGTTTGTAATAGTAATAGCAACGTCTTCCTTCTTAATGAAGTCGCCATCGCCTAAGTTACCTGGATCAACAGTGATTTCAGATAATCTTGGAGAACCATACTTATTCTTAATTTCGATTAAGTCATTCTTGATGATTTCATCAACTCTTTCTGGCTTAGCTAAAATATCTTCAAAATCTGCGATCTCTGCATTTAATGCAGCTAATTCTTCTTGAAGCTTGTCTGTAGCTAAGTGAGTTAAGTTTTGTAATCTCATATCCATGATAGCGTTTGCTTGCTTTTCGCTTAAATCATGCTTTTCCATTAAGTTTTGTATACCACTTGCTCTATCTGTTGAAGCTTTAATTGTCTTAATAACCGCATCGATATTCTCTAATGCTTTTAATAGGCCAGAAACGATATGAGCTCTTTCTTGATCTTTCTTTAAATCGAATTGCGTTCTTCTTGTAATAACGTTTTGTTGATGCTTAATGTATTCTTCAAGGATTTGCTTTAAGTTCAATACCTTTGGAGTTCCATCAACTAAAGCTAGCATAATCATTGATACTGATGTTTGTAATTGAGTTTGCTTGTATAAGTGATTCAATACAACTTGAGGAACCGCATCTCTCTTAATATCAATAACAACTCTCATACCATCTCTATCTGAGTGGTCTTTAATATCTGCAATACCTTCAATCTTCTTATCTCTAACAAGACCAGCGATATTATCTAATAATTGTCCCTTAATAACTTGATAAGGAATTTCTGTAATAACTAAAGAGCTCTTTCCGCTATCATCTTCTTCAATATCTACTCTAGATCTTAAAATACAGCTACCTCTACCTGTAAGGTAAGCTTCTTTAATTCCTTGTGTACCTAAAATTAATGCCTTTGTTGGGAAATCTGGAGCCTTAATATATTGCATAATACCTTCAACATCTAAGTCTCTGTTTTCCATTAAAGCAATAGTACCGTCAATAACTTCATTTAAGTTATGAGGTGGAATAGATGTAGCCATACCTACGGCAATACCATCAGAACCGTTAACTAATAAGTTAGGGAATCTTGCAGGAAGAACTGTTGGTTCTTCTCTTGTATTATCGAAGTTAGACATCATGTCTACTGTATCTTTATCTATATCCTTTACCATTTCAGCAGCAATCTTACTCATTCTTGCTTCTGTGTAACGGTAAGCAGCAGCACCATCACCGTCTACTGAACCAAAGTTTCCATGGCCATCAACAAGTGGACATCTAATAGAGAAGTCTTGAGCAAGTCTTACCATTGCATCATAAACTGAACTGTCACCGTGTGGATGGTATTTACCTAATACGTCACCTACTACAGTAGCGCACTTTCTGAAAGGCTTATCTGATGTTAAACCTTGTTCATCCATATCATAAAGAATTCTTCTATGAACAGGCTTTAAACCATCTCTTACATCTGGAATAGCTCTAGATACGTTAACTGCCATCGCATAAGAGATAAATGAAAAGTCCATTTCTTTCTCAAGGTTTCTTTCCTTAATAATAGAACCCTCAAGCATTTCTTTTACGCTTTTCTTTGGTTGTTGATCTTCTATTTTCTTAACCATATTTACCTCCTATTCTAGATATCCAAATCTTTTACAAGATTTGCATTCATTTCAATAAATTGTCTTCTTAACTCTGGTTCATCACCCATTAGGACTCTAATCTTTTCAGCTGCTTTTTCAGCATCATCAATAGTGATTCTTACTAAAGTTCTTCTTTCTGGGTCCATTGTTGTTTCCCAAAGTTGTTCTTTATCCATTTCACCAAGACCCTTATATCTTTGGATTTCGCCCTTTCTATCTATACTGTTTAGATAATCTTCTAATGACTTATCATCATAGAAATACTTTTCTTCTCTTGGTCCAACTTTTCTTGTTACCTTGTATAGAGGTGGTTGAGCTGCATATAAGTGACCTTGTTCAATAACTGGTCTCATAAACTTGTAAATAAATGTTATTAGAAGAATTCTAATATGAGCACCATCGACATCGGCATCGGTCATTGAAATAATCTTGTCATATTTCAATTTTTCAACATCGCATCTTGAAATAGGTCTACCTGTATCGTCATATTGATCAATACCGCAACCAAAAGCTGTAATCATATTCTTAATTTCTTCACTTTCTAATGCTCTACCAATAGAAGCCTTTTCTACATTTAGAATCTTACCTCTAAGTGGCATAATAGCTTGGAATCTTCTATCACGACCTGTCTTAGCTGTACCACCGGCTGAGTCACCCTCTACTAAGTAGATTTCACATTCTGTAGGATCTTGAGAAGTACAATCTGCAAGTTTTCCTGGAAGTCCTGAGAATTCCATAACACCTTTTCTTACAGCCTTCTTAGCTCTTTCTGCTGCTTCTCTTCCCTTCTTAGCATTTAATGCTTTAGCAATAACGCTTGCTCTAATATCTTTATTCTCTTCAAGAAGTTCTCCGAACTTATCTTCAACAGCCTTAGATACAACAGCTCTAATACCTGGTGTTCCTAATTTTGTCTTTGTTTGTCCTTCAAATTGTGGATTTTCTAGTTTAACTGATACAACAGCAACTAAACCTTCACGACAGTCTTCTTGTTTTAATTCATCAATCTCTTTATCTTTTAGATACTTTCCTTCAACAGCATACTTCTTAATTGTCTTGTATAAAGAAGCTTTAAAACCATCTAAGTGTTGGCCACCTTCGATTGTTCTAATATTGTTTGCGAATGTTAGAATTTGTTCTGAATATCCTGAATTGTATTGTAGAGAGATTTCTAGCTCGTATTTTCTTACAGCATCGTGGTCCTTGAATGTTCCAGTGTCTGTGAAATATAAAGGCTCTGAAGGGGCTAATTTTGGTCTGAAATCCTCTTCCTTCATTTCTCCCTTAGCTACATCTTCTCTTTCCTTTAATTCGGCTTCTTTTTCTTTCTTATTTAATAATTCGATATATTCTACAATACCGCCGTTATATTGGAATGTTTCTTCTTGCTCTTTTAAATCTCTGCTATCTTTATAATGGAACTTTAATCCCTTGTTTAAGAAAGCAAGTTCTTGAATTCTTTGTCTTAGTGTATTGTAATCAAAATCTAATGTTTCAAAAATCTCTGGATCTGGATAGAAGATGATTGTAGTTCCTCTCTTCTTTGTTAAACCTACCTTTGTTAAATGGTTTTCTGGAATACCTCTAGCAAAAGACATTGTCCAAAGTTCACCATTTTGAGCAACTTCAACAATAAGTTTAGAAGATAATGCATTAACGCAGGATACACCTACACCATGTAGACCACCTGAGATTTCATAACCACCATTACCAAACTTACCACCAGCGTGTAATTTTGTTAAAACTACTTCTACGGCAGAAACGCCTTCTTCTTTTTTAATTCCTACTGGAATACCACGTCCGTTATCTGTAACTCTACAACCACCGTCTTTTAGAAGTTCAATATCTACTTCTGTACAGTAGCCGGCCATAGCTTCGTCAACGCAGTTATCGATTACTTCATATACACAATGATGAAGTCCTCTTTCATCAGTAGAACCAATGTACATACCTGGACGAACTCTTACTGGTTCTAGTCCATGCAAAACTCTAATCTGATCTGCACCATAATTGTTTTGTTCTGCCATCTATAATCTCTCCTTAAATATATTTCAAAAAAATGCCAATTTTCGCGCGTGTATACGCGTAATTTATATAATAGCGATTTCATTATAACAAAAACTATTACTAAATACAATAGTATTTAGAATAAAATAGCCTTTTATTTTGAAAATTATTATTAAATTGGATAATTTATTAAGATCTATCTAATTTGCCGTTTACAATCCTTATTTCGTTGTGAGGAAGGGTCATATCAAAATCTGTACAAGTAATAATAGTTTGTAATTCAGCACTTAATTCCATTAACATATTTCTTCTACTTTCATCTAACTCGCTTAAAACGTCATCTAAAAGTAATATAGGGGTTTCTCCCATATTATCTTCAAATAATGAAATTTCAGCCAATTTTAAAGACAGAGCACATGTTCTTTGTTGTCCTTGAGATCCATATTTTCTCATATCAATATTATTAGACTTTATAGATATATCATCTCTATGAGGTCCAATATTTGTGTATTGTAAAGATAAATCCTTATCTACACTATCTTCAAGTTTCTTTTTTAAATCTTGAATCATTTCATCTAAAGGAGCATTCTTTATAACACTTTCATATTCTAATTCTAATTTTTCTTTTCCATCTGTTAATTTAGAATGTACTTTTTCAGCAAAAACCTTTAATTTATCAACGAATTCATATCTTTTTGAAATAATAAAAGCTCCTTCTTTAACTAATTGATCATTCCAAATTGTTAACATGTCTTTAATATTTGAATCTTTATAATTGTCTTTTAAAAGCTTATTCCTTTTATCTATAATCTCATTGTATCTCGAAAGTGAATATAAATATGCTTTAGATTGTTGAGCTAAAGATATATCCATAAATCGTCTTCTTTCAACAGGACTTTCTTTTATTAATTTCATTTCATCAGGAGAAAAATATATAACATTCATAATACCAACTATTTCAGATAATTTCTTTAGTGGTACTCCATTAATCTTTATTATTTTCTTTTCTTTATCGTCTATTGAGAACTCAATAATATAATCTCTATATTTCTTTTGAAGAACAATTTTTATATAAGAAGTATTACTTCCCCATCTAATTAATTCTTTATATTTATTTGTCTTTACACTCTTACCTATTCCACAACAGTAAATACTCTCTAAAAGATTAGTTTTACCCATTGCATTATTACCAACTACAACATTAAGACCATCCTTAAAATTAATAGTCTCTTTTTCGTAATTTCTGAAGTCTTTTAGTGTAATTTCCTTTATATACATAACACAATAATTCTACATTTTATGTGGATAAATTACAAGTTTTCCACAATAATTCCACATTATTTCCACACTATTTCCACAAGACAAATTATTGATTATGAATTAGTGTTTTATTATAATAATTTGTGTATGAAAGAAGAAGTGAAAATTTGGGATAATTTATTAGACGAAATATCAAAAGATGTTTCAAGTGTGAGTTTTGATTTATGGTTCAAAAATCTTGAACCTATTTCTTTAGATTTTGGAAAATTAATATTAGTATGTTCTAGTGACAAACAAAAGGAACTTTTAAAATCTCCAGATTATAAAAAATACTTTACTAATTCAATTAAAAAATTGAATAATCCTTTAGTTACAGAATGTGTTGTTATTAATAAAAATGAAAAAGAATCTTATATTAAGGATAATAAGAGTATTGAGTTAGAATCTTCTAAAGAAGATAGTATTGAAGAAAATGTACCTTATAAATTCAATGAAAATTATACTTTTGATAATTTCGTTGTAGGTAATTCTAATAATATTGCTAAAGCTGCTGCTTTTGCTGTTGCTCAAAATCCAGGAAAATCACATAATCCATTATTTATTTATGGTGGTGTTGGTCTTGGTAAAACTCATATTCTACATGCTATTGGTAATTATGTAACATCACATAATCCATCAGCTAATATTATCTATACAACAACAGAACAGTTTGTTAATAACTATGTTTATAGTATTACTCATAATAAAAATAATGAGCAAAACTTTAAATTTAGAGAAAAATATAGAAAAGCAGATATTTTAATGCTTGATGACGTTCAATTTTTATCTGGAAAAGATTCTTCACAAGAAGCTATATTCCATACATTTAATGATTTATATCAAGCAAATAAACAAATTGTTTTAACATCAGATAGACATCCAAGAGAATTAAACTTCTTAGAAGAAAGATTAAGATCTAGATTCCAATCTGGTTTAAATGTAGATATTTCTTCTCCAGATTTAGAAACAAGAATTGCTATTATTCAAAAGAAAGCTTTCCAACAAAACTTTAATTTCTCTAAGAGTATTGTTTATTTTATTGCTGAAAATATTACATCTAATATTAGAGAAATAGAAGGTGCTTTAAAGAAAGTTATATTCTATTGCCAATTAAATAATAAGGATTGTGCTGATGATTTATCTATTGTTAGAGAAGCTTTAAAAGATGATATAGATATTTCTAGTCATATCTTAACAATGGATTCAATAACAGATGCAGTATGTTCTTATTACAATATAACTAAAGAAGAAATTAAGGGTGGTAAAAAATCTAAAAATATTGCCCTACCAAGACAAGTTGCTATCTATTTAATTCTAGAATTATTATCTTTACCACAAATGACAGTTAGTGATTATTTTGGTGGTAGAGATCACTCTACAATTATATATGCAAGAGATAAAATTTCTACTTCTTTAGAGACAGATAATCTACTAAAAAAGCAAGTTAAGGATATTAGAAATATTATCCAAAAAAATTAATCAACATTGATGTGGATAAAGTTGATAAGTTATTAGATAGTTATACATAATTTATCAACAATAGAAATTCTTTAAATATCAGTATTTATCGGAGTTTTTAGAGTTATCAACATTTTCCACATTATTATTATAAAAACTATTATCAATGTTATAATATATATAACTAATAAATAATTATATGAGAGGTAAAAGATGATTTTTTCATGTAACACACTAGATCTTGCAGATGCTTTATCTAAGATATCTTTAGCTTTACCACAAAGAAAGTTATCAGCTATTTTAGAAGGTATTAAAATGGAAGCTGAAGGAGATTTTGTTAAGTTAACAACAACAAACATGGATTTCACTATCATTAAATTAATTAAAGCTGATGTAAAGATGAGTGGTGAGGTTCTTGTTCCAGGTAAAATTTTTGAAGAATATATTAAAAAGTTTAATACTGATTCAGAAATTGAAATTTCAGATGAAGATGATAAATTAATTATTAATTGTATGGATAATAAGACTTCATTAAATATTTTAAATATATCTGAATATCCTGTTATTAAAGATTATGAATATGATTATAAAATTTCTTTATTACAAAAAGATTTTAAAGATTTAATTAATAAAACTGCATTCTCTTCTAATATGAATGATGATAATAGACCTGTATTAAAAGGTTGTTTATTAAAAATAGAAGATAGCACAATTCAAAGTATTGCATTAGATGGTTTTAGAATGGCTATCTGTAAGAAATTATTAGATAAAGATTATCCAGCAACTGAAATTAATATTGCAGCAAAAGATTTATTAAAGATTACTAAGTTATTAGAAAATGATGAAGAAGATGTTAATTTATGTTTTGCTAATAAAAAGTTAGTTGTAGAAGTTAAAGATATGAAGATTATTTGTACTCCAATTGAAGGAAAATTTGTTAATTATCAAGCTTCTATTCCTAAGAGTTTTGAAACAGAAATTACAGTTAATACAAGAATGTTAGAAGGATCTATTGATAGAGTTTCTACATTAGCTAAATTTGAAAAATCAAATTTAATTAAAACAGAAGTTAAAGGAAATATTTTATCTATTAGTTCTAATTCTGAATTTGGTGAATCAAATGAAAATATTAATGTTCTTGCAAAAGGAAAAGATACATTAGTTGGATATAATTCAAAATATATTACAGATTGCTTAAGAAACATCTCAGATGAATATGTTGTAATTAAGATGAATTATACAAGCCCAAGTATTATTACTGGTGTTGAAGATAGTGATTATTTATATTTGATTTTACCTGTAAGATATAGATAATAATAATTAATTATAATTATTAAAGGACTTCTAAATTAATAGGAGTCCTTGTTTTTTTATTAAAGTGGGTTAGTTCTTGGTTTGTTTCCAGATCTTGGATATTTGTTTAAACAATTATTAGTTTTTATAACCTCTAATAAGCATCTAAAATCGCCATTTGGAAGAGATAATATATATTTATTAGAAATCTTTGAATTTAATAAATTAAAGGCATTTTTGGCTTCATTAATTTCTTCATCTATATTACTTCCTTTATAGGCAATTAATTTACCATTAATTTTTAATAATGGAATAGTATATTCAAGTAATATATTTAAAGGAGCTACTGCTCTTGCTATTGTATAATCAAATCTATTTTTATTCTTAATTGCAAAATCTTCTACTCTTGCATGTATACATTCACAATTCTTTAATTCTAGTTTATTAATAACTTCATTTAAGAAATTTACTCTTTTATTTAATGAATCAACTAAAACAAAATGACTGTCATTTTTTAATATAGCAAGTGGAATTGATGGAAAGCCTGCCCCTGCACCAATATCACAAATTAAAGAATTATTATTTATATAGTTATATGAAGAAATAGAATCTATAAAATGTTTTATTTCAACATCTTTTTTATCTGTAATAGAGGTTAAATTAAACTTATTATTCCATTCAATTAAAAGATCATAATAAATACTAAATTTATTTAAAATTTTATCTATGTTTTGAATTTTTAATGATTCTAAATAATTCTTTAATTCTTCCATTATTGTTTTTTAGATAGATATACAAGTAAAACTGTAATATCTGCTGGAGATACTCCACTAATTCTAGAAGCTTGACCTAAATTTAATGGTTTTATTTTATCTAATTTTTGTCTAGCTTCAATTCTTAATCCTAAAATCTTAGAATAATCTATATCTTTTGGAAGTAATTTATTCTCTAATTTTTTATTATTAGAAATGATGTTTTCTTCCTTATCTAAATAACCAGCATATTTAATATCTGTTGTAACTTCTTCTAAGTATCTTAAATCATAAGATTTAAAATCTTCAAAGAAATTATAAATATCTTTTGCATTTATAGATGATCTTTTTAACATAGCTTCATATGTTAAACCATTAGAAGGAATAGATTCATTTAAAGATTCAAATAAAGGACCATATAATTTTGGAGAAATAGATTTCTTTAATAATTCTTTTAATCCTTTTATTTGTTCTACTTTATTTAAATATCTTTCCCATCTATCATCTTTAACAAGACCAACTTTTCTACCAATAGGAGTTAATCTTAAATCTGCATTTTCTTGTCTTAAGATTAATCTATGTTCTGCTCTTGCAGTCATCATTCTATATGGTTCATTAGTTCCTTTAGTAACTAAATCATCAACAAGAACTCCAAGATATGAAGAATCTCTAGTTAAAACTACTTGTTCTTCACCTTTTACATATTGTCCGGCGTTAATACCAGCTAAAATACCTTGAGCTGCAGCTTCTTCATAGCCAGAACTACCATTAATTTGGCCAGCTAAGAATAATCCATCTACACCCTTAACCATTAATGATGAATTTAATGCAAGAGAATCTATACAATCATATTCGATAGCATAAGCAAATCTCATAAACTTACAATGTTCAAGACCAATAACTGAATGATACATTTGAATTTGAACATCAAAAGGCATAGAAGAACTCATACCTTGAATGTACATTTCATTAGAAAAAGCACTTTCTGGTTCTACGAAAATTTGATGTCTTTCTTTATCTTGGAATCTCATAATCTTATCTTCAATAGAAGGACAATATCTTGGTCCAATACTATGGATACTACCATTATATAGAGGAGATCTATGAATATTAGCCATAATAATATCTCTAGTTTCTTTAGTAGTATATGTTAAATAACAAGGTTCTTTATTTTCAATAAAGCCATCTGTCATGAAAGAGAATGGATATAAATCTTTATCTCCATTTTGAATTTCCATTTTAGAAAAATCTATAGATTTTTTATCTATTCTAGCAGGAGTACCTGTTTTAAAACGTCTTGTTGGAATACCTAATTTTAATAAAGAGTTAGTTAATTCAGTAGCTCTTGCAAAACCGTTAGGACCAACTTTTTGAGTCCAATCACCAATAATAATATTTGCATTTAAATAAACACCAGTTGCTACAACTATTGCTTTGCAATAGAAAACTTGTCCTAGTGTTGTTTTTATTCCACAAACTTTACCACCTTCAGTTAAAACTTCAGCTACTTCTCCTTGAAGAACAGTAAGGTTTTCTTCCTCTTCAAGAACATGTTTCATATATAAGTGATAAGCTGTCTTATCTGCTTGTGCACGTAACGATTGAACAGCTGATCCTTTTCCTAAGTTTAACATTCTTAGTTGTAAAGCATTTTTGTCTGTTGAAATACCCATTTGACCACCAAGAGCGTCAATTTCTCTAACTAAGTGACCTTTTGATGTTCCTCCAATAGAAGGGTTGCATGGCATAAATGAAATAGCATTTAAAGATAAAGTAACAACAAGAGTCTTAAGTCCCATTCTAGATAAAGCTAAGCAAGCTTCTACTCCAGCATGGCCGGCTCCTATAACAATTGCATCATAATTTTTATCGTAAATTTCACTCATAGCGCAATTATAACATAGCTTTTTAAACATTGGCAAACATAACTATGTTATGTTATAATTTTGGGTATGAAAACAATAGCAACTATATCGACACCAATAGGAAGTGGAGCCATTGGAATTATAAGAATGAGTGGAGATAAAGCACTAGAAATAGCTGCAAAAATGTTCACTACAAAAAAACTTAATTCCTTCTTAGAGGCAACACCAAACTATATGTATTATGGAACAATATCCACATCTACAATTAAAGATATGGTTTTAGCTGTTTATTTTAAAGCACCAGCATCTTATACAGGAGAAGATTTAGTAGAATTCCAATGTCATGGTGGAATTAGACTTGTTGAAGAAATTTTTAAAGGATGTTTAGAAAATGGTGCTGATGTTGCTGATAAAGGTGAATTTACAAAAAGAGCCTTTTTAAATGGAAAAATCTCATTGTCTGATGCTGAAGGTATTATAGATATGATTAATGCAGAATCTATATCTGCTATTAATGCTGGTTATAGATTATCTAAAGGCGGTATTTCAGATAAACTTTCACAAATACAAGATAAAATCTTATATTGTGTTTCTCAATTAGAAGCTAGTTTAGATTATCCAGATGAGATGGAAGATGAAAGCAAGATAGATTGCAATAAGGAACTAAGTCAAGATTTAATAGATTTAAAAAATCTATTAAATACATCAAATGTTGGCGGATATATAAAGAAAGGTATATCTGTTGCTATCGTTGGTATAGCAAATGTTGGTAAGTCTTCCCTACTTAACAAATTATTAGGAAGAGAAAGAGCTATTGTTACTAATATTGCTGGAACAACAAGAGATAGTATAGAAGAAAGTATTGAAGTAAATGGAATACTATTAAAACTGATTGATACTGCAGGAATTAGAGAAACAGAAGACGTTGTTGAATCTATAGGTGTTGAAAGAAGCTTAGAAGCAGCTAAATCAAGCGATATAGTAGTATTTATTACAGAAAGTGGTAGAGAATTAAATAGCGAAGAAAAAGGTATCTTAGAAAAGATAAAAGATAAGAAGTTTATTAAGGTTTATAATAAGAGCGATAAGGTTGCTCCTCTTTCTAATCAAAATGATGGAATAGTTATAAGTGCAAAGAAAGGAGAAGGAATAGATTTATTAAAAGAAAGTATTGTAAATACTTTTGTAACTAATGGTATAGATTCTTCTTCTGTTGTTATTACAAACCAAAGACACGCAGAAGCTATTAGAAAAGCTATAAATTTTATAGAAGAAACTTTAAAGACATTAGATACACAACCATTAGAATTAACATTAGTTGATCTAAGAAATGCATACTTTACTTTAGGAGAAATCACAGGTAATTGTGCAACTGAAGATATTATTGATAATATTTTCGCTAAATTCTGTTTAGGTAAGTAATATGGCAAAGAAAGATTTAACAGTTTTTGAAATAAAAGATTATAAGACATACGATAAAGAAGGAAATCTAAACGAAGGTATTAGAGAATTAAACATCGATGCCATTGTTCCTAATCCTAATCAACCAAGAAAAACTTTTGATTCTGATTCTATAAAAGAACTAAGCAAGACAATTAAAAGACTTGGTTTAATTCAACCTATTGTTGTTACAGAAAATGATAACAAGTATTTGATTGTTGCTGGAGAAAGAAGATTTAGAGCAGCAAAATTAGCGGGATTAACAAAGGTTCCTGTAATAGTAAAAGAGTTATCTAAAAAGCAAATTGATGAAATTGCTTTAATTGAAAATATTCAAAGACAAAACTTAAATCCAATAGAAGAAGCTTTAGCATATAAGAATTTTATAAAAGAGTATTCCCTAACACAAGACGAGTTCTCTACAAATATAGGCAAATCTAGACCATATGTTACAAATATGCTAAGATTGCTTACCCTACCAGAAGATATTCAAGAATTAGTATCATCTGGCCGTCTAAGCAGCGGTCACGCAAGAGCTCTTTTAGGCATAGAAGACGAAACAATTCAAAGAACATTAGCAAGAGCAGCATGTGATAAGCAAATGAGCGTAAGACAGCTTGAAACTATTGTTCATAATAAGAATAATCCAGAGAATAAAAAGACAATAAAACCAGTTCTTTCTGTAGAACTAAAGCAACTTGTTAATACTATGCAAAGAGTATTTGCTACTAATGTAAAATTAAAGGGTAATAACCAAAAAGGAAGAATCCTAATTGATTATTACACCCCAGATGATCTTGATCGAATTATTGAATTAATTGAAATTCTTAAAAAGAAAAACAATTTAAATTAGAAGAATCTTCTTTTTTCTCCACCAAAAGATTTCATCTTTTGACTATATCTATTTAATCCAGATGGAGCTGTAGAAACTCTTTCTTGGCTAGATTCTTGCTTGCGAGGTTGTGCAGGCTTATCATATGTTTTCTTTACTCTATTTGGCTTAATTACAACGCATCTATTTGGTTCTTCACCTTCGCTTTCTGTTGTAACATACTTATCTTCAGCTAAAGCTGAGTGAATAACTCTTCTTTCAAAAGGATTCATTGGCTCTAATTTCTTAGGACGACCAGATTTAGCAACTTGGAAAGCTAAATTCTTAGCAAGTTTAGATAGAGTTGCTTCTCTTTTGTTTCTATAGCCTTCGCCATCAATTACAAGTCTCTTCTTTTGTTCTTTTGTCTTATTGATTAATAGAAGTGTTAGATATTGAATGCTATCTAAAACATCTCCTCTATATCCGATTAGAACAGAAGCATCAGGTCCAACTAAATCAACCTTGTATTCTTCTTCTGTTTCGCTAACATTAACTTCGCATTGTAGGTTTAACTTTTCAATAATACCCTCAATAAAACTTTTAATAGTTTCTACCATAAAAAATCACCTCTTATTTCTTATCTGATATGACAACAACGCCACTGTTGATCTCTTCTTTCTTTTCTTTTTGCTTAAGAATGAAGTTGATAACAAGTGTTGTTAAAGTAGATAATACGTTGCTTATGAAATAATAGATAGCAAACGCAGCACTATATAACATTGAGAAGACAGCTAACATTAATGGCATCATATATGTCATCATCTTTGTTGTCTTTTGTTGTTGTTCTATTTGTTCTTTTGTTCCTACAGTTTGTTGAACTTGGTTCTTTTGCATAATAAATGTAGATAAGAAACTTGTTAATAAAGAAAGGATAGGAAGAATAAAGTAACCATTCCACTTCTTAAAGTCCCAAGTATCTTCTTTGTTGAACTTCGCCATAGAAGAAGAAACTAAGTTATTATACTTTGTATGCATGATAGTGTCGCTTTCGTCGGCACCAATACCACCAACACCTGTAGATATAAATGAATCATAATTAGGAATAACTGTTGTTCCTATATCTGATTTAAATACGTTTTTAACCCATAACCAGCCAACTTTGTCTAGGTTTGCTTCATAAACTTCACAAAGTTTTTCATTTAGAATATTAAATGCAACAAGGTCTTTTTCCTTTAATGCATCGTATTCAATAAATCCACCATCTAAGTTTACAAAAGCATCATTTTCTTTTGCATTGCAGAATTCTTTTAATTTGCTCCATTTTTGATTGTAAGAAGCATTTTCCCAATCTGCAGAAACTTCTGCTTGTTTTTCAGGTGCTAATTGGTTGTAGTTATAATCAACTATATATTCAACATATTTAGCGTCCAAGTCTTCTACAAGGACTTCGTTTTCATAAGTTACAAGAGCTCTAAAACCAGCAAACACAACAAAGAATACAACCATTGTTACGATTAATGGTATGCAAGATGAAAAGATATTAATCTTTTCATTACGTTGTAATTCAAATTGTTTTTGTTTTAAAAGATCTGGATTTCTTCCATATTGTCTTTCAAGTTTCTCTAGTTTTGGTTTTAAAGCAGCCATCTTCTTTTGTTGTTTGCGCATAGAAACTCTTTGCCAAACATCAAGAGGAGAAAGCACAAGCTTTAATAAAATACTAAAGACAACTACGGTCCATCCGAAGTTGCCAATACCATTATATAAAAGCTCTAGTAGTTTTCCTATCCAGTTAGTTAAACTTGCCGACAGGATAGCATTTGTTATAAAAGCCATTTTGATTTTCCTCTAAAGTTATCTTTAACAGGGGCAAATCCTCCTTTTTCAAAAGGATTACAATTTAAAATTCTCCAAAGTCCCCTAGGAATACCTCTTAAATAGCCATATTTCTCAATGGCTTGTCCCATATAAGCGGAGCAAGAAGGCGTATAAATGCAGGAATCTGGAAATAAAGGATTTAAGAAATTTTTATAATAAGCTAATAAAACCTTTCCGATGAACATTATTCTTCTTCCTTGTATAGTTCTGCCTTCTTTAGGGCCTCTATTAAAGACAATGTTATATTTTCGAAATCTAGATTCTCTATTCCTGGGCGAGCAATAACAACATAATTGTAATTGTCTACTACCTTAGGAATTAGAGAACGGAATGATTCCCTTAGTCTCCTTCTTGTTCTATTTCTAACAACAGCGTTGCCGATCTTCTTACTAACAACAAATCCTACATGAAGCGGATATTTTGAAGGAGTGTAGATAAGTATTAAGGCCTTGGTTTTTTTCGAATCGCCCTTCTTAAGAACATAATTAAAGACTTTTCGTCCACGAAGCCTATACTTTTTCTGCATAGTTAATTAGGCAGTAAGAACCTTTCTACCCTTAGCACGACGTCTCTTTAATACTCTTCTACCGTTTGCAGAAGCCATTCTCTTTCTGAATCCGTGTACCTTGCTGCGTGTTCTTTTCTTTGGTTGATAAGTTTGTTTCATTTTTATATCCTCACTTTTACGTTATGTCTATATTAAAATATTATAGCGAGAATAAGTATATATTAATATAAGAAATAGTGTCAAGCACTTTTATAACGAGAATAAGCCTAAAACACACGGAATAATGGAGGTAAAATCACGCATTTTGGCAGTAAATTTTTGATAGAATTTTCAAAGTTTCTTGTGAAACTAAAAAACGCTCTTTTTAGAAAGATAATTTCTATATAGCGAGATTTTAGCCAAATTGGTTCTTAAAATAGGGTTCTGATTATGTGCGATTTTGGTACTTTTTGAAAATATTTATATATAGTTTCACGCTGTTTGTGGAACAATTTTAAAACGGACAAAATATTTCTATAATTATAATACCACGATATAGAGGATATGTCTATATAAATTTAAACAAATGTTTTGAAACATATAATAAAGAATGTAGCTTTGCATAAATCTGGCATATAAAAAAGATCTTTTGGTAAATGAAAACAGGAGCCGTGAGATAGGGCTCCTGCTCTCTATAGGATTTTTTAGTTCTACCATATATATTTTGATAGTTTGTTTTTAAGGCATCTTTATTTTGCAATTATATATTACCATAAATAAACCGTATTGTCAACACTAATTTTAAAAAATTTTTTGCTATGTGTCGATTAACGGCGAAAAACAAAAATTGTTACACCAAAAAGTCCATATAAAATTGGTATGAAAATTTTGCAAAAATTAATGATTCTCGTTCGCGCTCACGCGCGTACGTGTGCAATTCGCATGCACAATGTAAGCAGTAAAAATAAGAGCTAGTTGTTTTGTTGCTTAATAGCATTGGTTGTAAAAGTGTTGTTGGTTGTTCAATCTAGGTAATAGATAAAAACAATAGTCTAACAGCGTTGGGAATGTTTGGTTATATTAAATGGTGTTCTGCAGGTATTTCTGAAATAATAGGTTTTAAATATGATTATAAATATTGCAGATTCTTTGACAGTGTTTTAAATCTTTCTCAGAAATTGTTTTTTACGATTTCAAGAATTGCGGTAAAGAAGAGGTGAACTCTTTGTTCTAAAATAAAATTATTATTATCTGTATAAGATGATTAGATAATATCCAGTATTCTTTGCAAAAGGATATGCGTCTGTTTTTGATTTCAGCGACTGCTATTTGGATCATTTGAAAAATGTGTAAGAGTATAGTTGTTTTGCATATAAAGAATGGAAGTGTTCTTGTTCGTTTTGTTTCAATAAATCTTTATGCGGAAATATTAAAATTGATGCTAAGAGATCATGTATATAAAGCGAAATATTTAAGTAATATTTATTCATAATCAGGAAAGATCTGTGGTACTTATTCGAAGGCGCCCAATCTTGAAACGTTAAATTTTTAACTATCGAAAAATCGATACATCTAAAAATATCCTTTTTGAAAATATCTCAATACATGATGGGAAATGTGGCACCTATTTCAACACTTGTACAGGGAAGTGTTGAGTAAATATAGGTAAGTGCTGGCGTTTGCGTTTTTGTGCCTATTATCGAAAAAATTACAAAAGGCGTGTTTTCCTCTTCGGATATAAGCAGGATTATATGAGTTAATATTTATGCGTATAAAGATGTATATTATAAAAGCGAATAGCTCCTGTATTTCTACAGAAGCTATTAAATATAAAAAGGGTTAATTATGAAATTTGTCGTTTTGATTTGAAATCTTTTTATCGATTTCGTTTGGTGCTATTTTTCTTATGACCAATAGCTATAAGAATGAGTTACACCAAAATCTCTACTAATCTTTTTTAATAAGTTCTTTAACATAGTTTTGATTACCTCCTTCTCTTTTCTTGTTTTTTATTTTCGAGAATAGTATATTATTTACAAAGGGATTACGCATTAAAAAATTGCGAAAAAACATCTCAAAAATTGCGGTGAATAAAAATGTTAGCAGAATATGAATTAGCAAGAGAATACGATGAAAGACTATTTGTGTCAGCTAATACTGACCATGAGAATGCTCCGCACTTCCATAGAAAACTGGAATTAATGTATGTTTTGGAAGGCGAAAAGAAGGTTATGTATGATAACGTGGATTATACACTAAAACAAGATCAGATTCTTTTGGTAGATAGTTATATTATGCATAATTACTACAAAAGCGAGAATAGTAAACAAATCCTAGTTGTAATTCCTAATCACTTATTAAAGGATTATTATCTTTTATATAGTAATAAGAAGTTTAAGAACTGTATTGTTACTAATAAATACGAGGCACAAATGTTAAAACCAACATTTGCTGGACTTGCTTCAAGAGAAACCAATCCGTTGTTAAACCAAGGAAGAATCGATTTATTAATTGGAAAATTAATTGAATTGTTGGGAATTAAAGATAGAGAAGTTCAATTTGATCAAGGTCTTGTAGAAGAAGTTTTAGCTTATATTCAAGAGCATTATAAAGATGAAATAGACTTAGAAACTCTAGCAAACCATTTTAATTACAGTAAATATTATTTTTCTAGACTATTTAACGGATATTTACATACTAATATTACTAACTACTTATCTATGGTAAGGTTGCAAGCTGCAATAGAATTATTAAGAAGAAGCGATATGACAGTGTCTGATGCTGCTCTAGAAGCAGGCTTTTCAAGCATTCAGACTTTCTATAGAGCAGTAAAGAGAAATTATTCATATAAAAAGATTAAAGATTTAATAGATAAAGAAGACGAAATCAGAAATAATTAGGAGATATTTTATGGAAGCATTAGAATCAAAGAATATATTTAAATCAATATATGATAAATATATAAAAAGAGATGGATCAAAAGAGCTTATGGCTTGGCTTGAATCAGATAAGTGCGATTTTTTCACAGCGCCAGCTAGTGCAAAATACCATTTAGCAGTAAAAGGCGGACTATGTGAGCATAGCATTAATGTTTATAACAATTTAAAGTGGATTGTTGAGAAAGAAAAAACACTTCATCCAGAATCTGTTACTAACATTACCGAAGAAAGCATGGCAATTTGTGCTCTTCTACACGATTTATGTAAGGTTAATTTCTATAAGATATCAGAAAGAAATGTTAAAAATGAATTTGGCAATTGGGTAAAAGAACCATATTACACAATTGACGAAGAATTCCCTATGGGACATGGAGAAAAGTCTTTATATATCATAGGTTCATTTATGAAATTAACTAGAGATGAAGCTGCAGCTATCAACTGGCATATGGGAGCTTTTGATAAAAGAGCAATGGGTGGAGACCATTCAATAAGTGATGCTTATGAAAAGTATCCATTAGCGGTATATCTACAAATGGCAGATTTCGTATCTTCTTACATTGACGAAACGAGGGAATAATAATGATAAAAGTCGTAGGCCTGGGTTGCGATAAAGATCAAATCACTTTAAAAGGTGATCAAATTATAAGATCTAGTAAAAAGGTTTTTGTAAGAACTGCTCTTACGGAAACTTATAACTATTTTATTGATAATAAAATAGACAATATTCCTTTAGATTATATTTATGAAAATGCAGAAAACTTTGACAATCTAGACAATGAGATTGTAGAGGTTTTGTTAAAAGAAGAAGATGCTTGCTACTGTGTTAATGGTAGCGGTTTTGACGATAGAACAGTTCTTGAACTAAAGAAAAGAACAAATGTTGAAATATATCCATCTGTTTCTTTAGGATCTTCTTTTGAAAATCCTTCTCTTGCTACTTTAAAGATTAGTGCTTACGAATTAATATCAAATGTTGGCTTTAATTATGATACAAGAACAACTTTAGTTGTTACAGATATAGATAACGAATATATTGCTTCAGATGTTAAGCTTGTTCTTTCTAATATTTTGGGAGATGAACAAGACATAAAGTTTAATGGTAGAGTAATAAAGGTCTTCGAGATAGATAGACAAAAAGAATATAACTATAAAACTACAATTATCTGTAGTCCTTTAGAGGTAAAGAATAAATATAGATTTAATTTCTTAGATTTATACGCAATTATGCGAATTCTAAGAAGTGAACATGGATGTGAATGGGATAAGGCTCAAACACATGAGAGTATAAGAGAGAATGCTTTAGAAGAAGCATATGAACTTGTTGAGGCTATAAACAATCAAGATTTAGACAATATGATAGAAGAAAGCGGAGATTTAATGCTTCAAAGTATATTCCACTGCGTAATAGGGGAAGATATGGGTGAATATAATACCGAAGATGCACTATCTTCGTTATGTTCAAAACTTATATTTAGACATCCTCACATTTTTGGAGATATCGTAGCAACAAACAAGGATGAAGCGTTGGCAGCATGGGATGCAGCAAAAGCCAAAGAAAAGAAATATACAAAACCATCAAGCAAAATGGATAGTATAGCAAAAGCGCTTCCTTCTGTAGAAAAAGCCAAGAAAATTATTAGCGTTGCTAAAAAGAATAAATTCGTTACAGATTCTATTGAAGAAGCTAAAAAAGACTTGCAAGAAAAATTGTCTATTTTTGCTAATGAGCAAACAGAAGATAACGCAGGAAAAGTTTTAATGAGTTTAATTCTTGTTATGAAATTACAGGATTTGGATCCAGAAGTAGCATTAGATAAAGCTCTATCTAAATTTGTTAACAAATTTAAAGAATATGAAAATATGGGTTCTTTAGACGGAATAACAAAAGAAGAAGCTAAAGAGAGAATAAGCAAAATTAATGAAGATTAAAGATTTAGAAATAAAGAACGATGTCTTTCTTGCTCCAATAGCAGGTTTTTCTGATGTTGGCTTTAGATCTATTTGCGCTCAATTAGGTGCAGGTATTACATATACAGAGATGGCTTCTGCAAAAGGTCTTTATTATAATCATGCTGAGAAGACAGCGGAACTGTTGAATGTTACAGATAATGAGAAAATAAAAGCCGTTCAAATTTTCGGAAGCGAACCATTTTTTATAACATATGCTGTTCAAAATGAAATGTTAAGCAAGTTTGATATCGTAGATATCAATATGGGATGTCCAGTTCCTAAAATTGTTAAAAACAATGAAGGAAGTGCCCTTATGAATAACATTCCTCTTGCACAAGAAGTAGTAAAAGCTGCGAAAAATTTCACAAATAAACCGGTAACTGTAAAAATGAGACTTGGTTTTAACGAAATAATAGCAGTTGACTTTGCTAAGGCGATGGAAGACGCCGGAGCAGATGCTATAACAGTTCATGGAAGAACAAGAAAAGAAATGTATATGGGACATAGCCACTGGGATGAAATAGCAAAAGTAGTGAATGCTGTCAAGATTCCAGTAATAGCAAACGGAGATGTTTGTTCAAAACAAGACTATTTAGATATAAAAGAACAAACAGGCGCTGCTGGTGTTATGATCGCAAGAGGCGCTCTCGGAAATCCTAATGTTTTTGCCCAAATAACAGGCAATCCAGAAAGACCTCTAAAAGAATTAATTTTGGAGCATATAAAAACGATGAGATTGTTCCATAGTGACAAATATATTAATTCAAATTTCAAAAAGCATATAGCATGCTACTACAAAGGAAAAAGAGGTGGCAAAGAAGTAAAAGCTAAAGCTTTTGAGAGTAGTTCTTTAGACGAAATGATAAAAATTATCGAGGATAGCGAGATATGATAAATATAATTTTGGTAAATCCAGATATACCAAACAATACAGGAAATATAATTAGAACTTGCGCTGTTTCAGGTGCAAAACTTCACGTAATAGAGCCTTGCGGTTTTAGCTGGGATGATAAGTATTTAAAAAGAAGCGGATTAGATTATTGGGAATTCGCTGTTTGTACAAGATATGACGGAATGGCAGATTTTCTAAAGAAAAACTTTGGAGAAAACGCAGTAATTACAGATAATATTGCAGATTCAGTAAAACTTACAAAAGAAAAAAGCGGAGCTCAATTCGTTTTTGCTTCTTCAAAATCTCACCATAACCATGTAGAAGTTAAGTATGAAAGCGATACTTGGATATTCTTTGGCTGCGAAACAAAGGGTTTAGATGAAGAATTATTATATAAAAACTACGAGGATTGTGCGAGAATTCCTATGTTGCCAGACAGAAGATGTTTAAATTTGGCAAATAGTGTTTGTGTTTTTATATACGAAGCCCTAAGACAAAAGAATTTTGAAGGATTAGATCAAATCGGACATTTAACTAAATACTAAAAAGTATTATTTTTAGTACAAATCCATTTTGAAACATTTTTAATATAGAATGTTATAGGCAATTATTATATAATTAAGGTATGTTTCTAGAAGAAAAAATTGACTTATTAAACTCTTTTGAGAGATTAGCACTAGCTATAAGTGGAGGTAAGGATTCTATGGCCTTACTTCATTTTGCTATTCACAACTTAGACAAAGAGAAATTCTTTGTTGTTACTGTACACCACAACCTTAGAGGTGAAGAGGGAGAAAGGGACAGAGACTTTGTTAAGAATTATTGTGAAGAAAACGATGTAGAATGTAGGGTTTATGAGGAAAAAATCAAGGAATTTTGCGATGAGAACGGATATACTATCGAACAAGGCGCAAGAATCAGAAGAAGAGAAATCTTTAAAGAACTTGTAGAAAACAAAGAAGCGGACAGGGTAGTTACTGCTCACCAAAAAGATGATCAAATAGAGAGTATTTTAATGCATATCTTTAGAGGAAGCGGCATTCAAGGATTATGTGGAATGCAAGAAGACGACGGTGTTCTTTTAAGACCAATGCTAAATATCTCTTCTGACGACATAAAGAATTACTTAAGTGAAAATAGCATTTCATTTGTTCAAGATAGTACAAATTTTGATGTTGAATATACAAGAAATAATGTCAGAAACATTATTAGGGGAGATATTGAAAAAGCATATCCAAATTTTGGGGATAATCTATTAAGACTATCTTCCATTTCAAAAAAGATGAGAGATTACATTGATGAGCAAACTCCAAAATATGAAAAGACAAAGGGAGGAATTGCTGTTAAAATCTCCAACATACAAAAGAAAGATATTATCGCAAGCCAATGTATTATAGATGCAGTTGAGGCGGTATTTACTAGGGTTAACTTAGAAGCTAGACATATTGAAAGCGTTTTTGATTTATTAAACAAGGAAAACGGAAAGAGCGTAGTTTTACCATTCGGCGTTGTCGCCTCAAGAGAGTATGACAGGATTGTTTTTACTAAGGAAGATGAGCCAAGAATTGAACCAACAGACTTTGATTATGGCAATTTCTCTCTAGGCAATTGGGAGATAGAAGTAAGCAAAGTAGATAACGGCGGCCTAAGGATAGACATGGATAAGATGAAGGGCGCTGTAATTAAAAACAGGGAACCTGGTTTCACTTTTAAGCGTTATAAAGGTGGTACAAAGAGTTTAGGCGACTATCTAACAGACATAAAAGCACCTAAGAGATTAAGGGACTATTTGCCTGTTGTAGTGTTGGATAAAAACGTATTGGCCGTGTTGCCATACGATATTGCAGATTCCGTTGCGATAACAAATGAAACAAAGAATATTGCTTACATAAAAACAGAAAGAGTTTAATGAAAAATATAGACGAGATAATACCAATAGAACTATTTGAGTTGGCAGAATTATTTCCTGCCGATTCTCATTTGTTTGTTGTTGGCGGTTTTGTTAGAGATTTTTTATTGTTCAATAAAGCATCTTCGGATATAGATATTACAGCA
>DFIJ01000153.1 GCA_002372775.1 Christensenella sp. UBA3700
TGTGAATGACCAAGAGCAATCTGAGGTAAGCACTTCGAGAAACCAATTTGGGTTTGTTCTTTATACAACTTAGAAAGCTGTTGATAATTATATTGTGTTGTTTCTAGCATAAATAATCTAAAATTATATTTCTTTCCACCACGACGTTTGGTTCTAGTACGAACCAAGCGGTCCCAGAAAGTACCAAATTGTAGAACCATAGTTCTAATATACGCTTCATCATTTAAGATGGAGTTAGAAAGAGCTATATTGCCTTCTGAATTAAAAATACTATTTGGAACACCAAAAGCATTGTAAACAGAGCGCTCTACTCTCTCCAAGTCATCTGTAGAAGCTGAAGTATTATCATCAGATACGTCAATAGACTGAATATCCGCAAAGGTTGTTAAAACATCAACACCGATAGCATTCTTTAACATTTGAACTGCATTATTGTGAATGTCTCTAGCCTCATCAACATCAAAGATTAAATCACCATTCTTATCTCTTGGAAGTTTCTGAACTAAAATCTTTAACAACTTCTGCATTTGTTTGCGGCGGTCGAGGTCTTGTGCTGCGTCAAGATCACAGAGTTCAGGAATCGCAGCCGCAAAAAGTGGCATATCACCATTTTCTAAACCAAAATCAAATTTACAAACGCTACCTTGATCAAGTAAATACCAAGCTCTGCCACTATAATCACCAGGGTCTTGGATAAGTTTACCTTCTTTCCATAATCTGTATCCTTTTTCAAATTCCTTAGGAAACATTTTAAGTATGCGTAATCTATAAACCGGATCAGTAAAAGTATCATCAAACCATTTTAAATCAAATTCTATAGCAGGTAGCGGGCCTCTATTATACCTAGTGCGGCAATACTTAATAGGTAGTTCTTGGAGAACAAACCCCGTTTCAGCTTCGCACACATAACCATAATAACATCCATGCTTAATTACACTTAATGCAACCTGTCCGCATATCTTCTTAACGTAACTATCATCTAAGTAAGTTAAAGTGCTATAAAAATCTTCAATAACTTTATCCTCATTATACTTTTTGGAATAGATTTCTGGAACGATATACCAATCATAGCGCTACATCGTAGCGAAGTAGCAACATATCCTTTGATAAATTCCATTTGTTCTAAAAAAGAAGTCTGAAATTTCTCTTAATGTATCTAAGTCCTTGTTAGCTAGAGCTTGTAAAATAAAAGCCTTATTACTATAATCTCGATTTACTTTTTTTAAACTTCCCAAATCTAGAGTTGCGTCATTAAGAGTCTTAACTCCTACTTTTATAGAATTGTAGTCGAGAGGGGCTTGTTGAAGTGAATCTTTCAAGCGAAAAAGGTCAAAACCTTTAGCATGTACATCTCTTGTTTCTTCCACTTATCCACCTCCTTTATAAGATACCAGCTTTCTTCATAATCTAATCATAGCTTAATAACCATTCATCAGTCTATGGTATTTCCACTAGGATAAGACCATGCAGTCCGCACTATCTTCTTTTTAAATTGTCGTTGTATTGTTGGCGATATAAACCTTTTTTACCACCAAACTTACTACTGGCTTCATAATGTTGCCTTCCTTGATATTCAATAAGAAATTCTAAATTTCCTTCATCATCAAAAATTGCAAAATCAAATCGAAGTAGAGTTCCATTTGGAGAAGTCAAATCCGGAAAACTGTACTCTTCTTTAAAGTTTATATCATTCATTTGTAAAATTTCTTTAATAGTAATTTCTCCTCGTGAAGCCTCCAAATGTACTCACCTTCCTTCCATTTTTATAAAACCTTCTTATGTATAATATAAAAAAACCAATAGGCGAATTAGAAAAAGTTGACCAAATTTTTTTTTAAATATAAATCCAATGAGTATATACTCTTAATTCTTTTTTAACATTCTTACTAACCCCTATTTCTCCATTACTACGACAACTTTTAGTAATAGTGGGAACACTCATTCCACTATCTTTAGCTGCCTCATTAACAGAATCATAAATTTTACCAGTTTCTAAACATTTAACTGGTAAAGCCCCTCCTTTTTTGGGAATAAGAGGAGGTTTATTCTCTGTAATATTATCTACAAATTCCCAATGTAAAGGATTCCCATACTCATCTTTTCCAGCATAACTTCTTAAACCTTTAGCTTGACTACTAATATTTGAAGCAAATTCTTTTGAATATCCATAATACAAACTGGCTTGAACTATTGAATCAAAAATTATTCCAGTTTCTTTACATCTTATTCTTTTATTGTTTTTATGAGTAGAATTTACATAAGAAACTTTATAACGACCCCCTTCTTGTATATTATATCCATATTGAGGATCTGTAGCTTGATATTTTTTTATATACTATTTTTCCCTTTCATTTACATCAGTCTTAGGAATATCACATTCTAAAATTATATGTTCAAAGTTATCCCAACCATATTTTTGAATAGCTTTATAAAAATGTGGGCTACCTTTATAACCATGACCGCCTCGAAAGCGCCTATTAATATTAGTTAAATGCGTCTGACCTATATAAACCTTATTATTTATTTTGTTACGATGCATCTATATAATATATTTAAAATCTTCCATAATTTTCTCCTTTCATAATATCCTTTATATATTATAAAAAAGTTTTAATACGATTTATAAGGTTTGACCAATTAACTAAAAAAAGACCACTCTGCTGCATTGAAGCGCTTTTTCTTCTTCTTTCCTTCTGATTGTTTAATATACCAAAGTCCATATTCAAAACTTGAAAATTTATCTTTTTGAATAGACTTATTTGCTTGCTTAAGTACGATATTTAAGCCTTGGTTCTCCTCACGTAGATTAAGCATTTCATCTTTGAGGATGCTCGTGAGCTGCTACGGCCGCAAGTATATATTTCTTTGCTCAGGAGTCATTTCCTTACCCATTCTCGTACCTAACAATTTTTGTTTAGCTGTTCTTTCATCTATTAAGAATTTTACTTTACCTGCCGCCAATTGAGTTACTACGTTAGAGTGGCACTCAGTATTAATAGCAGGATTAGCTTTCATATTATAAATAGCATCAAATTCTGTTATCTTGGTCTGGAACTTCTTATATTCTCCATCCTTATCATTCTCAATACCAAAGTCGGGGTACTCAGCCCCAGTCTCAGGATCACTTTGAGATTTTACCATAGCATCGATCAAACCATGACCAAGACCATTACCATCGATTACTATCTTTCGAGCGTGGTATTTATAATATAACCTTTTAAGAACTACTGCCTGGTCCAATAGGTTCTCATCATTAAGGACGTACATATTAACTAAGGTAATAATAGGCGCGCCCACTTCTTGCGGTTTTACCTTGAAGACGCATACCACCGAATCGCACTTGATACGACCAACGTCCACTGACAATAGGTAATAACTTCTATCTGTGGATCGTCCTGAGTATTCATATTCTGGCTTTTGGAGTATACGGCCACGGTCAAAGTGCTCACCATTGAAGAAAGACCCTTCTACCGTTCCAGTCCAACGAGATTCCAATATGTTTAATAGTAGCCGAATTAATTCTACTATCCGCTTACGCGCTCTATCTTTCAATAGAGTTCAGACTATATCATCTTTTGTCGGAAATTCCGACAAAAGTTTTGTTTTTCAGAGGATCAATAAATTCTTATCCCCTTACCTCTTGCGAGTAGTCGTTGAACCTTCTCCTCTTCAGAGCTTGGCTGCTGATTGCCACATAATAAACAATTTTCTTACTGTCACACTTAGATATATTCTCAATCTTATGTTGTAGTTTGTTTACCTTCGCGGGTTTCCAGCAATTTACAAAATTTAACGAGTACAAAATTCTATACTCTCTCTCGAATGATGCTTCATCATAGGTTTCATCCTTCTTAATATCAGTAATAAAATTTTTATCTTGAAGACCCATCATAACAGGAGTTCTCCAAGTACCACCCATGATATAAGCTTTATCTGGTTCAGTAACCA
>DFIJ01000108.1 GCA_002372775.1 Christensenella sp. UBA3700
TTTTAGGTTTTCGAACAGCCCCTTAATTGTTTTTCTAGATCTTTACTGCTATTGGATTATGTTCTAAATATTTGAACAAGTATTTGAAATTTAATGATTTTAATAGTTCTGAGATATTGTCATATTCAAACAGTAGCTTCTCTTTTTTGTGAGCATCTGAACCAAAAGTAATTAACTCGCCGCCAAGTTCTTTATATCTTTTTATAATCTCAGGATTTGGTAATGTTAAAGAACCAGTACCTTCTGCATGAGAGTTGATTTCTAGCGCTTTTCCTTTCTCTATAATTGTTTTTAAAATAGAGTCAATAATATCGCTATAATCTTTATATTCTAAGGATTTATTATCATAAGGTGCTTTTCTAACAACATATCCAATATGAGCAATGACGTCATAGTGATATGGAACGAACAAGCTATTATAAATAGCTTCTAAGTATTTTGTATAAGCTTCTTCTTTTGTTTTCTTAGCGAAAAACTCTTTAAAATAACAATCTATGAAATCTACTAAGTGAACAGAATTAATAGTAATATCTGTTGGATACTTTTTAAGTATCTCCTCATACATTGGAGTTGCTTGGTTCATGAAGCCACATTCAAGACCTACAGCAATTTCTAATTTGTTTTTATATTGGTCCTTAAGATTGTTTAATTCTAAAAAGCATGAATCTAAATCAATTTGTCTGATTGTTTTCACATACTCTTCATTAAATAGACAATCTTTATCACAGTGATCAGTGAATGCTAAATAATCTATGCCTTTTTCTATTGCGTAAGGTATAGTTTCTTTTGGGTCTTGCTTGCTGTCATGTGAATAATATGTATGTGTATGGCAATCAATCATACATCTATGATAATTCTAAAGAATTAACAATGTCAATGGGATTGATGGGCACAGGGTTTTATGGTATTCTTTTAAAGGAATTAAGGAGAGATTATGTCTTCACATTTAGGAAATAGTTGGGATAAATATTTAGATCAAGAGTTTTCAAAACCATATTTTGACGATATTAGAAAATTTTTGTTAGAAGAATATAAAAATCACGTTGTATATCCACCAAAAGATAAGATATTAGCTGCGTTTGCAAATACGCCATATGAGGATGTAAAAGTTGTTATTATTGGACAAGATCCTTACCATGGTGCACATCAAGCAAACGGTTTATGTTTTAGCGTTGAAGAGGGCGTTGAGTGTCCGCCTTCACTAAAGAATATCTATAAAGCTCTTGAATATGATTTAGGAATACCACCAACAGAGAATGGTGATTTATCAGGCTGGGCAAAGCAAGGTGTACTATTGTTGAACACAACACTAACGGTAAGAGAAGCCACTCCACTTTCTCATTCAAAGAGAGGTTGGGAGCGTTTTACTGACGAAGTAATTAAGATGTTAAACGATAGGGAAAAACCTATGGTTTTTATGTTATGGGGAAACAATGCTAAACAAAAGGCGAAGTTGGTAACAAACAAGAATCATTTAGTGTTGACATCAGTGCACCCATCTCCACTATCTTTTTATCATGGATTTTTGGAATGTAAACATTTTTCAAAGGCTAATGATTTCTTAATTTCAAAAGGTGAAAATCCGATTGATTGGGCAAAAAGAGGAATTAGAGATTAGGTATTAGAAAAAACACATATTTGCTCATTTATAAATATGTTGCATTGTATTTTTTCTTATATTATAATTTATTTATATTATTAATATTAGCGAGAATAGGAGCTTAATATATGAAAAAAGCGTTAAGAGGTATTGTTATAGCAGTTATTCTTGTTGCCATGATTGCAACAATGACAGCTTGTAACCACTATAAATGGGATGCCGTTGGCACTACTGAATATTCTTCACAAGAAGCAGTAAACAATGGATCTTTATTCGTACAACAAGGTAAGTATGTTTATTTTGTTAACGGAAATTATGAGAATTCAAGTTTAACAAAAGACGATAACGAATGGGGCAGCGTAAGCGTTAAGGGAAGCATTATGAAGGCTTCAGTTAATGATGACGGTTCTCTAAAGGTTTTAGGAGTAGTTGTTCCTAAGCTATTCTTATCTAGTTATTCAGGAGCTGGTATATATGTATACGGCGATTGGATTTATTATGTAACAAGAAGTTTAAAGACAGACAACAAGGGTTCTTTAATCAGCGCTGTTGAATTCATGAGAACAAAGACAGACGGAACAAAGACTCAATCGATTGCTCTTGTTGAAGATGTTTCTTCTACATTCGTATATACATCAAAGGGTCTTATCTATACATACGAATCAGATATTTATTTCAAGGGATATAATGCAGATAAGGTAAATAAGGATGCAGACAAGATTGTTGATGATTATTCAGCAGTTGTTGCTTCTAATACAGATCAATGCATTTTCTATACAAAGGCTTCTTCTAATTCTTTAGTATCAGCTAATAATTTAGGAGTTGTTACAAAGGATGGTTCAAAGAAAGTAATCATTAGCGAAAAGGCTTATTCATCAAGCGAAGAATATTACACAGATTTAGATAACCTATTCACAATCACAGTAGTTTCTTATGATGCAAAGTCAGATACATTAGTATATACAAAGAAATGCGCTAACTCAGCTGCTAAGACAGGAACATATACATATCACTTCTCAGGTTCTTTCGATTTCGATAAGACAAAGGAAGTAAAATTTGCTAACAGCGCACTATCTTCAGTACATGTTTTATCTGATGCTACAACATCTAATACATTAGGTCTTGTAGATACATCTTCAAGCACAGTAAAGGTTTATTACCCTATAACAGAAGGCGCCTTAGATAACACATCTAGAGAAGTAACATTCAATGCTCAAATTACAATTTTATATACAACAAATGAATACGTATACTTCGGAATGGGTTCTTTACTATACAGAGTTAACTTATTAAATGCTGATGGCACAATAGTAAGCAAGCCATACACAGATAAGATTTCAGAAGCTAAGTATGCAACTCCATATGGTAAGCCAACAAACATTGGAAACAACATCTACTTCATCAGTTCAGATGATAGCAACTACTTATACATGGTAAATGTAGAAGAGTTTGTAAAGAATGAGGAAAACGGAGCTATTACATATGCTAATGGCTATATCGTAAGCGGATATAAGGCATACACATATGGCGATGATGATGACTTTGTTATCAATAAAGACAAGGGTGACAAGCTAGAGAATATGGTTCCTAAATACATGACATCTGATGATTTAAAAACATACATTTCTAATCACAAAACAGATAACGAGTAATTTATAAAAACTGTTAAAAATGACGGGTTCTAGTTCAACTAGAGCCCATTTTTATATGTTTTATACACGTGCGCTTTATTATTTTTCTTGTAATGCGTATGCGCGATGTGTTAGAATTATTCTTGATATAAATAAACAATTCAATAATCAAAAAAGGAGATTATTTCTATGAACAAGAAAACTATTAGAGACGTAGACGTTAAAGGCAAGAGATGTTTAGTTCGTGTTGACTTCAACGTTCCAATGAAAGACGGCGTTATTACAGACGAAAACCGTATTAATGGTGCTCTTCCAACAATCAAGTACTTAATGGACAATGGCGCAAAGGTTATTCTTTGCTCACATATGGGTAAGCCTCATAACATCTTTACACCTGGCTTTGGTTTAACAAAGAAGGAAAAGAAGGCTATCGAAGCTCTTCCAGCTGAAGAACAAGCAGCTGCAAAGAAGAAGGCTATCGAAGATGCTTTAGCAAAGGATCCAAAGAAGTTCACTTTAGCTCCAGTTGCTAAGAGATTACAAGAAATCTTAGGAGAAGATAGGGTTGCTTTCGCTAAGGATATCGTTGGCGAAGACGCTAAGGCTAAGGTTGCTGCTCTAAAGGATGGCAACGTAGTTCTTCTTGAAAACACAAGATTCGATGCTGGTGAAGAAGGCAGAGATGAAGAATTCTGCAAGAAGCTTGCTGAATTCTGTGATGTATATGTAAATGACGCTTTTGGTACAGCTCATAGATCACATGCTACAACAGCTGCTATCGTTGAATACGGTTTAGTTAAGACAGCTGTTTGCGGATTCTTAATTGAAAAGGAATTAACAGTTATGGCTGATTCTTTAGATCATCCAGTTAGACCATTCGTAGCAGTTCTTGGTGGTGCTAAGGTTGCTGATAAGTTAAAGGTTATCGATAACTTATTAAATAAGTGTGATTCATTAATCATCGGTGGTGGTATGGCTTATACATTCGCTAAGGCTCAAGGAAATTCAGTAGGTACTTCATTAGTTGATGATGAAAAGTTAGATTACTGTAAGGAAATGTTAGCTAAGGCTGAATCTTTAGGAAAGAAGATCTACTTACCAGTAGATACAGCTATAGCTAAGGAATTCCCAAATCCAATCGATGCTGCTATGGAAGTTTCATATGTAGATATTGATAAGATCCCTGCAGATCAAATGGGATTAGATATTGGACCTAAGAGTGCAGCTGCTTTCGCTGACGTTATTAAGACAGCTAAGACAGTTATTTGGAACGGACCAATGGGCGTATTCGAAAACCCAACTCTTGCTAAGGGTACAATCGCTGTTGCTAAGGCTCTTGCTGAAGCTGAAGGTGCTACAACAATTATCGGTGGTGGTGATTCTGCTGCTGCTGTAGCTCAACTTGGATTCGCAGATAAGATGACACACATCTCAACAGGTGGTGGCGCTTCTCTAGAATTATTCGAAGGTAAGGTATTACCAGGTATCGCTTGCTTAAACGATAAAGACTAATAGTAAAACATAAAAAAATAACGAGATGGTTCATCCCATCTCGTTTTAATTAAAACGAAAAAAAATTAAAAGAGGTATATAAAATGAAAAGACCAATTATCGCAGGAAACTGGAAGATGAACAACACAATCGCTCAAACAAAGGCGTTGTTAACAGAATTAATCCCACTAGTTAAGGATGAAAAGAAGACAGAAGTTGTAGTTTGCGTTCCATACACAAACATTGCTACAGCTGCAGAATTAATTAAGGGTACAAACATTCACCTAGGTGCTGAAAACGTTCACTGGGCTGAAAAAGGAGCTTTCACAGGCGAAATCAGCGCAGACATGTTAGTTGAACTTGGTGTTGAATATGTTATTATCGGACACAGCGAAAGAAGACAATACTTCGGCGAAACAGATGAAACAGTTAACATGAGAGTTAAGACAGCTATCGCTAAGGGATTAAAGCCAATTATTTGTGTTGGTGAATCTTTAGAATTAAGAGAAAAGAACAGATATAAGACATTCTTAAAGAAGCAAACAGTTGCAGCTTTAAAGGATGTTACAGCTGAAGAATTAGATAATGTTGTTATCGCTTACGAACCAATCTGGGCTATCGGAACAGGTAAGACAGCTACAGCTGAAGACGCAAACGAAACAATCAAGATTATCAGAAACACAGTTGCTAAGTTATATGACAGAAAAGTAGCTAA
>DFIJ01000132.1 GCA_002372775.1 Christensenella sp. UBA3700
TATCACTTGCTACACTTGGAGATAACTTGACTGTGTTACCACCTATGCTTTGTAGCATTAAAAGTTTGGCATTTGTAGGTACTGTTACTTGGTAGGCTGCCTCGTCAGTATGGTCTGTGACAGTATAATTTTTGCTTGGATCAATTTTATCAATCGCATTGACTAATATATTGTCTACAATTTCATAATTCGAATCAACTCTATTTACTACTTCATGTTTAGTTAAATCTTTTAAAATAACATTTGCGGTAGGTGTTAAATCATCCATTACTGAAGACCACATATAAGTTTTTTCAAATTTATTTGTAGAGTCATAAACTTTATATGAGAATGTGCCACTCCATCCAGTAAGTGTTTCATTAATACTATATATTTTTTTCTCATAGGTTTTAACAGCGTTGGCAACTAAAACATCAGTAGAACCTCTAAAATCAATGATTAAATGATCTGACGAAGATCCACGTGAATTTTTTAATTCCCATTCATATACAGCAGATGTAGCCTCGTCAAAATATATATCAGTATTAGTGATCATATCAGAAGTCATTACTCTAACAGGCCTACCTGTAATAGAAACATTTCCCATATAATTTATTGTTGCAGCAGATAATTTAGAATGATCTAATTTTAAACCTGCAATAGTTCCAATCTCGTCATAAGACAGATCTGATGTATTATCATCAATAGCGTTAGTTATCCAAATACTATAATTTTCTGTCCCAACAAAGGTAGTACTTAATTTAACATCGCTTAAAGTTTCGTTTGGAGAGTCTGCTTTTACATATCTTAAATATCCCAAACAATAAACTAGTGTCATACCTTGTATAATATTGCTTGAACAATGATCTCCAAGCCAGTTCCAAGAAAACATTTTAGTTCCAGAACCAATTAAATTGTCTTCTAAACATTCCCTAATGTTATTATGGTTAAAATCTGTAACATAGATTAAATTTCTTCTCATCATGCTACCAAAATAATTATATGAAAAATCATTAACTACTTGAACAGTATTTGTATGAGTTTGATTTCCGAATGTCATATCACACATAATATTACCACTAATGAAAACATTGTTGTTTAGTTGCAATTTGCTTCTATATGGACTATCTGATAATCTCGTACCCATCTTTATTTGTTTAACATATCTGCAAGTAGTATATTCTCCAACCTCAATGTGCTTATTACTTAAATCTTCATCTAAAGCATCACTACAAACAAATGTGTATCTCCACACGAAATCATTACTGTCAATAGTATAGCCATAAGGTGAAGTATTACCTAAGTACATTCCTATTAAATTAGAATAAGTATTATAAGTGGTTGAAGCGATCTTATATCTCTTAAATTGGATATTTTTAAAATCATATGCCAAATCATTATTATATTCATCTATCATTCTATAAATATAGCCTTTGCAATTAGCATCTACCCAAGAACATAAATTGGTATCATTATCAAAGTTATACCATAAAATCCATTGACTAATATAACTTTGTATAAAGTAATTTGTACCAGTTCTGACATGTGCTGAACATATTGGTTCAAATGAATTTGTAGTATTGGCTTTTAAAATGATATCAAAATCATTGCCAGCACTTCTAGTTTCAGGATCTATTGTCATTGTGCTATAATCTGTAATTCTATAAGTTCTACCAGCAATTAATTTATTAGCATCTTTTAATGCTTTAATTTCTGCATAAGTTAAATTAATTGTGATATCATCAACATTTGGCATTGTTGCTCTTAAATTAGTAAGATATTCTTTATCAACATTAGTATAATCATTAGTTGATAAACCTTTTCCTGCTTCTTTATCAACTTTATTAGCCAATTTATTATCAACTTCTACTTTTGTATAAAAAGGTCCTAATTTACCAATTAAATTAAATTGAGTTCCGTCCCATTTATACATGGTATTAGCATCATCTTGAGTTCTATCTGATAAAACTTCGATAACGTCGTTTAAATTTAATGTAGATGTATCATATGCTAATAAATCATCATATGTTCCTACAACATCTTTAACATCTGAATAATCTCTTATTTTACTAATTTCTGCTTCAATATCTTCAATATCACCTACTGATAGTTTATCTGTAACTATTACATCGCTATATGTTACAGTTCCAGACGCTTCTTTCAATGCTTCAAAATCTTCTTGATTTACATATTGCTTTGTGCCGTCAGCAAGAATAATTAAATACTTTTTATCTGGATTTACAGCATTATCTATTTCGATAAAATGAGTTATTTTATTGGCATTAACATAACTACCATTACTTAATTGATACATTATTAGTTTCCCCCTTTTATTTTATCGTAAATTTCCTTAGAAACTTGGAGTTTTTCACCAGAAGTCATTATAATCCAATATTTATCTTCTATTTGCATTGCTTGTGTTACTTCATATTCATTAACACTTTGAGTATCATTAATTTTAATCATAATGAAAAATCCCCTTTCCATATATATTTATTATAAACTATAAATCTTTTTAAATATAAACCCAAATAAAAAAAGCCTATCCTTATAGGCTCTTTTTTTAAAATCTTTGATGAATCGTTCTTCCGATGACATCATCTTGTTGTTCTTTTGTTAATTTTGTGAAGTTGACAGCGTATCCACTAACACGAATTGTCAGATTTGGATACAATTCTGGATGTGCTTGCGCATGCAACAATAAGTCTTTATCGAACACATTCACATTAATATGATGCCCAATCTCTAAATATGTATCTAGTAATTGAACTAAATTATCTACTCTTTGACTCATTTTTTTAAATTCTCCTTTTTGAAATCGTTAGTTGTATTCTCATTATAAACTAACAATTCAAATCGGTATAAGTTATTTTTTCTCTCAGTGGTCATAGACCACTAGAAGAGAATCACTATTTATTATCTTTTAACCAAGGGATTGCGTCTGATTTAACAATCCAACTGATACCAAAGAAGAATAATGCTATTGCTTCTACAATCCAAGTTAAATTATATGGTGCCCAGTCAAAGAAGTTTAATAGCATTAATAAGAATGAGCCTATCATGCCAATTCCACACACTCTATAAATGATATTTTTAATCTTCTTTTGTTTTGTCATTTCTCCACTTGTTTTAGTGAACAAGAAGAATGACATAAAGGCTAATACACCAAAAAAGCCAAATGCGCTTATACAATGGAATATATTGCTTACATTTGATGGTAAATGCAAAATTCCAGTTTTAACTGAAGGATCTGGTAAATATGTCATGGGAAAAATGCATATTAGTATTCCACATATTCCAGCAATAGTTGCAGTAATATCATCTGTCTTATCATATCCGCGGTAACAGATTAGTAAAATTCCTGCCGAACCTAGCACAATCATGAAAGTTCCAACTGCAAACAATGAATAATATGTTATAGAAATTGATTGTGGCCATGACAAAGTGATTAATGCAACTAGCCATGGTAAAGCCATTCCTAATGCTCCTATCATTATTCTCATTCTTTTAGTATTTACTGTTACATTCATAATCTACACTTCCTTTATAATCCTAACTTCTCTTTCAAGTCCTCAGTTTGATCCATTAATTCGTAATGAAGCATATACTCACTATCAATTTTATCAACTGCCTTAAAGAACTCTTTTAATTCGTCTAAATTGAAAGTTTTATCGGTCTTATATATCTCACTGTATTTTAAAACAAAGTCTCTTAAATCGATATATTTCATAAATTTGTTTTTAGATTCGTTAGATAAATTAGTTTGATTTAAAATAAATTCCATTCTAGGAGATTTTACATCAACTCTAATGTCTCTTTCGATAGGACGATGATATTTTTTGCTATAATATTTATTCATTGTTCTTGCTTGATATTCTACTGCGTTATCTTCTGCATTTATAATATCTTCTACATCCTTTTTAAAATCATGCCCTTTTCTTTTACTTAAAAAGAATTGCTTGAATTCTTCAATTCTTTCTATTGGGTAACCTTTTTCTTCATCCGTTTTATTGATTTTTTCAGTTATTCTATAAGCATTATTAATGCTAATCATATCATAAGCACCATAAACTAATATACCATTTTTATACATTTCTCTATCTAATGGTAAATTATATTTGTCTAATTCTTCTAATTCTTTTGAATAATAATAATATACTAGATTATTGCCAAATCTTTTTTTGTTATGTAATATCTGGTCATAGAAATACTCATGTTCTTTTTTATCTTTTTCAGTAAAATCGTTTCTAGTTATACCATATTTCATAACTATATCTAATAGTTTTTGTTCTGCTTCTTTTCCTAAATTAAAAGTGTGTTCATGAGTATGTTCTGTTCCATTATTAAGTATACCAGCATATTCAGTAGTTAAAGTAGGCTTATCTTCGATTTTGGTAAATATATATTTTGACATTAGCAATTCACCTCTATTTAATTATATCATATGCCAAATTAAAAATATAAGAGAACCCTTTATGAGTTCTCTTTGTTATAATTAAATTGCTTGAAAAACCACTCTACTTCAGTATCTGCTATATCTTTTGTACTATAATTAAGTAGTTTTTCCTCTTCTTCAAGAGTTAATATTTCCATTCTTTCTAAATCAATGACTGCATACCAATTTGCATAATCTGATACTGCTATCATATTAGCAATTTCTGTTTCGTTCATTGGTTCAGTATAACCCCAGTATCTAGTTTTGTAATTAACAATGCTTTTCTTATCTCTTACATTGCCTAAATACTCTTCTTCACAATAATCTTCAATTACCATCACATACATTTTAAATCACCTTTTCCCTTTCTACATTTTTAATTATATCAAGAAGTGATTCAAAAGTAAATAGTTGACTAATACATTTTTCGCTTTCTCACGAGGCAAAGCCTCGTAGAAAAGCATTCTAAACTATTCCGCCATAGAAGTGCATTGCAACTCTAATACATGCAATGAAGCCATCCTTTTGGGTTCTATATTTAACTGCATTATCATCTTTAGATTTCTCGAATTTGAAGTTATCTATGTCTCCTCGAAGAAGTTTACATTCATTTTCAACCATAACCTTTCTACTTGAAAAGGCTAAAGTTAAATCTGATACTGATTTATCGAAATCTTGAACTTCATATCTTTCAATAGATACTCCTTCTTGGAACATACCATATAATGCTTCGCTTGTTGAAGCATCTATAAACACCGTTTTATCTGGTGCGAATTCTTTCAATTTCTTTATTCCATCTTCAATGGTTGCTTTGAAGTAGAACTCTTTTTTTACATAAAGTTTTGTAATCTCTGCATATTCAATACCAATATCAAGTGCCTTCCAATTATCTCCTTCTTTATTGAAGAATACAAATGAATATGCTGGCTCTTGAACCTTCGATTTCTCGTATATATTGAGTTTATTGAATGAGCGTCCATATACTTGAAATCTTTTGTCCATAAACACGAAATTAACCAATTGTGAGAAGGCATCACAAACATCATCATGTTGTAAGAATGGAAATCTTAATAAGTTATTATATAGATTTCTCATACCATCATTTAAAACATACTTTTGAGACGCTTCATCCCATTGATCTGCAATAAATATTACATTTTGAATATATAGTGTTGCAGATTTCATTCTTTGTGGTTTGTCAGCAGTTCCCGGTTGATACGCTTGCATTCCCGGAACTACTTCTTGTAATTGATTTAATATTGGCGATCCATTTGCTTTATCTTCTATGATTTGAATAATACCTGGATATAAATTATCCATTGCTTGAACAAACTCTACTTGATTTTTGAAGTCCATTCTTTCTTCCATAGCAAATTTAATATAAAGCATACCGTCAATTTTGTAACCAACAAGCGAACCTAAGAAGTCAGAAGTTTCAGTAGACTTAACTGGGAAGTCATGTGAAGCATAAATAGTATCTGCTTGCATAATATCTGGAACTTCATTTATAGATTTAATAGTAATCATTTCTTCTTTAACAATAGCAGAATCTGCATATTGAGGTTTTTGCATATATTGTGTAGCCCAAACAGTTTCTCCAACTTGTGCTCTTAATGAAGCATAATTACCAAAACGCTCGCTCCATAAAAAATCGTTTTTGTGATAGGTTATTACGGTTCCTGACACAGGACAGACAATTGCAGTATCCTCTTCAAACTGAGCAGGTAATACTAAGAAAGCGTATTGTGAACTAATTGAAGGACTTTCTAAGATACGGCCAGTTACGTCTCCTGGTGCTAATCGTTGCATTACTAGCAAAATTAAATATTTTGTAATATCATTAACACGAGAAGGTAAAGTATCTGTCATAAATGCCCATGCATTTTCCATTTCTTGCTTATCTCTACGTGCTTGTTCTGCATTTGTAATATCATCCAATGCAATTATGTCAGCACCAAATCCAGTTGCAGATGCCCTCGCTACTGCATACGCTTCTGCTCCTCTGGTATCTTTTAATGAGTGAGCAGTATTTGTTTCAAGAATAATTTCTGGGAAAAAGAAT
>DFIJ01000147.1 GCA_002372775.1 Christensenella sp. UBA3700
ACTTAACAGTTCTATTAACTCTGTCTACAGCAAGCAGCATTCCGTTCTCAGCTGGAACAGAAGCGAAGTCAGTAGCGTCAAGAGCGCACTGAGCTTCAACTCTTCCATCTCTACGGAAAGATACCTGGTTAAGTTCTAATTGACCAAAACCGTCAATTACAAGTCTTTTATCAGCCATAATAAATCCTCCGTTTATTATTTCTTCTTATTCTTTTGTCTTGCTAAAATAGCTTCGATTCCAGTAAGGTTCTCCTCTGGCTTTGGAATGAAGTTATCTTCTGCGTTAGTGAAAATTGTCGACTTAGATTGAACGAGAGCAAAAGCAAGTTCCTTATCTAAATCTTCTTTAGTGAACTCATCGAGTCTGTTCTTGAAACTATCAAGGTCTTCTTCATCAAGAAGAGTGCTATATTTAGCAATAACAGCTTCCTTTTCTTTCAGTTCTACATCAGCTTTAAAGCTGTTCAGCTCTGTGTTTTCAGAAGTCAGAGTTTCGATTGTCTCTAAAGAAGCAGTATAATTACTATTAGCTTCCTCTAATTCATTCTGAAGTTTTTCATTATCCTGTTGTAAAGTAGCGATTGTAGTATCATTCTCTTCAATTTTGGAGTTAAGTTCTCCAACTTGAGTAGTAAATTCTTCTACTTGAGTATTCAGACCATCTACAACCTCATCCAGTTTCTCATAAGTATTGTTATTCATAGCATGAAGAACGTCAAGCGCATGCTTTTCATTCTCATTAACATCTACGATATAGCAAACTTCCATCTTATCAATGGCAAGAGAATCTGTCTCATCATCTTTTGTATAATATGCTCTATTGTATTCACCAGTTTCAAACTTAAATACTACTGCATACTCGTCATAAACATCGCAAATTGCATAGTCCATAACATATTCGTTCTCTTCATTGAATCTATTATTTAAAAGAGTCCAAAGCATATTATACTTCTGATTATCAGAAAGTTTAAAATTCATATGTTTTTCTCCCTCCAAGTTCTGCTTTTGAAATACATCAGTGCCTTGTAAATCAGTCATAAGAGTTTTAACTGAATCTACGAATGTGTAGAAGGCGGCGCCTTCAAAACAAGGCTCGTAATCTTCACCAAGTGCCTGTAAACCAAGGAAACGACCTTTTGTAAACACAAAATATCTCTTTCCACCAATATACTGCCACTCACCATCAATAGAATCAGCATATAACTCCATCGACTGCGACTTTTGAACTATATCAAAAGCTTCTTGTTTATATAATCCAGTAAAAAGATACACATCAGTGCATGCATATGTTCTTTCTACTCCGTCTACGTCAAGATGGTTCTCCCATGCGAAGTTTGGATTCTCTGGAACAATACCATAGATACGTCCTTCGTATCTCTCTCTTCCATGGTCAGTAAAATCATCTTTCATAGTATCATATATGCCCTTAACGGGCACATATGGAAGTGTTGAAATTAACTGTTCCGCAAACTCATCTGTAATAAAGGTGCCATTTCGATTTGCGCCCTTATAGAAAATGCGGCATCTTGCTTTAGACAGAACTTCATTATAACTAGTAATGTCACCATAAACGGAAAGAGAAAAAGTTGTTAACTTATCTTTTTCTTTATCCATTAATTAGAACCTCCTCGGTCTAATGATTCCTCATTAGCTACTGTTTTTGCACTTTTATCTTGTGCGTCTTTCGTAGGACGTCCTACATTTCCTGTTTCTGTATATGAAGTACTTAACGGAATTAATTTTTCTTTCAGTTTTAATACATCATTTTCTAAATCTTTAAGACTACTAAGTTCGCGTTGCGAAACGTCCATAGCTAAAGCCGGCAGTAAGAAACTATAACCGGAGTTAGCCAGTTTTAAACTAGTCTCCACATATTCCTTTTGATTATAAAAAGATACTGGTAAAATTTTATAGGTAAAGGAAATGTTTGCATTACCATATTTGTAATTAACAATTGATGTAATAAATCTTTCGAGCTTCCGCGCGAGCACCATCATTAAAGCCATATCGTTAGTAATTGAAGTACTTAACGATAAGTTAGAATCTGTACCGAAGAGTTGACTACTTGAACCCGCTTCGGCATAAATATTCGCAAGAGCCTTGTCAACAGAATTAAGAGAATTATCATTAGCAGATTTTGATACAATGGCATCAACATCAGCATATGTCGTGAGTACACTTAAGTTCTCATTCTTACGCATCATGTCAACCGCGCCCTTATGCATTTCAACTGCTTCCTCTGGCTCAAACAATAGGCCGCCATCGGTTAAATGCGGTATGTGTTGTACCAGAACTTTTCTAATCTCTTCAAGGTCTCTTTCCCTATTTAAATCTTTGGCTTCATCATATTCTAATGATGCAGAAATAATATTTAGGAATATCGGTCTTTCATCAACCAACGACATACAAATTCCTACATCAGTAGAAATGTAACACCATGGATTAGTTTCTTTTCCAGCTTTATAGCGCTTGTACCAATTTACTACTTCACGTGGATAAACCGCTAAAGCTTTTCTCCGATATTCTTTATCGTGTATAGAATCAAAATATGTAACATTAAATTCAACTATATCATTGCCTTCTTTATCCTTAAAGCGTGAACGACAATAAAAGACAGGCAGGTCTAATATAGATATGTATTTATCTGTTACTTCTTGAATCACCCCATAATAGCAACCGTCTCTTAAGACATGTATACCTATATGAGTAAATAAGTCAGGCAGCTTAGCCATATCAAGAAAGTCGACCGCACCTTGATACCTTTTCTCAATATATTTTTCGGAGAGATTTTTACCAAAACTTGGATGAGGAATTAGTAAACTTGTATATTTGAGTAAGGTAGCATAATGCATCAACAGACGTTGATAAAAACCGCCTTTGCTAAAATAGTTACGAGAAAGAGTAATTTGAGCTTCAAGAGAACCAGAATCAATAATATTGTTTATTTCTTCTAATGTATAGTCTTTAGTCCTTTCATATCTGCTTCTTCCGTAACGCGTAGCCAAATTATAGGATGATTCATTCTTTGCTATCATATCGCCTATAGCTTTTGTAAAAGAGGTTAAATCTCTTTTGATTGGTTCATCCATTATCTTCCTCCTGAGAAGAATACTAATTGACGTTTACCAGCGCGCCGACGATGACTAGTTTTATAGTATTCTTCTTCAAGTTCTTTAATTCTCCACAACCCATAGGAGAAGCTTGAATACTTATCCTTTGGGAATCGAGAATTAATTCGTTCAAGAACTATATCTAAACTAGCTCCGGTGCGTTTTAAACGCAAATTAGCCATTTCTTCAAATAACTTCGTTGTCATTTCGTGTGGCATTAAACGCATCACACGTTGTTCCACGGTCATTTTTTGACCTATTTTAGTTGCAAGCAACGCACTCTTTGCTTGCTGCTCAGTTATTAGAAAACGTACTAGACCACCAGTAAGTCTAGAATAGCAGTTACCATGAATTTTAGAGTTTAACGGACCGTTCGCCTTAATTCCGTAAAGAATTTTCGGCGCGTCTTTCGGTTGAATTGCTTTATATACATCATCATTGATAAATCCATATGCAGGAAGGATGTTTCCTTTCTCATCATATTGCGGCTTTATCATTTCATCAGCAAGGCCAACACCAAGACCATTGGTATCAATGACGACCTCGCGCGGATTGTATAAGGCAATTATTTTTTTAAGGTCAACCGCTTGTATGGTAAAAGGTTTTGTTTGTGGAGTGCGCCCTAGCACAATTAGATTAACTAATGTACTATAGAACTTGCCTTTTACTATATTAACTCTAAATACACATACTGCTGTTTGGTCGGAAATTCGACCTACGTCCACTGATATTAAGTAGAATTGTTCAGAATCGGGTCTATTAATTGCGTGCGTTTC
>DFIJ01000041.1 GCA_002372775.1 Christensenella sp. UBA3700
TATTATGGCTATGACATTTACAAAAGAATATCCGCTAACAACTGGCGAATCAGATAGATATGATAGATTAAGTCCAGTAGCTATTCTTGATATTTCTCAAGATATGGCAGGTAAGCATGCGGATGAGTTACATATTGGATTTAAAGATGTTTTTCCAAAGGGTATTATTTGGATAGTTGCAAGAGTTAAATATGAGGTTCTTGAATATCCTGAATGTACTGATGATGTTGTAGTTAATACATGGCCAAAAGTTCCATCAAGAGTAGATATGGATAGAGAGATTGAGTTCAAATCTAAAGAGGGAAAGAAGCAATTAATTAAAGTAATTCAAAAGTGGGTTTTATGGAATTATAAAGAGAATAAAATGTTATTTCCATCTGCTGTTGATTTACAAGGCGAATTTTATCAAGATGTTTTATTTACAGACAAGTTTAGACCACTAACATCATTTAAGCTTGAGAATAAGGTCTATTCATTCCAAGTAAAGCCATCTCAAATAGATCATAATATGCATATGAATAATACAAAATATGCGGAAGAGATTCTTAATGCTGTCAGACTAAAAGAAAATGAGGTTATTAAGACTTTTGAGATTAACTATATCAAGCAATGCATGTTAGATGATAAGCTTGAAGTATATGTGGATAAACAAGAAAAAGATATAAAAGTGGAAATATCAAACGGCGAAGAGGTTGTTTGTAGAGCACAAATTACATTGTTTTAATGAATAAGGGTGAGATTTTAGAACTAGATATAACATCTTATGGTAAAGATGGTGAGGGTGTAGCAAAGTTAGATAATTTTGTTATATTTATTCCGGGTTGCTTAGTAGGAGAGAGAGTAAAGGTTCAAGTAACAGATGTTAAGAAAGCATTTGCTTTTGCTAAAGTCATTAAAGTAATAACTCCATCAAAAGAGAGAATAACTCCATTCTGTCCAATTTTCTTTAGATGTGGTGGATGTGAGATGCAACATGTTAATTATGACTATCAACTAAAAGTAAAAAGAGAGAATGTTAAGAACTGTATAGATAAAGCATGCAAGATTGATTCTAATGTTAATCCTGTTGTATGTGGTGAAAAGAAATTCGGCTATAGAAATAAAGTTCAAATCCCAATTAGAGAAGTGAATGGTAAAGCAATGGCTGGGTTCTACAAAGAAGGTTCTCATACATTCGTTCCTTTTGAAAAATCTAAAGATGCTGAACTTGGCGATTGTCCACTTCATACAGCCTCAATGCAACTTATTATTGATAAGGTTGTAGCTTGGGTAAATGATAACAAGATAAGCACTTATGATGAAATAAAGAATAAGGGAATTGTTAGGCATTTAGTATTAAGAAGAGTGGATAATAGCTATTCTATATGTCTTGTTATTAATTCAAATACTCTTCCAAAACGAAAAGAGTTAATAGAATCTCTTAAGGAATTAGATTTGCCATTTTCTTTATATGTATCACAAAATTTAAAACAAACAAATGTGATAATGGGAGATAAAATCTCTTGTGTTTATGGGGAAGAGAAGATAGAAGGAACAGCACTTGGCGTCAAGTTTACTGTTAATCCAAATTCCTTCCTACAAGTTAACGATGAGATAAGAGATAAGATTTATAAGGCAGTAATAGATGAGGTTGAAAAAGATCCAGATTCTATAGTCTTTGATGTATATAGTGGCATCGGTATTCTATCTAATGTGTTTGCAAAATCTGCTAAAAAGGTTATTGGAATAGAGATTGTTAAAGAAGCTGTTGAAGATGCCAATAAACTTGCTAAGCTAAATGGTAATGATAATATTACAAACATTTGTGGTGATGCTGCAAAAGAATTACCAAGAGTGATAAAAGAATATAAGAATCAGAATACAATTGTTGTAATAGATCCACCAAGAAAAGGGTGCGATGAAAAAGTATTACAGGCAGTGTTAGATGCTGAACCAAAGAAGATTGCCTATATATCTTGTAATCCTGCAACTCTTGCTAGAGATTTATCTACACTTCAAGAAAAATATGATATAATGTTTATCGAACCATATGATATGTTTCCTCAAACGAAACATGTGGAAACAGTGGTTTTATTAAATATAAAGAGCTAGAAATTGGGCTAGAAGTGAAAGTTTTGCTTTTTCTCAAATTCTAAAGAAATAATATGTTTATTCCGACGCGTATATCCTCGTCGCTTTATCATGCATAATGTGTAATAAATTGATAGTATTTAATAAAGTGCTGAGAGTATCATTGAACGATCTGACTATTAATAGGTATATTCTGATTAAAAAAAAGGAGGAAAGATGGAATGCAAATAATACATGCAGCTGATTTACATCTAGGTTCTAGATTGACATCATTGCCGACAGGAACAATAAGAGATACAAGGAGAAATGAGATATTAAAGTCTTTTAATAAGATGATAGATTATGCTAAAGAAAACAGTATCAATACGATAATGCTTTCAGGAGATGTTTTTGATTCAGATAGACCATCAAAAAAGGATAAGACATTTTTTTATGATGCAATTAAGGCAAATAAAGAGATTACTTTCCTATATTTAAGGGGTAATCACGACATTGAGGAATCGATTACTGAAGAATTGGATAATCTAAAGACATTCTCTAATGAGTGGACTTCATATTGTATTGATTATGTAAATATCTCGGGAATAGAAATATCTTTGAATAATAAATCTGCTTTGTATTCATCTTTAACGTTAGATAAGGACACTATAAATATCGTTATGATGCATGGCGATATAAATGTAAAGGGCAAAGAGTATATAGATTTAAAAAAATTGAAAAATAAGAATATTGATTATTTAGCCTTAGGTCATATTCATA
>DFIJ01000013.1 GCA_002372775.1 Christensenella sp. UBA3700
ACCTTAATGGTGTTTATCATTCTACAATGCATACTTTAATGGAAGAGCCTGATTATTCTTTTTTAGATGAAGGAGGTAACTAATGAATAAATATGATTTAGAAGTATCTCCAGAGGTTTTTACAGCCAGCTTAAAAAGGAATATAAATCTTGTTTATAAACTTCTTCCTATGCGGGAGGAAGGTCAAGATTGGATTAAACCATTGGAAACTATTCTTGAAGAATTGGTTGGAATGAATAGGTTGTTAGTCGACTTGCAACCATCTTTATTTCCTATTATTTGTAAATTAGAAGGGCTTTATAGCTTGACAAATGTTGAAGATATGTCTTTATTTAGAAGAACTATTTTTGAATGTTTGTCACTATTAGGCAAACTAGATTATGGATGCATTAAATAATATGCGTCTTAGATTAAATTATAACGGTGGTACTTTTCAGCAAAGTCGAATGATAGATGATAAATTAAAGAGTTTAAAAAAAGCTTTATTATATTCCTATCAGGCTGGTACAATGGTTATAGATAATCCTGACGAAGATAATGAGTTACGTCAGCTTGAGTTTCGTTGTTTAATGAATCCAGATAAAAGAACTTTTGAAACAGATAAAATGATGCTTTCTGTACCATTTAGGGATGTTTGTATTAATATCCCTAAACTTGGTAGAGTAGTTGAAGAAGAAATAGAAGTTCCTATTAAATGCGGAAGCACTTTTATTTGGAAAGAAACTGCAACCCGCTGGATAGTAACTTTACAATATATAGAAGAATATGCTTATTTTAGAGCAGATGTTCGTAAATGTTTTCCATTTCCGCTTGAAATAGATGAAAAACCTTATTACTTTGCATCTATTGGTGAAAACGAAGAAATTTTAGAGTGGAACCGTAAGCATCGTGAGGAATGGAATAAATTAAATTATACTAGAGAAATTTTCTTAGAGCGTAACGAAGAAACTTTTAATTATTTTAAAAGATTTAAAATAGTTAAATTACCTAATATTTTAGGTGAGCTTGAGTCGTGGGAGGTTCAAGCCGTCGCGCCAAATTCCACAGATGATATTCTCATTGTTCATCTTAAAGAATATTTTGAAAATCAGTATCAAGAAATTTCAGAAGAAGAACAAAAGAAGAGAGAAGAAGAGCATGAGGAAAAACAAGATTTTGTTGTTAAGCCTTATGATTCATTAAAGATATCCACAACATATGTTGAAGGAGCTGAATGGAGTATTGAAAATATTTCTAGTGGATTAAAAATAAATATTGATGATGCTATTGTAAAAGATAATCAAACTACTGTTTATTTACAGTTAATGAATAGTAAAGTTGGTGAGTTTGATGTTTGTTATAATAGTGAAAAGATACAGCATGTTGTTGTTGAGTCTTTATAGAGATAAAAGGAGTGAGATAAAATGCAGAGAAACAGTTTACCCCCAATACAATCTTCATTCTTATCTTGCGAAAAAGATACTGAGTTAATATTGAATAGATTATTTGTAGATGGAAAGCAATATAGTAGATGGTTAAAAAGATTATTAATTATTAATAATAAAGATTGCTTAGATAAAAATATAACAAAGTATGATGATATAGTTGATAAATTTAGCGTTGCTGATTTATTTAATAAACAATATATTAGAACAACTCCTAGATTAGAACTAAATGAGCATGAAGATGTTCAATCTTATATTTTGTTAAATTTTGATAATTTTACAACTAATTCAAAAAATAATCAGTATAAAGATTGTATAATTAATTTTGATATAATTTGTCATACAAAGCAGTGGGATCTTAATGATTTAAGAGTTAGACCATTGATGATTGCAGGTTATATAGATGGTATATTAAATTTGGGCAAACTATCTGGTGTAGGTGAAACGGTCTTTCTCGGATGCAACGAGTTAATTTTAGACCAAAATTTGGCGGGATACACTTTATCTTACCAAGTAGTTCATTTCTCAGAAGATGATGCTAAATTAGAAGCACTGGCGAGTAAATGAAAAGAGAAAATATAGTACATAAATCGTATTTAGATACTAAAGCGAAAGTTCCTTTCCCGCCCGCACAATTAGTAATCTATCAACCCTCTGTTTATGAAGTAGCTCTTTTAGGAGAAACAAATTTCTTTATGGCATTAAACGCCTTAACAAAAGACTATAAAAATTCAATAACTGAGGACAATTCTAATTTAGATAGTTTAACGAATTTTGATATAATTATGTCAATAATGAGAGAAAAAACTGAAAATGGAAAACTGATTTTTGTAAATGTTTTTCAACTGTTTACATTAATACTTCCAGATTATAAGCCTATGATAACTCCAGCTTCTATTGTCTTTCAAGATATAAAAACTGAAGAAGGTTCTCAACCTCAAACTCATATGATTGACAAAAATAATTTTGATATTTTTGCTCAATATTTATATGAAATTTTTGGATTAGGAGCTTTTTTAGGAGATGGAGTAATACAAGACTATAATCCTGGTGGAGACCGCGCTCGCGCGTTAGTAGAAAAGTTTAAGAAGAAACATGAATACTTAGCGCAACTGAGAAAAGATAGAGGAGAAAATACTGCCGTCGCTAGTATTTTAGGTAGATATATAAACATTCTTGCGGTTGGAGAACAAAAAGATAAAAATCAATTATCTCAATATTCAGTTTATCAACTTATTGAAGAGTTTAAACGCTTCGAGTTAAAAGAAGTTTTTGACTATACTACACAAGCCAAAATGGCAGGTGCAAAAAATGTTAAAGACGCTAAGGATTGGATGCAAGACATTACACTTGGCGTTGAATTAGAATAATCAAGGAGGAAAAACAAATGAAATTTGGTGTTCGCGAATGTGCCAACATAGTATTCAGAGCTAAGACTCCTACTAATATTGGTAAGTATCAGTTCAAGGCTGGACAACCTGTACTTTATATTGATACAGCAACTACTTCATCTGTTGAGCAAGCTACTACAACTGTTTATGCACAGGGTGGTAGAGGTAATGTTCGTCTTATCTCTTGGGAAGGTGAGAAAACTTTAACATTTACTGTTGAAGATGCTTTACTTTCACCTATTTCTCTTGCAATGCTTTCAGGTGCTGATCTTTTCCAGGGTAGTTCTTCAGTAAGTAAAGTACACTTCCATACAACTACAGCTGGTGCTTCTATGAATGTTACAGGAGATGCTGGCGATAAAACAGCTATTATAAATCTTGCTGACTTCTTAGGTAAGGATGAATCTATTTGTGCTACAAATGACTCTCCTATCTATATTATTGTTACCGATGGTTCTGGTGACTTAACAGGTGAGATGGTTGAAGCTGGAGCAGAAGGCGCTGTTCAAGTTGGTTATATGAATGGAACTACTTTTGTTCCTTCAGATGGAAGTAAGCCAAATCAGGCTATTAAAATCACAAAGGCTCAAACAGCCGGTGTTGCATCTTGGGCAGGAACAGGTACAGATCTTACAGGTAGTATTGCCGTATTTGTAGATTATTACTTAGATAAAAATGCTACATCTGTAGATGAGCTTCAAATTGCTGCTGATAACTTTGCTGGTAACTATTATGTTGAAGCTGATACATTATTCAGACGTAAGAGTGATGGTGTTGATATGCCTGCTAACTTAACATT